>LBFQ01000054.1:47360-59186 GCA_000980735.1 Candidatus Caldipriscus sp. T1.2
CCCTTGGTGTTCAGAACGTCGGGGGGCATCATGGACAACAGATAAGGTATTATTACGAATATTTGGGTTGCAAGGGCCTTATGTTTAACCACTTCCTTTGCGATAGCATAAGGAAAAAACCCGAGGTCCTTGATACCCTTGGTGTTAGGTTCGTAATCTCCCCAGTTGGTTTAAAGGAGGAAATGCAAAAATTCCCCGAATTTTTAAAATTCTCGGAGTATTTGGGAAAGATGGAAATCGTAAGCAGGATTGGGAACTTTGAGATTTTGGAAAATAAGAATTATCTACCGAGGTTCTTCTTGATTTGTGGGGATAAAATCTCGGGCGCAGAGGTTTTGAATTACGACCCGAGGAGGGGGATATACGAGGTGGAGTACTCCTCCGAGGATAGATGCGACCTCGTTTTAAGTGAAAACTATTATCACCATTGGAAGGTGGAGGTTGACGGCAGAAGGGAAAATGTTGAAAGGTTCAGAGAGACATTTATGAAAGTTTACGTACCCGAAGGAAAGCATAAAGTTAAGTTCCTCTATCAAAGCCCATTGGAGAAATTGACTTTTAATCTCTTTCTCTTGGGTTTGGGTTTATCCTTCTTGGGTATAATTCTGGGTTGGAAGTTTAGGATATGAGCGAGCTCTCTTTTCTATTTATTGGGCTTTTCTTTCTAAGTTTGTTGCTTTACCTGTTCTTCCCAAATCTTATAAAACTTTGGGCGATATTGGGCCTTTCCTCCTTGGGAGCAAGCTTGATTGGATTTTGGGGATACAAGGATCCCTACATCCTAGGTTCCTTTTTGGCAATACTTCTTATTTCCTCTCTGGGAGCCTTGATAAGAAAATAAAAAAGGGGGGAGTTTTCCTCCCCCCTTATGCAATTTACCTTATTATCACCTTCGCGGTCTTTTCTCCAACCTTCACGAAGTATATTCCAGCCTTAGGTAAAGTGTATTTGTCCTTGAACTCAGCAACCTTTCTACCAGTTATATCATAAACTTCCGCTTTGCCGGACAGGGTTATAGTCCTACCCGAAACCTTCAGGTTGTACTCCTTAACGAGCCTCTCACCCTCGGAGATCATAAGCTGATCGCAATAGTATCCCAAAGCCATTTTTATAAGGGTATTGCTCGCGTCGTTTAGGGTTATGAAGGCGGTTATGGGCGTGTTCGGATCGGGCGAAGGGCAGGGCCAGAAGTCCGCATCCGCCATATTTCCAATAAAGACGCTATCAAGGACGCTTACAGGACTCTTCCTCAACTTGTAGATTTTGCCCTGATTCCAACCACCATAATAGATCTCGTTCACATAAGGCAAGGAAAAGATGCCCCTTAGGGATACGCCCGTATGATTTGGGAAGGTTCCAACGACGGTGTAGGTGTTGGGGTTTATCTTGTAGATAAGATTTGAGCCTCCTACATAAACTCCATAAACCACGTTTTCTATAGGATCGTGATCAAGACCGGCCATCCAATAACCGCTCTCAACGTTTGTCCAAATGTTAAAGCTGTCTATCAAAACCCCCGCCCCGTTGTAAATACCCATCTTGTTGCCTATGAAGCCCGAGCTATATCCCACATGCGAGATCCAGAACTTCCCTCCAACGTACGCTATTCCCCAAGGTATATCGTTTGCTCCGAAGAAGCGATGGGGGATCCAAGGTGTCAAGGTGAAAGTTGCGGCCGGGTTTGAAGGGTTAAAGGAGAAAACCCTACCCATTGGGTTCATACTCACCACGTAGAACCTACCGCTGTCCGGGGCGTACGTTATCCCAGCAAAGCTGTAGCCCGTTCCATCCCCGATGGTCGGGAATGTCCAACTTCCCAATATATCCCCGAAGAGGTAATACGTCCTGAACCTTGATACCATGGTGTCGTTTGAACGGTTGGGATCCGAGGGTTCGTTTGCTACAACTACAGCTTTATAGAAGGACCTGGGAGATGGAGTGAAGGCGGAGAAAGTTACCGTCACGTTTGATGATGCTGGTATGCTTACATTTTGAACATCCGAGAAAACCAACGTATTGCTTACGGTATCGTATATGTAAAGATATACGGGTGTTCCGCTTGTTGGAACGGAACCGGTGTTCCTAACTACTGCCTGGACGGTTAAGGGGGATGTGGAAACCAAACCCGAAGGGGATACATTTAACACCCTAATATCATAATCTGCACCCGTGGGATATTGGAAAAGTATTGCGGTCCCGTTTGTGGGGATATGTCCGGGAGGGGAGCCGTTATAGACATACTGAATGTACCATGTGGGGTTTGAACCGGCGGCGGCGGTTGAATCCTGAATACCTATGGTCGCATCAACGTAATCTATGTTGCTGTTGTACTGGAGCTTTATATTTCCGTTATCGTAAATTATCACCTCAAAGTCCATCCTGACGGTACGGCCATATCTGGGGGTATTGTACCACTGCACCACGGCGCAACTACCCGAATAACCGTCGGGGCAGGTTGTAAATCTTTGGAAGTAGACGCCAGCACCGCTTACAGATGGATCCAAGTCATCCCACATTACCGCCACAAATCCGTGCTCACCATACAAATTGTCCGGAAGCGAAGAGTTCACAAGTCCCAAGTAAGTGCACTTATTGTTAAAAATCACCGTACCGTTTGAGCATATGGAAATTGAGTCCGTAGTTTTGTCGTAGAAGGGGAAGGAGAAGCCCAGGTAGTACAGGGTGCCCGCGCTCGATCCCGAGCACCAGTCGTCGCCCGCTCCCACGTTTATCCCTGTGGTATGTATGTCTATGTAGCTGAAGGGGACAGGGTCTCCATCTTGGGTCGAGAGGTAGGTGTATCCGAATCCATCCGGTCCCCCTCCGAGGATCCTCGGGGCCTTAACCCTGATCCCCTTGGGGGCCACCGGCTCCGCCTTTTCTGCGGTCGGGGCCTTTAACCCCATTTTGCCTATATCCGCGTATGCTAGGAGTATCCACATAGGTAACGATATTATAAGGTTGAAGGTTCGCTATGAATTTTCGTTGCTATAAAAACGATTATTGTAAGATCCCCCAAGCCCCCATCCTCCTATATTTCTTGAATCTTTCCCTCAACAATGTAGCCCTATCCTTTCTCCTCAATTCCCTAAAAGCCTTCAAAAATACTAACTTTATCCTCCTTGCGGTTTCATCGTAATCCCTATGGGCTCCCCCCAAAGGTTCCTTTATTATCCCGTCAATTATTTTAAATTTCAACAGGTCGCTCGCGGTAAGTTTTAGGTATTCCGCAGCCTCCTTGTTTTTAGATGCATCCCTAAAAAGTATGCTCGCCGCACCTTCAGGTGATATTACGGAATATATGGCATACTCAAGCATATAAACTCTATCCGCGACCGCTATTGCCAAAGCTCCCCCGCTTCCACCCTCCCCCGTTATTATCGATATGGTAGGTACCCCTATCTCCAACATCTTCTTTATACTGTAAGCTATGGCGGAAAATTGTCCCCTCTCCTCCGCACCAACTCCCGGATATGCCCCTGGGGTATCCACCAAAGTCAAAACCGGCAACCCCAACTTTTCAGCTAAGGAAAACATCCTTATTGCCTTCCTATATCCCTCGGGATGTGGCATCCCAAAGTTCCTTTTTATCTTCTCCTCCGTTTCCCTACCTTTCTGTATCCCAACTATTATGGTACCGTACCCCTCTATCTTACCTATACCCGCAACTATGGATTTATCGTCGCCGTAAAGCCTATCGCCGTGAAGTTCTATGAAATCCTCGCAAATTCTGGGAATTATATCCATAGGGTAAGGTCTGTCGGGATGGCGGGCGAGTTGCACCTTTTGCCACCTCGTCAAATTTGAGAAAATATCCCTTTTTAGCTTCTCTAAATCCCTCTCAAGTTCCTTTATCCTTTTTAAAATGCTTTCATCCTTACTTTCGTTTGCCTGCTTTCTTAGCTTCTCAAGTTCCTCCTCCAAAACCGCTATGGGTTGCTCAAAATCCAAATAACGCATTAAAAAATTCTAAGGTTGTGAAAATAATTCCCATCCCCTATAAACAAAGCCCGTATATACCTGCGTTAAAACCGCCCCCAAAGATAACTTCTTTTGCACATCCTCAAGGGAAAATATCCCCCCAACCCCTATTACGGGTATCTTGCTTATCTTTACCCACTCCCTTATCCTCTCGTTTGATATCTCAAACAAAGGTTTCCCGCTTAACCCTCCCCCTTCCACCTTCAAAGTGTTCGTTAGGATCACCCCGTCTATATCGTTCTCCTCACATATTTTCGCTATCTCCACCATATCCTCCCCCGAGATTTCGGGGGCGAGTTTAACTAGGATGGGTTTGTAAGGCTTAAATCTCCTAAACCTCCAAACCTCCGAAAGGATCACCCCTAGGTTTTCCCCCATTTGTAGTTCCCTAAGATTGGGAGTATTTGGAGAGCTAACGTTTAAAACGAAATAATCACCAAGATCGTATAGCTCCCTAAGAGTAAATAAATAATCCTCATAAGCCCTTTCGTTTGAGGTATCCCTGTTTTTACCTATGTTTATCCCAATTGGTACAAGTCGGGGATCCTTCTTCAGCCTCTCCCTTATTGCCATCGTACCAATATTCTCCCCCCCCCATCCTGTTTATTATGGCAAGCTCCTTTTCTATCCGGAATAGCCGAGGTTTTGGATTACCCTCTTGCGGTAATGGGGTTACCGTTCCTATCTCAACGAAACCGAACCCAAAGGCGGACCATAAACTCCCAAGATCGCAGTTTTTATCCAAGCCCCCCGCAAGCCCCAACTTCCCCAAAAATTCTATGTTCCAAAACCTAAACCTTTCAAACCTTCTCTGATTGAAAATTTCCATTAGAATGGGCTTTACAACGGAAAGACCCCTTAAAACCAAGTTATGGGAAATCTCTGGATCTAAAGAAAACAGTAGTTTCCTCAGAATACTATAAACCACCCTTCCCCCTAATTTCCAAAGGGATACCCGCCTTGCATAGGGGACAATCCTCGGGTTTAAAAACGGGCAAATTCAATTCCAACACGAAAAATAAAGGTACTTCAAGGAAAACCTCACCCCTCTTTATCATAACCCCGCATACCACCGGTATCCCCCCCGCCTCCAAAACCGCGCTATAAGTTTCCCTCAAAGATTTCCCTGTAGTTAATACATCATCCACTACAGCAACCCTCCTATTTTCTATATTGTATCCCCTCTTTAAAACCCTCCTCTCTCCTTCCTTCTCCGCGTACGCGGAGAATACCCCCATAACCGACGCAAGGTCATAGGCAAATATCGCGCCCCCCGTGAAGGGTCCGACCACCCATTCAACATCAAAATCCTTAAGCTTCCTCGCCAAAATCTCGGAAAACTTCCTCAAAAGCTTTGGATTTTCCAAGATGCGGAACTTTTCAAAATAATATTCTGAGTGAAGCCCCGAACTTAATAGGAAATGCCCCTTGTAAAGCGCCCTCCTTATAACAGCTTCTTTAACTCCACCCTCAATATCGCCAAGGGGATCCCTTCCACCTCCAAGCATATCAAGATGTCCTCCGAAAGGTAGAAATAATAATCCGGGTTTCCCGGAACAAAGAGTTCGCTTCTGTTGAGGTACTCAAGGAGCTTCTTTGCGTTTTTACAGGTTGCCTCGTTTATATATTCACTTTCCGTTCCCGAAAAGTACCCATTAACAAAGACCGCGGAATTCTTGATCCAACTTACCCCCTTTAATTTTTCCAAAATTTCTTCCGCCCTTTTCTTAACCTCCTCAGGAACCTCCTCTATTTGGAAAGAGCTTAATAGGGACCATTCTTCAATACTTTGCGCGCTTTCCTTAACTTCTGCCTCCTCGGACGCGGATATGGTCCTAAGGAGCAAAGAATCCACGGATTCATAAATTGTTTGCTTATCGGTTTCAACCCCCCTCTTAACCGCGAAGGTGCCACCTTCCAAGGACAGGATCCTCTCGAAAGCCTGGGTTCCCACCACATCCCCTATTTCCGCGTGTACCACCTTACCGTCTTTTATCCAAATCTTTCCTGTGCCCTCTGGGGAAGATACCTCAACGAGGGCGGTTCCACTCTCGTATGCGAGAAGTTGAAGGATGTCCATTAAGGTTAGCTCCTGGATCACGCCCCTGAACCCCTTCGAGGTCATCACCTTATTCAGGACCCTTAGGAAATAATCAAGATCGAAGGGTTTTTCAAGGTAGGCATCCGCCCCAAGGGATACCACCTCCCTCTCCATCTCCGGGGATCCCTTTGCGGTCATCACCACGGTTTTCAGGTCTTTTCTTTCGGATTTTAATTGCTGTAAAAAGGTTAAACCGCTTTCTCCGGGCATCCTTATATCCGTGACTATTATGTCCACGGGTTGTGTCTTCAAGATAGCCAGAGCCTCCTCCGAGTTTTTCGCGGTTAAAACCTCCCAACCTCCCCTGCTCAAAAAGGCGGAAAGTCCAAAAAGGAGCTCCTCCTCATCATCAACTATTAATACCCTTGGCATTCCTAAAACAGCTTAAAGTTATTTTTAACGAACCCCACCGCGAACCTTAGGTTCGCCTTCACATCAACATCTCCCGTCTTGTTGAACTCGTATATGTTTGTATCATCGGCGATGTCTATGAATAGACCCTTATAGCTTACGCCTCCCCCGAATGTCCATCCTATCCTCGCCCCCTTCTTATCGTAGAAATATCCAGCCCTGAAGGATACGAGGTTGTAGAAGGTATAGTTTGCCCCTATGTGCATCCAAGCATCCGCCAATACGCTATCTATACCCACCTCCCTTATATCTCTGGTTATGTAAACCAAAACCTTGTGAATATCAAATGCGATCTGGAACTTGTTTATCGTATCATAAACGGGTACGAGAGCAAATCCCAACCTCGCGCTGTAGGGAAGTGGATCCGCGGGGGAATTCCCGTACCTTATTCCCGGTCCAAGGTTCATAATACCAAGGGAAACGCTATAACCAGGCCATTTTCTCAAATAAACGCTACCATCCACCGCATAAGCCCAAGCATCCCCGCTGTTTGGATCATCCCCCATCCTTATCAAGATCTGCCTCGGGATCAAGAAAGAATATAATACCTTTGCGGAACCACCTATATAGAGGGTCCCGAGATTGTTCTTTAACAACTCCCTCCCGTATCCAAGCGTAAATACCATATCAAAAGGGGTAGTTGACCCGTAATTCACACCATCATAAACCAGATCAACTTCACCAACCGTTAGGTAAGTGAAAGCCAAAGAGAAGGTTCCAAGGGATGTTTGGGAGGTTAAGCTCGCAAATTCAAAATACGAGTCGTTTGTTTGAACTAAAGTCCTTAACCACGGAGCATGGACGAAATATATAGAGGCACCTTTTAAAGCTCCCAAACCCGCGGGGTTGTACCAAATTGTGGAGGGATCATCCGCCACCGCAGAAAACGCACCACCCATCCCAATAGCTTTTGCTCCGGGATAAATGGTTAAAACCACCGCCCCCGCGGCGTTTGAGTCCGCATAAAGCCTCCCCAAAAGCACCCCAAAAATCAAAAATACCCTCTTCATTTTCTCCTCCTAAGTTCCCTTGCCTGAGCCTTTATTTTCTCTTGCAACTGCTTTATTCCATCTATGAGGGCTTCCGGCGATGGGGGACAACCGGGTACATAAACATCAACGGGCACTATCCTATCAACCCCCGGCACTACGCTATAAACGTTCCTATAATGGTCTCCGGAAATCGCGCAGGAGCCCATGGCTATAACCCACTTTGGATAAGGCATCTGTTCGTAAAGCCTCCTCAACCTTGGTGCCATCTTTATGGTAACCGTCCCCGCCACGATCATAAGGTCCGCCTGCCTTGGTGTTGCCCTAGTTATCGTTCCAAACCTTTCAAGGTCAAACCTGTTCATATATGCGGCTATCATCTCTATGGCGCAACAGGCTAAACCAAAAGTTAAACCCCAAACGGAGTTTGCCCTCGCCTGAGCCAAAAGCTCCTCCAAAAGTCCAACGCTCGTTAAAAGTATTTCTCCACCCGGAAACCTTTCAAGGTGCAGTGCTATATCGTATAGGGTTGAGGGAGGGTAAAGGGTTTTATTTTCCATAAGGTTAAGTATTATAAGGGAGATTTCGTATCAACTGCCCCAAAATCCCCTTTCCTTCCTCTCCCTAAAGGTGAGTTCAACTTTATGAAGGGAAAGTTCCCTTAAAACCCTTACCCTCTCCTCCTCTGCCCTTTCAAGCCTCCTCCTCGCATATTCCACATATTTTTCTGATATATCTATCCCAATATAATTTTTACCCAAAAGCTTTGCAGCGACCAATGTCGTCCCCGTTCCACAAAATGGGTCTATAACAATCCCATCCTCCTCATCAAGCAAGCTTGCTATGATCCGTGTGGGAAGTTCTATGGGAAATACCGCGGGATGCTCTTTGTGTCCTTGCTCTGGGTGGATCTCCCATATGGATGTTAATTTGGCGTGCTTGGGCTTTAACTCTTGGTTTCCCTTCACGAGCCAATAAATTCTTTCCTCCACCTGCCAAAACCTCCACCCTCTTATATTGCCCGCAATTTTTCTGTTCCAAATGATCTCCTGCCATATGTTCCACTTGGTTTTAATTAGCCACTGTAAGGGATGGATCATTTTCCCGTCTTCGTAGCGCACTTTGTGATTGTAGAAAAAGGAGCCCCCTTCCTTTATTACCCTGTAGAGTTCGTTTAAAACCTCCACCTGCCAACTTTGATATTCCTCCTCTGGCATAACATCCCTGTAGCCCTTGTATTTGACTTTATCCACCAACCAACCGCCATACTTTTCTTTTTTGTTGTATGGTGGAGAGGTAATACCCAAATCTATACTGTTGTCCGGAATTTCCTTCAAAACTTCCAAAGCATCACCATGTATAACTTGGTTGATGAACTTTTCTAAACCTTTCATTTTTTAAGTCCCTCAAAGTATTTTATCAGGTCCCTTGCTAAGTAATCCTTAAAACTGTGCCAATCATCCCTTAAATAGGCAAGTTTCAAAGAAGGACAATCCTTGTAATCCCTAAAGGAAAATCCGGCGGAGCGTAAGTATTCTCCCTCTCTTCTTTGTCCCTTCGGAAACCTGCGTTCAAGCAAACCTTTAAGCTTTTCCTTTAAGCACTCAAACTTAAACTCAAAGATGTATATAAGCTTTCCTCCTACAAAACCGCTAACCAAAATTATAGGATTATTTTCTAAATCCTTACTAAACCTTTCCAAGGTGTAGTCGTTAAAACTTCCACCTCCGTTTAGTTTTTTCTTGGGGTCATCCGTATTTTGAGGCTTTACCTCACAATCAACTCTTTTTCCTGTATCAGCATTCATTCTATAGCCGTTGTATCCAAGCTTTTCCGTGTTTGGTTGAAAGCCACAAATCCATAAGGTGGTTAGTTCCCTGAGCCTTGATGAGTTTTTGTCATTAAAGTAAAGGGTCAAGAGGTCTATAAAAAGGGCTATTAAGGATGGTTTTGAAAGTCCATTCAAAAACTCTATAAGTTCTTCGGGTCTTTTGGTTGAATAAATCTCAACGCTCGCCTTAAGGTTTAAGCTTAACATTTTTCTTTCTTGGTATTATAAAGATGGGAAAGCAGTGTCTCTCCCCCTTTAGAATTCACCATATGACATCAAAAAAGGCTTTGGAGATCTTAAAGGGTATAATGGTGGATGGGAAGGATATTGTGAGCGCGGGTTTTTTGGGGAATTTGACGGTTGAGGGGGAAAAGGTAGAGGTGGTTTTGAGCATCCCGGAAGAAAAGGAGGATATAGCCCTTGAACTTCAGGATAAAATAAGGGATGCCTTGTTAAGTGGGGGATTTAAGGAGGTGGTTATAAAAACGAAGGTTAAGCAGAGTCTTCCCCCCCCTAAGGTCCAAACCAAGGGTCCCTTCAAAACCATAGATCTACCGAATGTGAAAAATATAATGGCGGTTGCGAGCGGTAAGGGTGGGGTTGGAAAATCCACCTTCGCGGTAAATTTGGCTTACGCTTTCAAAAGGTTGGGTTATAAGGTTGGGATTTTTGATTCGGATATATACGGACCTTCGGTTAGCGTTATGCTGAACTTGAAAGATGAGAGGATGAGGGTAGATCCCGAGGGAAGAAAGTTCATACCCCCAGAGAAATACGGCGTAAAGGTGGTATCTTTTGGACTTCTTGTTGATGAATATACCCCGGTTCTTTGGAGGGGGGCGATGTTTCATAAAGCTTACGAGGAACTTATGTCTCAAACGGATTGGGGGGAGTTGGATTTCTTGGTGGTGGATCTTCCGCCCGGAACTGGGGATGCACAAATGTCCCTTGCCCAGCTCTTTGATGTGAAGGGGGTATTGGTTGTAACCACCCCGCAACTCGTTGCGATCGCAGATGTTTTGAGGGCTATAAAGGGATTTGAGAAGCTTGAGGTTAGGGTTCTTGGGATAATAGAAAATATGGCTTATTTTGTGTGCCCGGATACGGGTAAGAAGTACTATATTTTTGGGCAGGGTGGGGGCAAGAAGCTTTCGGATCTTACGGGAATCCCCCTTTTGGGTAGCGTTCCGATAGACGAGTATATATCATCAAGCGGAGATAACGGAATACCCGTTGTTGAGGCTTTTCCGGATGTCCCGAGTTCGAGGGCGATTATGAAGATAGCGGAAAGCATCCTAAAGATGCTATGAGCTCGGTTTTGAGAACAGAAAATCTCGTTAAGATATATAAGAAAAGGAAAGTTGTTGATGGGGTTTCAATCTCGGTTAAGCAGGGAGAAATAGTGGGACTTTTGGGTCCGAACGGTGCAGGGAAAACAACGACTTTTTATATGATAGTTGGGGCAATAAAACCCAACGGGGGGAAGGTTTATTTGGATGATAGGGATATAACCAAGCTTCCGATGTTCAAGAGGGCTAGGCTCGGCATAGGTTATCTACCGCAGGAACCATCAATTTTTAGGTACCTATCCGTTTGGGATAACATATACGGCGTCTTGGAGATGAGAGGGTATAACAAAAAGGAGGCGAGGAAATTAACTGAAGAGGTTATAGAGCTTTTGAATTTAAAAAAGGTGGTGAAAAGCTTGGGGATACAGCTTTCGGGTGGGGAGAGGAGGAGGGTTGAGGTGGCGAGGGCGGTTGTATTAAAGCCCAAATTCCTTCTACTTGATGAGCCTTTCGCGGCGGTGGATCCAAAAACAAGGGAGGAAATACAGGAAATAGTCCTGAAACTCAAGGGTATGGGGATAGGGATAATAATTACAGACCACAATGTCAGGGAAACCCTTGAAATAACCGACAGGGCATACATTATTTACGAGGGAAAGATCCTAATTGAGGGCTCAACCCAGCAGTTGATAAACGACCCCAAAGCGAGGGAGATATATTTGGGAGAAAAGTTCAGGATGTAAAGAAATTTATACACCCACGAAGAAGAGGTGCGCAAAATCCTAAAAACAAAAAAGGGAGGCAGGTTTTCACCCACCCCCAAAGGTTTTAAGGGTTTCTTATCTGATCACCACCTTTTCCCTTATTGCCTTACCACCCGAGACAACCTCCACGAAATAAACACCCCTTGAAAGCTCAAGTTTAACCTCGTTCTTACCATTTACGGACTTAACCATAACCCCGCTCACATTATAAACCTTCACCTCAAATTCTCCAGATTTGGTAATTTTTATCCCACCTTTATATGGTGTTATAATGCCACTTGTAATTTGGCAGGATTCTGAGATAGATAATGGGCAAGGTTCGGAAACTGTTAAGGTTGGAGATGTAACGGTTGGAGATACGGAATTAACGGTTGGACTTACGGAGGAGACGGAAGGAGAAGGTGTAGTTACCGTTGGTGAGACCGTATTTACCGCTGGGCTTACATTTTGAACTATTGAA
>LBFQ01000055.1:0-1190 GCA_000980735.1 Candidatus Caldipriscus sp. T1.2
TGCGCTTACGATTTCACCCTCAACGTTTGATAGGATTTCGTAAATCCTTGCCCAACTCTTTGAAAACTCGTTTAGCTTTTCGGGGTAAAACTCCAAATCGTTCCTATAATGCCCGGACAATAACATAAGCCTTATCGCCGATGGGTGAAAATCCGCCAAAGCTTCCCTCGCTAAGAAATAGTTTTTCAGGGATTTTGACATCTTCTCACCGCTTACGGTTAAAAGTCCCACATGGATCCAAAATCTCGCGAAATCTTTACCCGTTGCCCCCTTAGTCTGCGCGATCTCGTTCTCGTGGTGGGGGAATATTAAGTCCCTACCTCCCCCGTGTATATCAAAGGGCAAACCCAAATGGGTTGAAGACATCGCGGAACACTCTATATGCCAACCTGGTCTTCCCTTACCCCAAGGGCTTTCCCAATAAGGTTCCCCTTCCTTTTTCGCTTTCCATAGGGCAAAATCAAGGGGATCCTCCTTCGTTGGATCCACCTCTACCCTTGCTCCCGCCTGAAGTTCTTCCAATGGCATCTTCGATAAAACCCCGTAATCGTAATCCTTCAAGAACTTTTTAACGGAAAACCACACGTTCCCATCCCTAACGTATGCATACCCCCTCTCTATGATACTATTTATCATCTCAATGATCTCCTGTATGTGTTGGGTTGCCCTCGGGTGATATATGGGTAGGAAGTTCATTTTCCTTGCTACATCCCTATACTCAACTTCGTACCTTTCCGTTATGATCCTCCAGTCTATCCCCTCCTCTTCTGACTTTTTGATAATTTTATCATCTATATCGGTGAAGTTTTGAACCGCCTTGACTTCCCAACCCAAGATCTTGAAAAGCCTATATAGGGTATCAAAGACGGTGAAAACCCTAAGATGCCCAAGATGCGGGCTATCCTGTAATGTCATACCGCATACGTAAACCCTGACGGTTTTCCCGTCAATGGGTTCAAAATCCTCCTTTTTTCCAGAAAGGCTGTTATAAAGTTTCATTCCCTCTTAGGCCTCAAAACCGGCAAAGGTATTACATCCCTTATGTTCTGCGAATTGGTAAGGATCATAAAGATCCTGTCCAAACCGAGGCCCAGTCCTCCCGTTGGTGGCATACCGTACTCAAGGGCAAGGATAAAATCTTCGTCTATCTCCTCGGGTAGCTCCTCATCCTTGGATATCTTTCTAAGCTC
>LBFQ01000055.1:1382-3811 GCA_000980735.1 Candidatus Caldipriscus sp. T1.2
CATGACGAAGGTGGGTTCCTTTATCCTCTCCGCAACGAAATGGTCAAAGAGCTTATCGTAGAGTTTTGCCCTTGTGGGATTTTTAATTTTTATTCCCGCCCCTTCCGCTATTTTCAGAAGCTCCTCCGTAGACGCCTTAAGGATATCTATCCCAAGAGCCTCGTTTAAACTATCAACGAACCTTATCCTCTTAAATGGCCTTTCAACCCTTATCTTCTCCCCCCTATATTCAAAGGAGTTTTCCCCCTTCATAAGAACCACCATAGTGTAAAAGTAATCCTCAACGAGATCCATCACATCGTTGTAATCCCAATATGCAGCGTAAGCTTCAAGGGCGGTGAATTCCGGGTAATGGGTGGCGTCTATACCCTCGTTCCTAAAGTTTTTCCCTATTTCATAAACCCTCTCGTATCCCCCAACTATGAGTTTTTTCAGGGAGATCTCGGTAGCTATCCTGAGGTAAAGCTCGGTATCAAGGGCGTTTGAGAAGGTTTTAAAGGGTCTTGCGGTGGCACCACCATATACGGTTTGCAAGATAGGGGTTTCAATCTCTATAAATCCCCTTTCCTCAAAGAATCTCCTTGTCTCCCTCAAAAACAAAAACCTCTTCCTGAAAAGTTCCCTAGCTTCCCTACTTGAAATAAGATGCAAAAACCTGTACCTATAAATCGTTTCTGGATCCTGCAATCCATGCCACTTCTCGGGTAATGGATGCAGGGATTTAACGAGGAGCTTCAATTTTTTAACTAAAACCGTTGGTTCCCCTGTCTTGGTATAAAACGTCTCACCCTCAACTCCAACAATATCCCCAATATCTATCATCTTTTCGTAAATTTTTGCAGGGTTTTTGTTTCCGTACCTTTCAACATCAAATCCTTCAAAGAAGTTCTCCGGTGTGTCCCCTACCCTAATTAAGATCTGTATCCTATCCCTTTCGCCCTCAATGTCGGAAAATATCATCTTCCCAAAGGGCCTCTTTGTTATCACCCTCCCCGCTATCCTTACCCTCAAGCCTTCCGAAAAATTTCCCTTAAGCTCCTCTATGGTATGCGTCCTATCGTACCTATAAGGGAAAACTTCAACGCCGAGCTCTTTGAGAGTCTTGAGTTTCTCAAGCCTTACGTAGTATTCGTCGGATCGCATAGTTGGGTATTTTAAGGTTTTCCGTCAAAAACTACCTTACCGTTATCAAATACTATCAACCTTTCCCCCCAACTTAACAGGCTGTCCTTATGCGCCACCACTATTAAGGTTATATCCTTTAGTTTTCTTAAAATTTCCCCTATCCTCTCCTCGTTCTTCAAATCCAAGGCGCTCGTGGGTTCGTCCAATATTAAAAACGAAGGTTTTCCCGTTAAAACCCTACCTAAGGCTATTCTCTGCTTCTCCCCTCCCGAGATCTTACCCTTCAAATTAACCTCAAAATCCCTTAACCTTTCCCTCAAATGCTCCAAATTAAGCTCCTTAAGGATTTCGTAATTTCCCAAGAGGTTTTCCTCTAAAGTTCCGTCAAACACAAAGGGTTCCTGAGGTAGAAACCCCAACATACTCCTCCACTTGTAAAGGTCGTAATCGTATAAACTTTTACCATCAAGGAGGATATCGCCTTCACTTGGCTTCACAAAACCCGCCAAGAGATCAAGGAAAGTACTCTTTCCTGATCCAGATTTTCCCATTATTACGATCCTTTCACCCCTTCTTATCTCAAGGTCTTCTATTTCCAGAACCCTCTTTCCCCCATAATTTACCCTTACACCCTTAAAGCTCAAAACCTTCCAATTTGTGGGATCCAAACTCCCCCAAGATTCCTTTGGAAGGCTCGTTATCTCCCCTATCCTCCTTAGGCTAACCCTAGCGCTTTGTATATATGCCAAGCTTTGGAAGAGGAGCTTTAGGGGTCTGATGGTTGATAGGGAGGATGCGAGGAAGACTATAAAGGCGTCGGGGGAAACCGTACCCGCCTTATAAATAAAATAACCGGATAAAAATAGTATAATGGATGCGGTTATTCCAACGAGGCTTTCGGAGAGTACCGGAGCAAGGGCAGCGGAAAATTCAAGTTTCAGTGACTTCTCAAATAACCTCTTTGAGATCCGGGAAAATTTTGATATGAAGTTTTTGGTCAAGTTTAAAGATTTTATCACCTTTATCCCATCAAAGGTGTTGGCAAGGAAGGAGGAAAGCTCCGCGAATATGTCCATGGCTTTAGCTGTCCTCCTTTTTACCACCTTAGATACGTACCAACCCAGGAGGGCGGAAAGTAAAAGGATACCCCATGCAAACAAGCTTAAAATAGGGGCGGATGTGATGGCGAGGAAAAGAAAAACAAACAAATTCAAACCATCCCCTATAACCGAACCTATCCCGTCCCTCACAGCGAGCTTAACGTTGTTAATATCAACCGTCATATTGTTCAAAATGTCCCCGAG
>LBFQ01000055.1:3831-11327 GCA_000980735.1 Candidatus Caldipriscus sp. T1.2
TTCCAGATAAACCCGAAATGCCCTTAGGGCGGGAATTAAATTTATTTCACCGGAGGAGAGTAAAACCCTTAAAACCACGGGGAGTATGGATATTGAGAGCCCCTCAAGTATGGAAGAAAGTAAGCTGAAAAGTGCGTAGAGGAATAGTAAAAGGAAATATCTCATTCGCTATAGGATGCCCCGAACTTTTCGGTCTCCCAAACTATCACCTCCTCAACCCCCGGAAATTTCTTTTTAACCTCCTTAAAGATCCATTCCGCAAGCCTTTCCGTTGTAGGATTTCCAGGAAGTAGATCGTTTATGTTAACCTGTGGAGGTAAGAGCTTTTTTAAAAAACCCTTAACCTCCAAGAAATCAACGACATATTCCTCCCCATTTAATTCCCCAGAAATTACCACCTCAACCAGGTAATTGTGCCCATGCAGGGGTTCAGCCTTCCCTTTGTAGTTTTTGAGAAAGTGGGCACCCGAGAAGGAATGCCTGACCCTCACCCTAAACTTACCCATCAAAAAAAGCGCCCCAGGAGGGAATCGAACCCCCGACCTGCGGCTTAGGAAGCCGCCGCTCTATCCTACTGAGCTACTGGGGCGGAGAGGGTATTATAAGGTAGATTGAAGAAGGTAAGGTTGGTGTATATGAAATTGATAACCTTACCGTTTTATCTAATTTGATATTGCAAACGGATCGGGTGTAAACTATAGGTATGATGATGGTAGCCTTGCTTACCTAATGCCCGATGGTGCCGGCGGGGACAATATTGATGTTTGATGGTCCCCCGCCTCCTGGATGGCAGATATTGACGGACTTTCAAGACAGGTTCCCCAGAGGTACAACAACCTTCGGTGGAGCCACGGGAGGTACCACAAGCCATACCCATACAATAAGCGGAACAACAAGCTCGGGATCTACAATACCAAACTGTGGGTCAGATTATTACTCAAATATTATTTATGCCATGGATCCCCACACGCATGATTACTTTACAACAACTGATCCTGCTGATCACATACCGCCTTATAGGACCTTTATATTTGCAAAAGCCCTTTACAACTTCGGTTATCTACCCCAGAATGCGGTTGTAATGTCTTATTATCCGCCCACAAGGCCCGAATGGACGGACATAACATCCACAATGATGGACAGGTTCCCAAGGGGACACAATACCACACCGGGATTAACGGGTGGAACAACCTCCCACTCCCACACCTACAGCGGAACTACAACTACAAATACTTCGTCAAGTTACGACGTTTATGATGTCGGTTCCACCTATGAAACTCCCTTCAACGATATGCACAGTCATACTTTTTCGGGTACAACATCCACTGCGGACCACATACCTCCCTACAGGACCGTTAGATTTTGGAAGGCAACGAGCACACCCGCATACATAGACTCCTGCAGAGTCATCTATATGTACGATACCCTACCACCTTGCCCTTATATAATCGTTGATCCGAGCTTTAACGGTAGATTTCCTAGGGCAAACACCACAACTGGTGTAAATGGGGGTTCTTCAACACATTCGCACTCTTACTCCTTCACAACTTCAACCTACTGCGCAAGTTCTGTTTGGACTTCAGGGCTGTAACTTGGCATTTGTCACGTTGCCACAACCATACTGCAAGCGGAACTACTTCGTCTGCGATCACACTCACTTACAGGAATGTGATATTGGCCTTGCACTGCGGACACTTTCTTACGATGAGGGTGTTGAAGTTAGTGAGAAGTACCCCTGATGCGATAGGGAATATGTGGTTTATAATGTTTATGGTAAGGAGGTTTGAGGGGGAGCGGTTTAGAACTTTCAAAGCTCCCCAAGGGGGTTTATTTGGTGGTATCGGAAGGGAAAGATAAGGAGGTATATAAAAAGGAGGTGAGATATGATAGCGGTAATAGGGATAGTTGAAGGATGCGGGGATATAGGGGTTCTCAGCCCCTTCTCCGCAAGGAAAACGAGCTGTGGTTCCTCGTACCAAATAAACCTGGACTCCGCAAACGTTCGTTCCCTCGGTAAATACCCATTCGGAGCGAACCTCACCGCGGATATTTCCTCATCTCTGCTAGCGGTGGGAGTTGGAGGAGGTATCAGGCTTTACTCTTGGCCTTCCCTTTCCTTGCTTTCCGAGATAAAGACAAACGGCGTGGTATTGGACGTTAAGATCCACGGAGACTACCTCTTCGTCGCCAACGGACTTGAGGGCCTATTGGTTTATGATATATCAACGCCTTCTTCCCCCAACCTTGTATATTGGTATGATTCACCGGGATACGCAAAACACATCCTTATAAATGGTACAAAACTATACCTGAGCGACGGGGAATTTGGGGTGAAGGTCTTTGACATATCTTCCCCTTCTTCACCCACACTAACGGGTTTAATATCCACAGTAGGTGATGCTTCAAAGACCGATATTTACGGGAACTATCTAATAGTGGCTGAAGCCTCAACGGGCGTAGAGATATTTGATATTTCCTCCTCCTCACCTGTAAGGGCTAGTTATATATCCGGAATTAATGCGCTGTCGGTGAAAGTCAACGGGAACAGGCTTTTTGTTGCGGTCGGAACGAGTGGTATGAGGGTTTACGATATATCCGATCCTTCTTCTCCTTCCCTTATTAACTCCGCATCCTCTACAACACCTTACAGAGATATAGATATAGATTCATATGTATTAGTTGCTTCTTTGACGGGTGGCTTGAGGGTTTTGGATCCAGTTTCGTTAGCCGAAGTATCCTCATCATCAACCTACGGTCCAGCCATTGCGATAAAGAAGGTAGGGAATATTGTTTTAGTTATGGAAGACATTGCGGGCCTTGAGATATACGACGTGTCCGATCCCACAAGCCCAGTCTTGCAAGGTTTCGTTCCCGCAGAAGGGTGTTTCTACGATGTGAAAACTTACGGGGGCAAGATATTCGCCGCGGCTGGCTCAAAGGGTATAAAATCTTTTACAAGGACCCTACCTAATATAAATAAGATAAACGAGAGATCCGGTGGGTACCTTTTGGAGGTCTTCCCCTATAACGGATATATCTTCGCGGCCGCGGGAACCAGCGGAGGCCTAATGATCTACGATACCGCACTGAATTTGATTGGGCATTACGATACACCCGGAAGCGCAAAAGGGATATTTGTTTCCGGAAATTACGCTTTTGTTGCGGATGGGCTTTACGGGGTTAGGATAATAGATGTTAGCGATCCAACGAATCCTGTTGAGATTTCCTATTACGATTCCCCCCGGTATAGCGCATAAGGTATTCGTTGTTAGTAATCTCCTCTTCGTGGCTGATGGACCTGAGGGATTAAGGATCGTTGATATAACAAACCCGCTAAGCCCTGTAGAAATATCCTATTACAACACCCCAGGAAACGCTACAGGTATTTATGTTCTATATCCCTATGTTTTCCTCGCCGATGGTAGTTCAAGCGGTATAAGGGTAATAGATGTTTCAAACCCCTACGCCCCTTACGAGATCGCGCAATACATCACTCCTGGAGAAGCTGTTGATGTTTATTATCACATTGGTTATATCGCTGTAGCGGACGGTCTTGGAGGATTTAGGGTCTTAGACGTGTCTGCCCTACCTTACATCTATGAAGTCGGGTATTACGATACCCCATGGTTTGCAAAGTCGGTATTTGGAGATGGTGGAGCATTCTACGTTGCCGATCAGTCCGCCGGCTTCCTTGTTCTTGGGATTAGAAGCTTCACGGGCATATACGAAAGTGAGGCTCCAGATTATGTATCGGTCGGAGGAGGTAAGGGGGTCTTAACCTTCAGGATCGTTTCTACCGTTCCCGGAAATGCCAACATAAAGGTTTATAATACCGCGGGTAAAAAGGTACTCACAAAGGATTATAAGGTAAGAAGGGGTGCGAACGAGTTAATCTTAGAGTTCCCTTACAAGGGTGTGTTCATCGTTAAAGTAGATCTTCCGAGCGGAAAGACGAGAACAGCAACCGCGGTGATAAGGTAATAATATAGGGGAGGGGGTATTTTCTCCCCTCCCCAATTATGAAAATGAAAATTTTCCCTTTGATATTGTTGTTTATAGGGTGCGTTTTAATGCAAAAGAAAGGGGGAAAAGAGATCGCGACTCATGAACTTCCCAACTCAGCCATAGAAGTCTTTGAAAAATTTGGGTGTAAAGATTGCCATACTTTACCGCCAACGGGTTTTACCGAATACGGAAAAGAGATGATCTCGAAGGGTTATGGATGTGTATCCTTACAAAGTTTAGCTTTAAAACACAAATTGAAAGGTGAGGCGAGGGAAGTTTTTATTAAAAATGGATGTGTAAAATGCCACGATCTTGACGGTAGGGGTTTTGGGGATAAAAACCTTACAAGTTTTGGACTAAAAATAAACGAGAGAAATTTGGGGTGTGTTGGAACCTTTAAGGAACTCTTGGGTGAGGTTAAGTAAAAGTTGAAGAACTTCTAATCTAACTTGGGATATTCTCATATTGGGGTAATGTTCTTATTGCTACAACTTTTAGGAAGCCGCCGCTCTATCCTACTGAGCTACTGGGGCGGAGAAGGTATTATAAGGCGGAAATTTCCCTATCCGATGCCCCAACCTCTTCACTTTAAACCCGAAACCCAAAACTCCCCAACGTTTTGCCTATATTGTATAGCTTCCGCCAAATGTTGGATCTGTATATCCTTAAATCCCTCAAGGTCCGCAATTGTCCTTGCAACCTTTAGGATCCTCGTTATTCCCCTCGTGGAAAGCCCCAACCTCTCGGATGCAAGTTTAAGCATATTTTCCGACTCATGTGAGATCTTACAATATTCCCTTATCATCTTTGGTGTCATTTTGGAATTTGTGTAAATTTTCGTCCCTTCAAATCTTTTCCTTTGAATTTCCCTCGCAACTTTCACCCTCTCCCTTATCACCTTTGAGCTTTCCCCCTTCTTCTCCTTAAACTCCTCGTATGTGAGGGGTTGAACGTTTATGAAGATGTCTATCCTGTCAAGCAATGGACCCGAGATCCTTGATTGATACTCCCCTCATTGCGGATACGGTGCAGGTGCAGGGTTTGTTTTTGTCCCCAAAGTGCCCGCATGGGCAAGGGTTCATGGCGGATACAAGCATAAAGTTTGCGGGGAAAATCGCGCTACCCCTAGCCCTACTTATCCTGACAAACCCATCTTCCAAAGGTTGCCTTAAGGCCTCCAAGGCTTGCCTGTTGAACTCCGGAAGCTCGTCTAAGAAAAGGACACCGTTGTGCGCAAGGCTAACCTCTCCGGGTTTTGGAACGCTACCCCTCCTATAGCGCCACATCCGAAACCGTATGATGTGGAGCCCTAAAGGGCCTTGTAGTTATCAAACCAGAACCCGGAGGTAAAAGCCCCGCAACGGAATATATTTTCGTTGTTTCTATAGCTTCCTCCTCGGACATCTCGGGTAATATGGTTGGGATCCTCCTCGCGATCATAGTCTTCCCAGCACCCGGGGGTCCAACCATGAGGATGTTATGCCCACCCGCGACCGCAATTTCGCAAGCCCTCTTCACGTACTCCATCCCCCTAACATCCTCCATATCCACATCATAATTCTCCTCAAGGGAAAACCCGTTATACCTCGCGGGTTCAACCTTTAAGTTTCCCAAGAGAAAATCCACCACCTCCTTTAAACTACTTAAACCATAAACCTCAAGATCCTTTATTATGGCACCCTCAAGGGCATTCTGCGAAGGTACAACTAGTTTTAGGTTTTCCTCCTTGGCGAGGATCGCGGCGGGCAAAACCCCGGGCACTTTCCTAAGGTTCCCATCAAGGGAAAGCTCCCCAAGAAATAGATAGTTTAAAATTTTTTCACGAGGTATATATCCGAATGAAGAAAGGACCGCAACCGCTATAGGTAGATCCAAAAGGGAACCTTCTTTCTTTATATCCGCGGGAGCCAAATTTACCCTTATTTTTCCTGAGGGAAAGGAAAATCCGGAATTTTTTATCGCGGAATGTATCCTCTCTTTACTCTCCTTAACCTCCGCATCCGGAAGCCCAACTATTATAAACTGAGGAACACCCTTGGTAAAATCCACCTCCACTTCAACCTTTATAGCATCCACACCCCAATATATGGCGGAATATGTCTTTGAAACCATAATGGGAATTTTAACGGCTTTTAAAAAGCTTTAACCAATCCTCAACACTTAAATTTTCGGGTCTAAGATCCTTAAAATCTTCGGGCACTTTTGGGTCAATATTTCTCATCTTCTTTCTCCTTTCCGAGAAGAATTTATTCAGAAACCTTAAAAACTCTTCGCAGTTTATCCAAAAATTCTCGGGTTTTGGTTTTAGGGATAGAAGGGAGGAATGAACCTTTGGGACGGGGGAAAACGCCCTGTTTGGGATATTGAAGGGCCTTGAAATTTCAAAGAGGGAGTTCATCAAAACCGTGAAGGAGGAGTATTTTTTTGTGTTGGGTTTTGCAAGGAGCTTTTCCGCAACCTCAAGCTGTAAAATCAAGTTTATGTCCGAATATAGTGCCCTTTCCGAGCAAACCTTAAGTAAGATCATATGGGTTATATGATAGGGGACGCTGGAGAAGAACCTGACCGGATGGGAGATACCCCTTAACTCCAATTCCCTCTTAATTTCCACCTTCAAATAATCCCCGCATATCACATCAACACCCTTGGATCTTAGGTATCCACAAAAAAACTCATCTATCTCTATGCCCAAAACCCTCCCACCTCTATTTAAAATTTCAAAGGTTATGCTCCCCATCCCTGGACCCACTTCAACGAAAAGATCCCCCTCCTTTACCTGCAAATAATCAACTATCCTCCCAATAAAACCCTTATCTTTCAGGAAAACCTGGCTATGTTTCACTAATTTGGGGAAATCCTAAGGGTTATCAAACCCCCCTGTCCGAAAGCCAAAGCAACTATGTTTTCATAAACCGCTATGTCGTAAAGGAAAAGGTTATTGGAGTAATATCCAAAAACCGTCGGGGATGCTGGGTTTGTTAAAATATACATCATAAGTCCCCCATTTCCAAGGGATGCAAATAGATACTTGTTGTAGATCACCACCCTTGATGCGGGCTTTTCCGTCTTTATTTCTCCCACTAAGGGATTTTGGGAGGCGGTATTTAAGATCTTTATACCACCCATACCCGATGCGATATAAATATAGGAGCCATAAGGGACCGCATCCAAGACAGGGCTTCCATCTGGCAATCTGTATTCGTAAACCTTTTTTATAGAATTTCCTTCAACCTTAAGGATGATAAGTCCTTCCGCTCCCAAAGAAACGATAACGTAAGGATAAGAGGGGTACATTGATAAGGCTGAACCTGCGGAAAAAACCAAATTTGCAAAGTTCTGTGGGGATTTTGGATTTGTAAGGTCGTAAATTTCCAATCCCAAGCTCGTCAATACGAAAAGGTAGTTTGATGAAATTCCCAAGGAAACTATTCTTCCTCCCGTTGGTATTGAGGTTGAAACTTTCCCATCGGTAAAGCTAACCACGTTTATCT
>LBFQ01000055.1:11348-14588 GCA_000980735.1 Candidatus Caldipriscus sp. T1.2
CACCTTCTTCGTCAGGGGTAAATCTATTATCACCGTCCTCTTATCCCCTATGAAGTCGCTTGAAACGAGCTCCTCGTTTGTGTATCCAAGCAAACCTTTAAGCTCCCCCTCGCTCGCTTTAATAAAAGCTTGGTTTATCTCATCAACGGAAACTTCCTTTTCAAGCTCTACGGAGAAGTCGATTAAGGAAGGGACAGCAACTGGAACCCTTAGGGCTATAGCATCAAGCTTACCCTTTAGTTCGGGGTATATTTCAAATATTGTTTTGGCTGCACCCGTTGATGTGGGAACTATGTTTAAAAGGGCGTTCCTTGCCCTCCTCAGATCCTTATGAGGGGCATCGTGGAGCCTCTGGTCGTTGGTGTACCCGTGTACGGTCGACATCAAACCCTTCCTTATACCAAAGTTCTCGTGAAGAACCTTTACCATCAGGGCGAAGGCGTTGGTAGTGCATGACGCCGCGGAAATTATCTTGTGGTTCTCTTTATCTATCTTCGTATGGTTTATTCCATAAACCACCGTTATGTCCGCCTTACCCTTTGCTGGGGCGGTGATTATCACGTTCTTTGCTCCCACCTCTATGTGTTTATAAGCCTTCTCGTACTCCGTAAATTTACCCGAAGATTCTATAACTATATCAACCCCCAGATCCTTCCACGAAATTTTTGATATATCCGGCTCGGAAAGTACCTTTACGGATCTTCCGTTTACCCTTATCTCGCTTTCGGAAAAGGAAACATCCGCGTTGAACTTCCCATATACGCTATCGTACTTAAGGAGGTGCGCCAAGGTTTTGGCATCCGTAATGTCGTTTACGTAATCAACGAAGATTCCCCTCTCGTATAGGATCTTAAAAACCTGCCTTCCTATCCTTCCAAAACCGTTTATCGCTATTCCCATTAATCCTCCTCCTCTATTGAGACTATATCCTCTTCCACCTTCTCAACAAGGTTCTTCAGATCCTCACGAGCCTTATTTAATATCTTCTTACCTTCCCTCTTGAGCCTGTCCCTTACTTCCTCTCCCGTGTAAGGCGTAAATAGTAGGACGAGAGTTCCACCTATCACCATACCAGCTAGAAAAGCCAATAATGTTCCCGTTCTCCTGTTCATAAGTTTGGTATTTTAAGGTTGAAACCGCTTTAGAATCTTTATTGTGATACTCATTTTAATTCCCGAGGGTGGCTATGTGGAATATAAAACCGTTGTAAGAACCGTTGGAATTTTGCCCGACGAGATAAGGGGAATAAGTAGGGAGATAGGGGGCAAGTTTGAGTATAGGGATGGGAAAGTTGAGGGTTCCTTGGAAATACCAGTTTCATCCTTTAGGTCTGGAAACTCTTCAAGGGACAGGGATGTGGCGAAGATATTGAAGTATAAAGAATATCCTAAGATAAGGTTTAGGGTTTTGAAAGTAAAAAAGGAGGACGCGGAGGGGGTACTGAAGGGGGAGGTGAATAGGGCAAAGGTGAGGGTTGAAATTTTCGCGGCGGGAAGGGCGAAGGATTACGAAACTCTTGCACAGTTTAGTAAAATTGGGGAGGATAAGATAAAAGTGAGACTTAAAGTAAATGCAAAATTTACGGACTTTGGGATAGAGCCCCCAAGTCTGGGTGTCTTTATAAAACGCGCCCCCGACGAGCTTGAACTTTCGGGTGAGATCACCTTTAGAATAGAAAAAAAGGAGGGATAATATGCTATTGGCTTTAGTTTTAGCGGATGCGGGGGAAGGGTCCTTAATATACAATATACATAAATTTGGTGGATATTCCACGCTTGCCCTTTCCTTAGCTAATACCGCTTTGGGTTGGAAGATCTTAAACGATTACGAGAACGGCAAGAACCCGGGTGATAATTTAATAAAAGCGCATAGGTTATTGGGATACACCACCCTAACCTTTGCGACGACCACCACGGTTTTGGGTTACGTGAATTTCTGGAAGATGAGGAAGGAGGAGGTGGGGAGAAAAAAGAGGCTTATTCATGGCGTAATTTCTACATTTACAACCGCGAGCTTCTTAACCGCTGGATTTTTGGCAAGGAGAGGGGATTATAAAAACCATAGGACCGCCGCAATTTTGGCAACGGGTGGAACTTTGGCTACCGTATTTTGGATAATATGGTAAGGGCACTTTTAATTTTCGGAATTTTACTAATTTCATGCAAAAAGGAGACCACCCCAACCGGACCAGATACGGGTGATTCTATAAATTACGACAGGGACATACAGCCTATATGGAACAGGAACTGCACAAGCTGTCACGGTGGGAGCTCTCCAAGCGGTGGTTTGGACTTAAGCGCGGGCGTAAGCTACTCAAATCTTGTGAATGTAATATCTCCAACCTATAACGTTTGGAGGGTGAGGAGCGGAAAACCGGACAGCTCGGTTCTTTACCATAAGATAATAAACTCTGGGAGATATGGAGGGAAGATGCCACCAAGCGGTAGTCTATCAAGCGACGAGATAAATTTAATAAAAAGGTGGATAGAGTAACTCAATTCTCCTCCAGGACAACCCTAATGGCAAGGTCTAAAAAACAAACAGACCCAAGAGCAGAAACAGTTCTAACACTGGTTGAAAAAGGAAATTACGAAAATCTCATAGGAGTAGTACAAGATTTACCAAAACCGGAAGAGGTCCGAGGCTTTCTTCAAGAAACACTCCAAATAACCAATAAAAACTACCATAGACTTATACTTGTTGAGGAAGTTGGCGATTATAAATTATTTGTAGAGATAACACAAGAAGCAATGAAGGGCGATTATGATTTCATCGTTTGGAGGTTTTCTCCCACATATAACCCGATTATAAAGAGACCATCTCACAACGATATAGCGGAGGTATTTCTTGGGCTAAGAACTATGCATCCAGACATAGAAGAATACTTAATAAATGCCTGCTTTAGACTGCTGAGAGATAGACTGTCCGTGGAGAATGTGATGAATAGATACTTTGAAAAACTTACAGAGGAATTAAAAAAAGAGATTGAAAAGTTCTTGCACACACTTAAGTGGATAGGATTGCAGGAAGACGCCAACTACCCACCCCCAAAGCTCGGTTCCAAGATGGTCTTGGCAGTTTTAGCACTAATAGAGGCTGGTTTTGAGCCCAAGGATATTAGAAGGGTTATACGCTTTTGAAAAAATGAGAGAGATCACAGAAAAAGAATATTTGGATTTCATTGAGAAGAATAAATTTGTTGAAATAGGAAAGGAAAAAATAAGCTTAGAGCCTATAAGG
>LBFQ01000055.1:14608-15767 GCA_000980735.1 Candidatus Caldipriscus sp. T1.2
AGATCTTAAACGATTACGAGAACGGCAAGAACCCGGGTGATAATTTAATAAAAGCGCATAGGATATTGGGATACACCACCCTAACCTTTGCGACGACCACCACGGTTTTGGGTTACGTGAATTTCTGGAAGATGAGGAAGGAGGAGGTGGGGAGAAAAAAGAGGATTATTCATGGCGTAATTTCTACATTTACAACCGCGAGCTTCTTAACCGCTGGATTTTTGGCAAGGAGAGGGGATTATAAAAACCATAGGACCGCCGCAATTTTGGCAACGGGTGGAACTTTGGCTACCGTATTTTGGATAATATGGTAAGGGCACTTTTAATTTTCGGAATTTTACTAATTTCATGCAAAAAGGAGACCACCCCAACCGGACCAGATACAGGTGATTCTATAAATTACGACAGGGACATACAACCTATATGGAACAGGAACTGCACAAGCTGTCACGGTGGGAGCTCTCCAAGCGGTGGTTTGGACTTAAGGGCGGGTGTAAGCTACTCAAATCTTGTGAATGTAATATCTCCAACCTATAACGTTTGGAGGGTGAGGAGCGGAAAACCGGACAGCTCGGTTCTTTACCATAAGATAATAAACTCTGGGAGATATGGAGGGAAGATGCCACCGGGCGGTAGTCTATCAAGCGACGAGATAAATTTAATAAAAAGGTGGATAGAGGAACTCAAGGATACGATAATAAGACCTTCCCTATCAACATCTGGGAACGATCTCTCCTTAAAGATAGACTACCAAAGGCAAATACAGCCCATATGGAACAGCAGGTGCACAAGCTGTCACAGTGGAAGCTTCCCGGCGGGAGGTTTAAACTTAAGTTCGGGTGTTAGTTATTCTCAGCTAGTTGATGTAATATCTCCAAATTATGGGGTTTGGAGGGTTAGGAGGGGGAGGCCTGACAGCTCGGTTCTCTTTCACAAGATAATAAACACCCGTATTTACGGGGATAGGATGCCACCCAGTGGAAAACTTTCCGAAAACGAGATAATGTTGATAGAGAAATGGATTAGGGAGCTTTAGTTCAACTTTAAAATACTTTAATGGTAAGGGCACTTTTAATTTTCGGAATTTTACTAATTTCATGCAAAAAGGAGACCACCCCAACCGGACCAGATACAGGTGATTCTATAAATTACGACAGGG
>LBFQ01000055.1:15967-22089 GCA_000980735.1 Candidatus Caldipriscus sp. T1.2
AGCTTGCATGCCTGCAGGTCGACTCTAGAGGATCCCCAGCTTTAGTTCAACTTTAAAATACTTTATTATGAAGAAGGTGATCTTAAAGGTCAAGGGGATGAGTTGTATGGGATGCATTGCAAAGGTAAGGAAGGCGATAGAAAAGGAGGGGGGAAGGGAGGTTAAGGTTTCATTGGAGGAGGGTAAGGCGGATTTTTTCATGGAGAATGGGGACCTTCAGAATATCCTAAGATCCCTTGAGATGCTTGGATATCCTGCCGATGTTGAGCAAATCATCGGTTAAAGTTGAGGTCCTTTTTTGGGAAGTTTGTCCATCTTATCATAAGGCGATTGAGAGATTAAGGAAAGTACTTGATGAACTTGGGATTGATTACGAGCTGGAGCTTATAAGTGTTGAAAGCGAAGAAGATGCTCAAAGGTTTGAATTTCCCGGTTCCCCAACCATAAGGATAAACGGTGAGGATATACAACCTGAGATGGCAAAACCACCGTATTCCTTAAGCTGTAGGCTTTACATAATAGACGGAAGTTACTTACCCGCACCAACGGAGGATTACATAAAAAGAAGGGTTAAAGAGATCCTGAAATTATAGCTCCCTCAGGAACCTCTTGTACCTATCGCTCATGTTGAACTTCTTGCTATCCTTGTAATACTCTTCCTCCTGCTCATGCCAGATCCTTGCAAGCTCTATCGGTTTGCCCATATCCTTTGCCCTTCTGTAAAATCCCATCCATGCAAAAGTGGGCTTCTCCCCGAATTGCTCCCTCTTAGCCTCGTAAAGCCTAGCTTTATGCCAAATTAGGTCCTCCCTCCTATCCGTCGCAAGCTCGTAAATCTTTGTCATAACTATAGCTTCCTCGGGACAAGCCTCAACGCAAAAACCGCAATACAAACATCTCGTAGCATCCCATATCCAAGTCATAGCATACCTCTCCCCCTTCCCTATGGGTTTATCCAAAGGATTAACCGCCCCCTCTATGTATATAGCTTCGGAAGGGCATATGGCGGCGCAAAGCTGACATCCAACGCATCTTTCCGTAAGATCCTCATGCCACTGTAAGGATAAAGCCCACCTTGCCCTATCGGGCAAAACCCTTTTTTGCTTCGGATACTGAACCGTGAACCTGTTTGTTGCTATGTTCATTAACATATGCTTAAAGGTTATGCCCATTCCCCTTATGATGGCAAAAATTCCCCTAATCATTGATAGGGTATTTTAAGGTGGAAATTCAACCTTAAAATTTACACCTATGATTAACTTCTCGGAAAAATTTTTGGATGTTCCAGTAGAAGATGGAAAACTTAAGATACTTGAGGAGAGTACCCTTTACGTTCCACATGGTTACAACCCACCTCAACCCTGGAGGGTGGTGGTGGTAAAAAGTCCAGAAAGGGTGAGGGAGTTAGTGAAGTTCCATAGGATAAAGTCCCCCGTAATATTTTTATTCTTCGTGGAAAAGTGGGTTTCAACCGACAAATGTATGACAACCTTGGCGTCGGGATGTGCGCAGGCGGTGAATTTGGCTGTTCAGGCGAGTGCCCTAAATCTCGCCTGTTTCATAGACATAGACCCACCAAAAGATTTTGTGGATAAGGCGTTTGAGATGGCGAAAATTTCAAAAATAGAGTACGATCTTTCCGCTGTTGGGTTTGTAGGGTATCCCGCAAAGGAGGAAAAGAAAGTCTTCTTTGAGGTCGAGAGAAGGGGGTAAAATATGGTACTGGATTTTATAAAACAAAGGAGAACGATAAGGAAATACAAGAAGGGATTAATTCCATCTGAGGAAGCCCTTGAGGAGATCTTATCCGCGGTTAGACTAATATACGCGCAATATCCCATACCCTTTAAGCTTTACATTGTATCGGGAAGGACCAGGTTGGAATTGGTACCCATAATAAGACAGCATTACTCAATATTCAGGGACCTTGCCCTTATAGGGAAGGCGGTTCCCGAAGAAGCAAGGCCTATGCTTGAAAATATTATGGTGGAGTTTATGAAGGATCTCGGGGGAGCTCCTATGACATTAATTGGGCTTACCAAACTTTACGATTGGAAATTGAATAAAGAAGAATGGCCAGATTGGGCGATAAGGAACTGGAAGATTTCCTGGATGATCGCCCAGGCGATAATGCTTTATGCTAAGAAAAACGGTTTGGATACGGGAAGCTTAACATGTGCAAGCACAAGCATAGAGGAAAAGATCCTTGAATTTCTTGGGGAAAGGGACCTTAACATAGCATTCGTCTTAAACTTGGGTTATGGGGATGAAAACCCCATACCTAAGGATGTTGAGTGGAAGGTTGCGGAAATTTGAGAACAGCCTTAAAATAGAAATATGGTTCTCCTCTTTGGGGTTTTCACGGTAAGGTTTGAGGAACTTGAAAATTTACCAAAGTTTGCGGAATTTTCGGGTTTTCCCCTCATTCCCTATAAGGCCCTTGTGATAAACCTTGGGGAAGATGAAAAAGTTTCGGGAATAAGGATAAAATCAATAAAACAGAGGGAGATAAGCTACAAATTGGATTTTGCCTTACCCGTTGATACGCCCGGTTCCCAAACTCCAAAAACTTACCTCCCTCAAATATACCCAAAGGAAATCGTTTTTGTGGGGAATCAGGGCTTCTTCAGGGGGAACAGGTTAGTGTTTATAATTGTTAGCGCGATACAGATAAGGAACGGGAGAATTTACCTTAACGAGGAGGTATCTTTTGAGGTTATAAAGTCCAAGGAAAACTTAAGGTTCTCAAGGCCGAGGTACTCGGACGATAGGATATGGGGAGGGACATTTAAACTTCTCGGGATATCAAAATATCAAACCTCATCCTTCCTCCCACAGGACAGGGTGGATTTAGCGATAATTACGACCGAGAACCTAAAGCCCCATTGGAAGAATATTGCGGATTTTAAGAACTCTATGGGGATAAGGACGGAGATATACACCGTTGAATGGATCTCCTCAAACTTTCCCGGAAACTCAATACCTACGAAGATAAGAAATTTCTTGAAATACCTTTATGAAAACTTTGGACTCTCTGCCCTTTTGATAGGGGCAGATCCACAGGAGGTTCCACCTCTAAGGACAAACGTACCCCTATTCTATGACACATTAAGCGGATATGGTAGCAGTTTTAGGGATTTCTTATTAACGGACTTTTATTATTCCGCCCTTGATGGGGAATGGAACACGAACGGGGACAGGTGGGACGGTGGGTGGGGTGATACTCTGGATCTAATACCCGATATCCTCGTCGGAAGGGTACCATTTTCTTCACCAGAAAATGTAATAAACTACGTAAACTCCCTGATAGATTACGAAACGCGTAGGAACTTTGATTCTCCGAATTTCGTTTTCTTCGGATCGAACCTTTTTGGGGACACCGCAAATCCCGACAGTGCAGATGGATGTATGATAGCCCTATATATCTCAAACAGGCTCACAACCATCCCACCTTCCCAAAAGAAGCTCGTATGTGAGAGAGCGTCGGCAATTGTAAGGGATACTTTAAACTTCTATAAACCCGTTATGGTTTTTGGGATAGGGCATTCAAACCACAGGTATATTTTGACGAGATATTCCACTTCCGTCGCGGATGCCTTCGATTACAGGAGGTTGGACGAGCTAAACTTTAAGTTCATAGCAACTTGGATAGGGTGTTTTATTAACGATCCATTTTCAAACTCCGTGGGTTTGGAGGCGGTGAAGAGGGGTAAGGCGGTTGCATCCGTAGGGGCATCGAAGGCGGACTTCATTTTATCCGATATGATATGGCGGGAAGTATATGACTCAATAAACGCATTTGGTGGTTTCCCGTATTTGGGCACAGTGGTAAATTATGCAAAGATAAGGTACTATTCTATAGCGCAGAGCAATCCCCTGTTCAGGTACTTACTTTTCGCATACAACATAATAGGGGATCCAACCGTTAGGGTTTTCAAGGAAAATAGGCAAAGGCTCCTCGTAAATTATACGGTCTCCGACACCATCGTTATTTTCAACGTCTTGGACTCTCTAACCCTATCTCCCAAACCCTTCGTAAAAATAACACTTTCCGATTCCCGCGAAGTAGTGGCGGAGGGTATCACTAACCTTTCCGGGAGTGTATCGTTCGTTATAAAGAGAAACGACACTTTAAAATGGACCGCATGGCACCCATCAAGCCTGATATACAGGGGCACCCTTTCCGCAAACTATAACGGTTATTATTTGAAGATAGACTCAATTGCCCTATCCTCAAGCAACGATACGACGGATCTTATGATATGGATCAGAAATCTCGGTTCATCACCCACAACATTATCTCCAATCTTAAACTCTTCCGACTTTTTCATCCTCTCCTCACCATTTCCATCCCTTGTACCCCCTAGGTCCTCCGTTAGGTTTATTTGGAGGGTTTATAGGAATCCGTTTTCATCAAACAAGTATTCAAAGGTCAAGGTAAATTTAAACGGTACTTGGGATTCCGCTTATGTTTGGCTTGGAGGTCCAAGGTTAGTTTTCCATTCCGCAAAATGGAGGTACTTCGCGGATACTTTAATTCTGTTCTTTGACATCTCAAACTCCGGGAACGATACCGCATTTAACGTGAGGGTGGTAGTTGATAGTTCGTCCTTAACTCCTTTGGGAGGGAATCAGATAAGCAGGCTTTCACCTGGTGAATTTTCAAGGTATTCCCTAAATTTCCGCCTTAGGGGTCCCTTCCCTTATGGGCAGTGGCTAAGATTCAGGCTTTATGCCGGACCCGTTATTTATGGGTTTTATAGGATAAGGATAGATACGCCCAGGGTTTCAATAACCGACTACTCAACGGAACCGATAAATAAGGGGGTGATAATTAGATGGGGATATACGGGGGATACTACGAAGAGGTACAATTGGAGGGTTTATGCGGATGGATCCCCCGTCGACCTTGACACGCCAAGTGGCTCAAACTTCACATATATAACCCAAGATTACACGCCAAGGAGGTTTTCCGTTACCGTTGTTCAGGATGGGATAGAGGGGGATACGGCATTTTCCATAACGGAAAGCCCAAACCCAACCCTACACTTCGTAAGGGATATAGATTACATCCTTTATTCCGCTTATCCTAGGTATAGCCTGTACTCAGGACCAATATTTGCCCAGCTTATACCAAACACCGCGGAGATTGAAATGGTTAGCGCATCCGCCTTTAACAGGATATACGCCTTAAGGCTTGATGGTTCGGAGATTTGGAGGGCTCACCTATCAAGCTGGATAGAAACCTTCCCGGTTGTTGCGGATGTTGATGGGGATAAATACCTTGATGTGATAGTTGGAACTACCACCGAACTTTACGCCCTTAAGGGTTCCGATGGAAGCTTAATATGGAGGGTGAGGTTACCGTACTTCCCGGGAAGGCCCGATTCAACCCCAATACCTATGTACCTTATGGTCACAAAGGGGGAAGTGGGGAAAAATATAGTTGTTGTGAGTAGAAGGGGGAGTATCTTCGTTTATAACTCAAGCGGTGTGCTTTTGAATTATAAATTAAATTCGGCGGATCCCAATTCCGTTTCACCTCCCGCAACCTACGACTTTGACGGTGATGGGATATGGGAGATAGCCTTGAAGGTTGGGGACTCCCTATATCTCTTTTCCCCTAACCTCAAAAATTATCCTAACTTTCCCATATGGGTTAGACCATCAAAGTGGCTTTTAATATGGGATTTCACGGGGGATGGAGTACCCGAAATTTTAACATGCGGGCATAGGAACACCTTAATTTCCCACCTTGGGGAGGTCCTCCTCGTTGATTCTGCTGCTTATAATCCTCACGGATATTGCTTACCCGTAGACTTCAACGGGGATGGGAGATATGACGTCGTTCAATACCATCCCATTTTTGCCTCAAGCTCCCCCGTTAGGGTTTATTCTTTGGATACTCAGTTCGTTTTACTCGCAACATTTTCGGAGGATGCAAATCTTAGGGGAAGGATGGCAAGCATAGTTGATATAAACAACGACGGTAAAGGGGAGATAATTATATCCGATGCCAGATCTTTCTTACATGCTTATGCGGAAATAAGGAGGGAATTTTACGGTTTCCCGATAGACCTATCTGACCATAACAGGTTTAGGAACAATACGGTTTATTCTAT
>LBFQ01000056.1:0-1208 GCA_000980735.1 Candidatus Caldipriscus sp. T1.2
AAGGCGGTATGCAATGCCCCACCCTTCCCTCTGTTTTTCTCGTGATAAATAACCTTAACCCCCTCAAGGTTTTCGACGTTCTCCTTTATCCATTCCCTAGTTCCATCCGTTGAGAAGTCATCAACAACCACTATTTCCTTTTCCAGCCCGAAGTCCATTTCATAAACTTTCTTGAATATTTGTGGGAAGAAAACCCTCTCGTTATAAACAGGAATAACTATTGAGAGCTTCATTTGAAGAAGTTCGGCTTTCTTTTCTCAAAGAAGGCATTTATCCCCTCTTCCTTGTCTTTGCTTCCGACGGTTTTCCCGAAAAGCAAAGCCTCGTACCTAAAACCAAAATCTCCAAGATCAAAAGCCTTATTTATTGCCTCCTTTGAAAGCCTCAAGGCTAGGGGCCCCTTTTCCGCAACTAAGTTTGCAATATTTATAGCCTCATCCATAAGGTTATCGTGATTAACCACCTTCTGAACCAGACCTATATGATAAGCGGTTTTCGCGTCTATCCTTTCGCCCGTTAGGATTAGGTACTTTGCCCAGTTCATTCCAACCTTCCTTACGAGCCTCTGGGTTGCACCCCAACCGGGCATTATCCCAAGATTTACCTCGGGTTGTCCAAAAACCGCATTTTCGGATGCTATTATGAAATCGCAGGCGAGGGCAAGCTCGCATCCTCCACCCAAAGCGTACCCATTCACCGCGGCGATAAATACCTTCGGGGAGTTCTCTATTGCGGAGAAAACTTCTTGACCCTTTAGGGCCATCCTATAACCCCCCTCCTCGTCCAAGGTCTTTATATAGCCTATGTCCGCCCCGGCGACAAAAGCCTTACCCGTTCCCGTTATTATAGCGCTCAAAATTTCCTTATCCTCCGATACCTCTTTAACCGCCTTCTCTAACTCATCCAAGACTTCGGGAGATAAGGCGTTTAGCTTATCGGGCCTGTTGATCCTTATTATGGCGATTTTATCCCTCTTTTCAAGAAGGACGAAGTTCATGGTGGGGTATTATACGGGGGAATTCCACCTTAAAATTTCAAAGTATGATGGATACCCTTCTTAATTTTCTCACAGCGAATTTAACACCTTACGGGGTGTTCAAGGCTTTTTATACGGACGGAAGGGGAGTAAAGGAGGACCTTAACGTACTTTTCAACTTCGTTTTCCTTGATGCGGTTTGGGAATTTAGGGGTAAGTACCCAAAAATAAA
>LBFQ01000056.1:2231-3544 GCA_000980735.1 Candidatus Caldipriscus sp. T1.2
GGAACTCATAAAAAATTTAAAGTATTCTGGTTTTAGGGAGGTGGTGAAACTCTTTTTAAACCACCTTGCGAATTTGGTTTCAAATGAGGATTTTGATGTGATAACACCTGTTCCCCTGCATCCCGCAAGGGTAAGGGAAAGGGGTTTTAGCCAAACCCTTGAAATGGCAAAAATACTATCCATGAGGCTCGGGAAACCCATAAAGGAGTACATATTTAGGCATTCATATAGGAAAATTCAATCTTCCCTTCCATACGATGAGAGGGCGAAAAACTTAAAGGGTGCTTACTCCTTTTTAAAGCCCATACCGGGGGAGAGGATTCTACTTGTTGACGATGTTATAACCTCTGGTTATACGTTTTACGAGTGCGCGAGGACTTTGATTGAGGCGGGCGCGGAGGAGGTTATAGGTCTTACCTTAGCGAGGGCATCATAGAGGTTTTGAAGGTTAAAAATTTTACAATATTTGAGGAGGTTGCCCTTGAATTTTCCGAAAATTTTAACGTAATAACGGGCGAAACGGGGGCGGGGAAATCCCTGATAGTTGATGCCCTGAGATTTTTACTCTCCCAAAGGGTGGATTGGGATGAGGTTTTGAGGGATTTCTCCGTGGAGGTGGTTCTAAGGCCAGATGAGGATCTATTGAGGGATCTTGAGGATCTTGAGATATCGTCCGATGAGGGGGTTATAATAAGGAAGAAATTTGAAAAGGGAAACAGGAGGGTAAAGTCTTACATAAACGGCATTGCGGTTCCATCAAGGAAAATATCGGAGGTCTTGGAGGGTAGGATCTTTCTGGGTAGGCAGTTTTCCCAGGTGGAGATCCTAAACGAAAAATTCCAAACGGAGCTCTTTGATAGGGCTATGGGCATAGATATTTCGGATTATTGGGGGGTTTATTTGGAGTACAGGAGAGTTTTGGAAAATTTCAGGGATCTTGAGGAGGAATTTAGGGATCTTAAGGGGAGGGAGGATTACATAAAGTTTCAACTTAAGGAGCTCTCGGAGGCGAACCTTGATGTGGATGAAATGGAGCTTCTGGAGAGGAAGAGGGAGCTTGAGGGGAAGTTGAGGGAGGTGGAATGGGCAAGGGAATTTAACGAGATTTACGAGGAGCTTTATCAAAGGGTCTCCCATTTACTTAAGATCTCGCCCGAAAGGTACCGAGGGGTTTTCCGGGATTTCTTGGAGAATCTGAAGGAAATAAAGCTGGAAACGGATTTTTCGCAAGAGGATATATTGGGGGACCTTGAGGAGATAAACTCAAGGCTTTACAAGGGGATCCTCTAGAGTCGACCTGCAGGCATGCAAGC
>LBFQ01000057.1:0-1210 GCA_000980735.1 Candidatus Caldipriscus sp. T1.2
AGGATTTTATCCGCTTTATTTACCAAGTTCTCAAGGATCGGGATCTTATCCGAGATCTTCGCCCCTCCAAAGAGGACATAGAAGGGCTTTTCGGGATTATCCCTAACTTTCGTGAGGTAATCAAGCTCCTTTTTCATAAGCAAACCCGCGTACCTCTTCTCAAAGAAATTCGCTATGGCACTAACCGAGGCGTTTCTCCTATGTGATACCGCGAAGGCATCGTTTACGTAAAGATCCCCGAACCTAGCGATCTTTCTTGCAAAATCCACATCATCCTTCTCTTCCCCCTCCCAAAACCTCAAATTCTCCACCAAAACCACCTTTTTTTCCTCGGGTATATCCTCATCAACATCCCCATGGAAATAAACTTCCATCCCGAGCTTTTCCTTAAGGTAATCCGCGACCGGACTCAGGGATAGCTTCTCGTCCCTACCCTTAGGCCTTCCACTGTGGGAAAGTAGTATAATGTTCTTTGCCCCAAATTCCAGAAGTTTTTTTATTGTTTCAAGGGTGGAATCTATCCTGAAGGGCGCCTTTATTTTTCCATCCTCCACCACGTTGTAATCCACCCTCAAGAGAACCCTTTTATCCTTAAAAGCCTGGGGCTCATCCGTTATGCAAAGTTTTCCCATAGGTGGGAATTATAGACTTGAAATTCGCCTTTAAAATTCCCATATATGACAAAGGGGGGCGGGGTAAGGTTGAAAAGGCTATACAAAAAGGAGGTGAAGGATGGCAAAGGAGTTTTTAACAAAGGCTGAACTCGTTTCAGATATAGCAAAGAAGGCCGGTTTGAAGAAGGCGGATGCGGAGAAGGCCCTTGAGGCTTTCATAGAGGCGGTGAAGGATAATCTTGGGAAGGGTAAGGGTGTGCGCCTCGTAGGTTTTGGGACATTTATGGTTAGGGAGAGGAAATCGAGAAAGGGGAGGAATCCGAAAACGGGACAAACCATAACCATACCCGCTACAAAGGTTCCAGTTTTCAAGTTCAGCGCTTCCTTAAAGGGTTTGGTTTCTGGGAAGAAATAATTAAATTGCTTAGAACCCTGCCCCCCGATTTTTAAAATAAAAAAACCTCCCCCACCCTTTTAAAGGTAGGGGAGGTCCCTTTAACTTTACTTTATCGCTATTTTCGTGGTTCTATTACCCGTCCTTACGAAATAAACGCCCGGATTAAGATATGTCCATCCCTTACCCTCAAATACCTTCC
>LBFQ01000057.1:1378-2774 GCA_000980735.1 Candidatus Caldipriscus sp. T1.2
TAGAGGATCCCCCTACCCCAAGATGTTGGGTTCGTCCAAGGTGCCCTCAAAACTGCAACTCTGAAGGTGTTGTTGTAAGAGGATAAGGGGGCGGTACAGAAAGATGCGTGGAAGTAAGAGGCGCTTGTTGCTGTTAAGCCTGGGCACCACTGCCACCTTGCATCCGTATGAACGGTAGGAGTTCTACTGTCTATGGTGGAGGCATCCAAGGTGAAAGTTGTCCATCCTGAAGGTGGAATTCCGCTCGCGTGAAGCCCGAGGATATCCCCATCCGTTGAACTCCATTGACGCTCATAAAGTACCACCGCCCTTGTACCTGTTGTCTACAAGCTCCTTGAAACCGCAAGCCAAGGCTGGTTTATAGGATAAGAGGAACCGGAAAGGATCGTGGTGGATGTCCAGGAACCTCCCCAACCACTAGACGCATCCGTATAAAGATGCTCTATCCTGTGGTTGGTTGAGGAAGTTCTCCATGCATAAACCGCCTGTATGGTGTTATCCCCACCGTTTGAAGATGAGCATACGGAAGAGCTTCCACGCGGGTCGTTCGTAGTTTCAAGCATTATCTGATTGTTGGCGTACGCGGAACCAGTCCTTGCGGGTCCGTCGTAAGATGTGTTCCAACTATTTCCACAATTTGTGCTCCTCGCTATCCTTACGCCACCACCCGCCTTATTCATACCTATGAACCACCAGTTATCCAGGCCCGTGCAAGAACACGTTGATGGCCATTGCCCCGCGCATCCGCTTTGACCCCAGTTAAACTCGGCGTTTACGTAAGGTGTTAGAGTCGAAGTGAGTGAAATATCAACCCATCTGCTGTAATTCAGGGAAGGATTCGAAAAATGGAATGTATATGCCCCTACATCGTAATCGGGATAGTAATAATCGCTTGTATAGGCAACCGTCACGATTTTCCTATAGTCCTCCTCCCCTATTGCGAGTTCCATGTGTTTCCCTGATCCAACGATCTTGCGACCACTATGCATTCGTTTGTGTGGCTTACCGAGCACCAGGCATTGCAAGGATATACGTTAAACGCCGCAACCAAAGTATCCGCATTCCCTATCTCAACAATGGTGGGGTTATACTCGTAAGCTGTCCTTGTTGCAACTGGTATGTTTGCCCATCCGTTCCCATCAAAAGGAGTGATTATTCCGTCGTCCCACCTAAAGGGTTTCTTGAGGAGATCTTCCTTGGGTGGTGCCATTTGCGCGGGTTCAAGGTTTGCCTTAAGCTTTCTCGCATACTCTTCATCTTGCAAGGCCTTTGCTAAATTCTTGGCGTCCTCTATGTAGTCCTCAAGGAATACGAAATCCCAAGGGTCCTTTGAGCTTTCAAACCTCGCCCTATATTCAAGGATCTTTTCGTTAAGCGGGTGCTCTTGGGGACAGGG
>LBFQ01000057.1:3155-6153 GCA_000980735.1 Candidatus Caldipriscus sp. T1.2
GTTTTGTATATTATATAGCCGTCAGATCCGCGTTAAAATACCCGACTATGTCTATCTTAATCGGATCGGAAAATGGGGTTTTGGTTCAGGGAATTACGGGAAGGGATGGGTCCTTCCACACAAAGCTTATGCTTGAGTATGGGACAAAGGTGGTGGCGGGTGTAACGCCGGGAAAGGAGGGTCAAAGGGTCCATGGGGTTCCGGTTTTCAATACGGTTAAGAAGGCGGTTAGGGAGACAGGGGCGGATACGAGCATAATCTTCGTCCCCGCAAAATTTGCAGCGGATGCCATAATGGAGGCTGCGGATGCTGGGATAAGGCTAATAGTCGTGATAACCGAGGGGATACCCGTAAAGGATATGATAAACGCATTGAATTTCGCCAAAGAGAGGGGTTCAAGGATAATAGGTCCAAACTGTCCGGGTATAATCACCCCGGGGGAGGCTAAGGTGGGTATAATGCCGGGGAATATATTCAAGAGGGGGAAGATCGGTGTTGTTTCAAGGAGTGGGACGCTAACGTACGAGATAGTGTCTCACCTTACAAACAACGGTTTTGGTCAGAGCACAGCCATTGGGATAGGCGGGGATCCCGTGATAGGGACAAGGTTCGTTGATGTTTTGAGGCTTTTCAACGATGATCCCGAAACAGAAGCGGTGGTTCTAATAGGGGAGATAGGGGGAACGGACGAGCAGGATGCGGCGGATTACATAAAAAGCGAATTCAAAAAACCCGTCGTTGCCTTCATTGCTGGAAGGACCGCACCAAAGGAGAAGAGGATGGGGCATGCGGGTGCGATAATTATGGGATCCGAGGGAACTTACGAGGAGAAGAGGAAGAAGTTTGAGGAGGTGGGGGTTAGGGTCGCGGATTTACCCGAGGATGTTCCGAAGATATTAAAAGAGGTTTTGAAGTGATGGCAAAGGTTGATAAGTTCTACTTCGTTGAAAACGGGGAAGGGGAAAAGAAGGTTTTGTTTATACATGGTGCTGGGGGATCTCACCAAAATTGGATCCTACAGATCAAAAACCCACCCAAGGGCTTCACCTACATCGCCCTTGACCTGCCCGGACATGGGAAGAGTGAAGGAAGTTATAGGGAAAAGGTTGAGGATTACGCGGAGGATATTATAGAATTCGTTGAGAAAAGGGGTATAGAACCTTTCGGGGGATCCTCTAGAGTCGACCTGCAGGCATGCAAGCTATTCAGCATATCTAAAGGGCTAAAGTAAAGGGTTTGGTTTGGTTTCTCCGCTTTGAACTTTGGGGGGCAAGGGCATTTAATACCCCTCCCGACAGGTACCATATATGCGATTCCCTATTTTACGACTGGAGGCTTAGGGCTCAGTGTAAAAGTGGAAATATAGGGCTCTTCAATCAGGATTTTGAGGTTTTAAGGGCGGATATGAAAGCTGCGGAAAGTTGCGACCTTAGGGGTTTTGCGGATAAAATAAACGTTCCCGTTCTAATAGTTTATGGATTTTTTGATAAGATGCTACCCGTTTGGGCAATAGATGAAACTTATTACCTTTTGAAGGGCAGATCAAGGAAAGTAGGGCTTGAGGCGGCACATATGCCCATGGTGGAAAGGGCGGAAGAGTTTAACCTGATCCTTTCGGATTTTCTAACGGGTTTAGAATAAAGGGTATGAGAATAGCATCCCTAAAGGCTTATGAGATTTTGGATTCAAGGGGGAATCCTACCCTAAGGGTGAAATGCTTCTTGGAGGATGGGACGGTGGGAATTGCAAATGTCCCTTCCGGTGCATCAAAGGGGAAAAATGAGGCCCTTGAGATTAGGGATGGGGGTAATAGGTTTTTTGGTAAGGGGGTTTTGAAGGCTGTAAGGAACGTTGAGGATGAGATATCAAAGGCTTTGGTGGGTAAGAACGCCCTCGATCAGTGGCTTATAGATAAAACGTTAATAAACATAGATGGAACGCCTAATAAGAGTAGGCTTGGGGCTAACGCAATATTGGGTGTGTCCTTGGCGGTGGCGCACGCCCCCCCGACCTATTTGAGGATCCCCCTTTATAGGTACATAGGTGGTATATCCGCTAGGATATTGCCCGTGCCTATGCTAAACTTCATAAACGGGGGCTGGCATGCGGACAACAACCTTGATATACAGGAGTTTATGATAGTTCCCAAAGGGTTTGAAAGGTTTAGGGATAGGATAAGGTGCGCGGTGGAGATCTTCCAAACCCTTAAGGATATATTAAAAGAGAAGGGGTTAAGTGTGTCACTGGGGGATGAGGGCGGATTCGCGCCTAACCTTTCCTCAAACAAGGAAGCCTTGGATCTATTAATGATGGCTACGGAAAGGGCGGGATATAAGGTGGGGGAGGAGGTGTTCTTCGCTTTAGATTGCGCCTCTTCATCCTTCTTTGATGAGGAGAGGGGTATTTATAGGTTTGAGGGGAAGGAGCTTAATGGGAAGGACCTGATGGATATTTACGCCGATTACATCAAGAACTACCCAATAATCTCCATAGAGGATCCCTTTGCGGAAGGAGATTACGATTCTTGGAGGGAATTTACATCAAAGTTTGGGGACAGGATAACCATAGTTGGGGACGACCTTTATACGACGAACAAGAAATTGATAAGGGAGGGGATAGAGGGGGGATATTCGAACGCGGTACTGATAAAGTTAAACCAAATTGGAACATTAAGTGAAACCCTTGAGGCTATAGAGATTACGAAAAGTGCGGGATGGAAGGCTATCATCTCCCATAGATCTGGGGAGACGGAGGATACAACGATAGCGGACCTTGCGGTGGGGACAAACGCGGGTTGGATAAAGACGGGTTCGGTTGCAAGATCAGAAAGGACCGCAAAATACAACAGGCTTATTGAGATTGAGGAGGAGATGGGAATATGATGGGTTTCTTTATTTTTATGGCAAAACCAAACCCGATAACATGGCAGGAGATAAAGAGCGGATATATGTCCGGGGTTTCGGAAACAAAAGCGGTTTGGTACGATACGGGCTATTCC
>LBFQ01000058.1:0-1031 GCA_000980735.1 Candidatus Caldipriscus sp. T1.2
CTTCTTAACCAAAACCCCTTCAGGAACTACTGGGTCTGACGATGTGATCAAAAGTGTTGGGGCAACCTTTGTATCAAAAATTTTTGCGGAAAAAGGGACGTTCCCATCCCCGCTTATTACCACCCTAAGGGGCATCCTTTCGGAAAAAACCTCCCTAGGCGTTAGCTCCGGATCATCCTTTAGTACCGTACCCGCTCCCACTAAAATTGCATCGTATTCTCCCCTCAGTTTGTGCACAAACCTCCTTGAAGTTTCATCCGTTATCCACTTTGATTTTCCAGAACTATCCGCTATTTTCCCATCAAGGGTTATAGCCATCTTTAAAGCAACAAAAGGCCTATTCTTTTCCCAAAATGTAAAATATTTTTCATTTTGCTTCCTAACTTCATTCTCCAATACCCCCCACTTTACATCCAAACCCGCCTCCATAAGCTCCCTTATTCCTCCCCCCCTTACCCTTGGGTTAGGGTCGATGGAACCTATCACAACCCTCTTTATACCCGCCTCTATTATGGCCTTTGTACAAGGGGGTTGTTTTCCGTGAAAGTTGTGGGGTTCAAGGGTTACGTACATCGTTGCACCTTTACAGGATTCCCCCGCATCTTTTATTGCCCTGATTTCCGCATGTTCATCCCCATACCTCCTATGGTACCCAATACCCACTATCCTACCCTTATTTACTATTACCGCTCCCACCAAAGGATTTGGCGATACAAAACCTCTACCAAACTCCGCCAGATCTATCGCCAATTTAATATAACTTTCCTCTTCCTCTTTAAACAATTGCAGTTTCGGTTTTTACTATGGTAGGTTCAAATTCTATGGGGTTCATAACGAAGTAAGCGCTCGGGCAACCTTTAATAGCCAAGATCTTCACTTCTTCAAGCTCCTCGGGAGATGCATCCGTATCAACCTCCAAAGTTACCCCAACCTTCTCAACAAGGGGTTTATCCTCACCCAAAAGCGCCGCCTTGACGTTCACCTTAATATAACCCCTTGATTTCAAGGATCTTATAATTATTCCTTTGCTT
>LBFQ01000058.1:1585-7616 GCA_000980735.1 Candidatus Caldipriscus sp. T1.2
GAAGGGAACCGCGTGGGATACGGTGTACGCTGCAGGGCACTTTTGATCCGCAAGTTTCTTTATCTCCTCAAGGACCTCCATAGGTTCAGGGGAGACAACCTCAAGGGTTATACCCACTTCCTCAACAACTGGACTTTCTTCTATTTCAAAAACCGATTTCATATTTACCTTTGAATAACCTCTAACCTTAAGGGAGTCAATTTTAACCCCCTTCATAGTTGCTATGGTTACAAATGTTGTGGCATAGCAGGCTATCATAGAGAAGACGCAGTATTGTACGGGATTGGGGGCGTTTCCCTTTCCTCCCGAAGGTGTAGGCTGATCGGTAAATAGGGTTATTGAACCGTTTTCAAAGGTTAAATTTGCCCTAAATTGCGTTTCACCGAACATCCATTCCCCCTCCGCCTCAAATAACCTGTAAGCGGGGAGCTCTCCCTTTACGATCTTCTCCCTAGTTTCTAAAATTTTCTCCAAATTTACATTGTTCATAACCGTTCATTTTAAAGCGGATCTTTTAGAGAAGTTTATCATCCTCCTTCTCAAGAATGCGGATTTCCTTGCGGAGTTTTTTATGAACTTTTTGTATAAAAGGGGCCTTTGGGCGTCGGTTGATTGCGGATGTCTCCTGTAATAATATAAAACCTTGTGGATCCTCCCAACTTGAAATATTTCCGTAAGCTTAAGAACCAAATCGTAATCCTCGCCGAAATCCGGAAAGTTTTCCTCATCAAACCCTCCCACCTTTTCAAGGGCTTCCCTTTTATAGCTCCTCAAAGCACCAGCCCCCTCAACCCTCAGGATATTGTTTATGGAAAATTCAAGGTGTTTTACCGTGGGGAAGTTTAAGGGCTTACCCTCCTCATCAACCACATCGTAATACGATATGGCGAGGGCAACGGGATACTCCCTGTGGTATTCAAATACCGTCCTTAGGGCGTCCTTTGAGTAAAAGTCGTCGGAATCAAGCTGGCATACTATCCAACCCCTCGATCTCCTTATCCCCTCATTTAAGCATGCGCTCAAACTTTTATTTTTCACCCTTACAAGCTTTATCCTTTTGTCCGATCTTGAGAATTTTTCAACTATGTTCGGGGTATTATCATCCGAGGCGTTGTCAACCACTATGCATTCCCAATCCTCAAAGTCGTTTTCAAGGAGGGATTCAATGGCTTTCCCTATGAACTTCTCCCTGTTCCTTACAGGTATTATTACCGAGATGTAGGGTTTATGTGGAGTCTCCCTTAGGGGGAAATTTAGGGGCTTTTCAAGAAAAGCATCTATCTTTATCAGAAAATCTTTAAATATTTTTTCAAGGGCGATCTCATCGCTTGGGTCATACGTCAGGTATTTGAAGGCTTCGGTGTATAAATTTCCAAAGTTTTCAATATTCATCCTTTCGGATATGGGTTTTTCAAGAACAAGCTGGGTTTTACCCCTTAGGTATAGCTCAAGCCTCGCATAATACTCCCAAAATTTTTCATACCTTTCCGCCCCAATTTCCTCCAAAAAATCCCAATCGTATATCCTAACGGGACCAAGCTCCGCCCTCTCCGTAAAATCTTGAAATTTTGCTACATCAAAAATTTGTCCCTCGTATATATATTTCCCTACGATTATCGGGTATTTGGGTATCTCCCTTAAGTTCTGAAAAATTATGGAGCTTCCAGGTTCATATACCAAAAGGAAATCGCCGGATCTTTGGATTAAAGGTTTCCCACTTTCCAGAAGTTGGAACCTCATCCGCCGAGGGATTGTATGTACCTGTTTCTTATTTCCGTTGCAACCGTCCTTATGGTATTTTGAAGGGCTGAACCTGTGGGAATATTTTCAACCCTTTGGGATAGGGGTGTTCCCCCCACTTGAACCGGACTTCCGGTTTTTGCATCGTAAAGGGTTATAGTAAATGTTACGAGGTTGCCCTTTACGGATACGGAACCGAAGAGGAAAACATCCGCTCCAACGCTCTGGGCTATACTCTGCGCATCCGTTTCCGTTATAGTCCTTTTTGTTAAGCCCTTTGAGGAAATATAAGACCTTACGGCGTTTTTATCATATACCCTGAACCTTATGCTCTCGTTGAAAACAGAAAATGAATATTCCATAAGGGTATCTCCCATAGCGTATGATGCGGACTGATCGTCCTCCTCCCTGAAGGGGAAAATTATTATCCTCTTCTGCAAAGCTTCAACGCCCTTATAAGCCTTGTTAAGCTCATCAAGTACAAGTTGGGTTATATCGTTTCTTGGATCGTACCAAACGGCACTTGAGATATCCAAAACCACCTCGTACCCCATGCTCCTGGCTATCCTCTCCGTAGTTTCCCTGATCCTTTGAACGTACGGCGAGATAATTTCCTTCCCCCTACTTTCCACCTGTTTTATTATTAGGCTTGAAATGCTGTCCAACTGTCTTTTGTACCCCTCAATTTCCCTAGTTCTTAAAATCCTCTCCGCGTCGGTCAATATGGGCCATTGTTTCTCAAGTTCCTTCTCAAGGGAATCTACCTTTCTCTTTATTGAATCCCTCTTAACCTCAAGGGATGCCTTATACCTCAAAATACTCTGACGCGCTTCCTTAAGGTCTATGTAGTCGTTGTAAATTTTTTCCATATTTACAAAAGCAACCTTTGAAGCTTGGGAGAACAATATCAGAAGAACCATGATAACCTCGTGATCCTACCATGCCAAATCCTCAAAAAAGCGACTATGGAATCCCTTGAGTAATTTCCGTAATGTACGCTATCTATTATCACCTTTCCAAGGTAATCCCCAACATCAAAGCTGTCCTTTATTCCGAAATCCAACCAAATTGCTATCTTGTCGGATGGTGTAATTTGAACGGAATTGGAAAAGTCCGAGGGTGGTATGGGATATTCGGAGGTATATTTTTTAAATTTTGTTTCCCTATATCCGAACTTTGCGGTATCCCTTGATGGGGATATAAGGCTTAAACTATCAAGGACAAAGAGCAATATAGGATGGTTATCATTATTTTTGGGATCGCAGGGGAAAATAGAATCCCTAAAACATACCCCAGAAAACTTTCCCGAGCCAAAGGAGTTTAACGCAAGGTTCTTTATGTAAGGTTCAACCTTTAAAGTGTCGCTGTTTTGGATGTCTGAAGGTGCATAGGCAAACACAAGGAATTTTTTAAATACTTCCATTATTATGGCGAACGTGTCGGTGGTTGATGTTATCCTCCTTAAGGATAAAGAATCAATTCCGAAAACCGCAAAGCTGTCCGCCCCCTCAAGCCTGAACCAGTGCAAGTTTAAGCTCCTTCCATCTTCACCGCCAAAAACCCTTGAAATTATGGGCCTTAGAAGGTAATGTTCCACCAGAACAAGAAAGGAAAAGGATAAGGGGTAAAATCCTTTTCATATCTTTATCTTGATTGAGTAGCCCAGGGATTCCCTCGCTAAGTTCTCTATTTCCCTTATTATCTTTTCATCGCTTGTTCCCTCAAGCCCAATCTCTATAAATATTGGCTCCATACTGTCAAATATCAAAGTCCTTACGTAAGGGGAAACCCCAACGGTTAAAGCGCTGTCTATTATCACAAGGGCGTAATCTTTCTTTCCAACCAGTTCCTTAACTTTCCTCTCAACCTCGGAAGGCCTTTCCGTTTCAAAAACATCGCAACCCGCAAGAAGAAATCCGGGGGAAAACTGGGGCCTAACTATCGCCAAAACCTTCTGCATAAGTGGGGAATTTTATCGCAGAATTATTTCCTAAATACCACCTTAATCCTTCCCGTTTAAAATACTACCTATGATCCTTTTCGTAAGCGTTATTAATTTGGAAGTTTCGGAAGTTTGGTTTCCCATAAACGAGAATCTAAGGCATCTAATAATGGTTTATGGTTTGAGGTCGGATAAGCAACTCTCGGGAAACGTTTCTTTATCAATAAGCATCAAGTCTCCTGGGAAAGCAGAATTTTCGGATGAGGTGAAGCAAAATTTACCAAAGAGCAACTACTCCATAATATTTTACGAGGGGGCGGTGGGATGGGATAGCGTTGAAGTTTTCACCAAAATAAAGGGCAAAGGGATAAACCTTGAATCAAAGAGTTCCATACCCAACTTTGGAAAGGTAAAAACTTCCTCCCTAATTTTGGCATACAACATTTCCGAAAATGATTCCTCCGCCCTTTTCAAGAGGGGGGACTTGTTTATAAGGCCTTGTTTTAACTGCGTATTCTGGGGGGAGATGTTCTATTATTTGGAAGTTTTAACGGATAGTCAATTTACGGTTATAGGGGCGGTGTTTGGTGAGGATAAACCAATTTTGAGACTTTCTCCACGCACTTTCAATTCATCATCTGTGGTTTATTCTAAGATACCCATTTGGGATCTTAAGGATGGGAAATATAGGCTGGTTGTTGAGGTTATTTCGCCCAAGGAGAACGAGAAGGTGACCCTTGAGAAGGAATTCTTCGTATCCATGTATGGGGACGATATAGCATCTTTTATAGATTACATAGCAAGCCCGAAGGAGAAATCGGAGTTTGAGAGGATAACGAGTTTGGAGGGAAAATTGAAGTTTTTGAAGGAGTTTTGGGAAAGGAGGGGATTGGAGTATTACATGGAGTTTAGGGAGAGGGTCAGGTATGCGGATAGCGCCTTTTCAAGGAAAACTTTGAGGGGAAGGTACACGGATATGGGGAGGATATACATAAAGAGGGGAAAGCCCGACGAGATATCAAGGGTGGATATAGGGATACAGGATAAGCCTTATATAAGGTGGTTTTATTACTCGGGTGGGGGATACAACTATATCTTCGGAGATCCCGTAGGGACGGGGGAGTATATACTCATAAAAACAAACGACCCTGAGGAGGCAAGATTCGTAAGGCCAACAAACGTACCTTCCTTAGACATAAACAGGGAAACCTATTGGGGTTGGTAATTTCCGCCTTAAAATACCTTATATGACCACAGGTGGATTGAAAACGGAAACTTTCGTTTTAAATGTGGGACCACAGCATCCCGCAACTCATGGGGTTCTGAGGCTTATGCTTGAGATTGATGGTGAAACGGTGGTAAGCGCAAAGTGCGTGATAGGATACCTTCACAGGGGTACGGAAAAGACCGCGGAAAACAGGAATTATTACCAAATTTTGCCATATACGGACAGGTTGGATTACCTTTCACCGTTAAACAATAACTTCGCATATGTCTTGGCGGTTGAAAGGCTATTGGGGATCACGAAGGATATACCAGAAAGGGCGGAATACTTGAGGGTTATAACCGCAGAATTGAGCAGGATCGCTAGCCACCTCGTATGGTTTGGTACGCACGTTATGGATATAGGGGCATGGACACCTTTCCTACACGCCTTCAAACAAAGGGAGCTTATATACGATCTCCTCGAAGAACTTACGGGTCAGAGGATGAACAACAGTTATTTCAGGGTGGGTGGAGTTGCGGCGGATGCCCCGGACGGATGGCTTGAGAAGGTGGAAGGTTTCTTAAACCAATTTGAAAGGGCTTTTTCTGAGATGGATAGGCTCGTCACGGAGAATCCAATATTTATATCAAGGACGAGGAATATAGGGGTTTTAAAACCCGAAGACGCACTAAACTTGGGAGTCACCGGTCCCCTACTTAGGGGCTCGGGTATAAAGAGGGATTTAAGGAAGGACGAACCTTACTCCGTATATGATAGGTTTGAATTTGAAATTCCCGTTGGGGAGAATGGGGACAGTTATGACAGGTACTTAGTGAGGATGGAGGAGGTGAGGCAGTCGGTTAAGATAATAAGACAAGCCTTAAAGGATATTCCGGATGGGGATGTTTTAATAAACGATTTCAAGATTGTGCCTCCACCAAAGGCTAGGACTTACGGTTCAATAGAGGAGCTTATACATCACTTTAAGCTGATGTCGGAGGGGTTTAAAGTTCCAAAGGGAGAAGTTTATGCTGCGGTGGAGAGTCCTAGGGGGGAGTTGGGGTTTTATATCGTATCCGACGGGAGCTCAATGCCCTGGAGGTTGGGGATAAGAACACCCTCCTTTGTTAATTTACAAGCTT
>LBFQ01000058.1:7738-13470 GCA_000980735.1 Candidatus Caldipriscus sp. T1.2
GGGGATATATCCGGGAAGTTTAACTTCGGAAGCACTTTAAGGGGTCTTTCCTTTTCTTATATTGGTAACATTTCGGATAACATATATCTGAACGATTACAGGGGATTGTATTACAGCGCAAACATTCTGAACGGCGGATTTTCCGTAATCGGCAGATATTATTTCGGAAAGTTCTTCATAAAACCCAAACTTATTTTTTCAACTTCAAATTTTAATTCCTGGGATAGCTCAAGGAAGGACCCCTTTAAACCCGAGATACAGGCAAGGAGTGTATCCTCAAGGTTTGAGGAGATAACCTTAAGGAACGATCTGGAGACTTACTCTTTTTCAATGGGGAGTGAGGTGAGATTTTACAATTCAAAGTTAAGGAAGGATAGTCTGGAAAGGGAAGGGTATGGGTATTTTTGGGGGAATTACTTAAAGTATAGGTTTGAGAATAGAAATGTCCTTTCGGAGTTCGGTTTTAGGTTGGATAAGTTTGGGAGTTTGGGATTTAGATTTTCCCCCTCGGGATTCTTCAAGTATTACCTTAATTCATCAAATGCCATAAAACTTCAAGGGGGAATTTACAGGCAGTTCATCACCTCCCTATACGCCTTTCCCCCCCAATATTTCTTCTATACGCCCGTCAAAAGAAACGAGATACTGTCATACCAATTGATCGTCGGAGGAGAGAGGGTATTTCCTTGGGGTATATCGGAGATAAACTTCTTTGAGAAATATTATCCGAAGTTCGTTTATATTGATGGGAATTTGGAAGAGAGGGTTGGGGTTATGAACTCCGTCGGTTTTGACTTTTGGGTTAGGAAGGAAAGCAAGGTACCCGTTCCCTTAACGGCGGACCTATCTTACACGTTTATGCTCTCAAGAATAAAACTATCCGACACATCTGAATTCCTTCCCACACCTTGGGATGTAAATCACACCGTAAACGGCACCTTCTCCTTCCACCTAATAAGGGAAGAATACGATGTAATCTTGGGGATAGCCATTTCTTATCTCGTGGGAAGGCCGTATAGGGGGTACTTGAGCCATTATAGGACGCCTTTTTACGGTGAAGTATATATTCAGGATACCACGAACAGGTTAAAGCTTCCCCCTTACTCAAGGTTTGACGTATTTATGAGGGCGCCCGTCCCTATAAAATTCGGAAAGGCAAAGTTTGACATATCTTATTCCGTGATAAACCTCTTCCCAAATAAGGGTGTAACATTTGACCCAACCAACCCGGATGCGGATTTCGCCAACCTAACCGCGGCATATCCTATATCTTCAATAGCTCTTAGGGCAGTATTCTGATGTTCGTTATAGATGCCCTAAATTATGCGTTTTCTCTGGGAGCCATAACAATTGAAGATGCGGTGGAGATGGTGAAAAAGGCGGTTAGGATCCTTGAGAGGGCGGGAAAGGAGTTCATTTTCGTTTTTGACGGCAAAAGCGATAAGTATTCAAGTGGGAAGAGGGTGGTTTGGGTGGGATTTGAGAGAAAAGCGGACGATTGGATAATAAATTTTGTTTCAAAAAATCCTGAAAAGAGAATTGTGGTGATCACGAGGGACAAGGAGTTGGCGGAAAAGGTTAAATGGATAAGTAAAAACGTCATAGTTTGGGATACGGAGGAATTTGATAGGTATTTAAGGGGATTGGAGGGCGAAAGGGAGACAAAGATCTATCAGAAATTTGAGGTGGAAACATCTAAGGAAGGGAAGGAAATGTTGGAAAATTTCAACGAGGAGGAATTTTCAGGGGCTTTTCAGGTAAAATTTGAGGAGAGGGTGGAAAGGGGAAAACTTAAGAAGAAAGAAGAAATTTACCCACCTACGGATATGGATTTTGAGGAGTTTTCCCGTAAGTTTGAGGAGATATTAAGGAGGCTCGGAAAGGGGTTATAAATCTCCAAATTTTTCGCAAATTTCCTTAACTATTTTCTTCAGAATTTTCCTGTCGCTTTCGTCAAATTTGGCCTTTTCAAGGAGATCAGGCCTAAAAAGTAAGGTCCTTTTTATCGCCTGCTCCTTCCTCCAAAGGGCTACGAGATTGTGGTTTCCACTTAAAAGTACTTTGGGAACTTCTTTTCCCTCAAAGTCGTAAGGTCTGGTGTATAGGGGGGGTTCGAGGAGGTTATGGTAAAGGGAATCCGTCTCGGCGGATGATTTATGGGTTAAAACCCCCTCAATAAGCCTTGCGACCGCATCCAAAACAACTAAACTCGCGAGTTCACCTGAAGATACCACAAAATCCCCTATGGAAATTTCAACATCAACGTAATCGTATATCCTGCTGTCTATCCCTTTATAGTGCCCACCAACGAATATAATCTCTTCCAACTTTGAAATTTCAATAATATCCTTCTGTTCAAGTCTTTTTCCAGCAGGAGAAAGTAAAAATACGGGGGCGGATTTAAGCCAATCCTTCGCATCCCTTATAGCGGAAACCATAAAATCCACCCTCAATAGCATCCCTTCGCCACCACCGTACAGGTAATCCTCCACATCTTTTGGACCCTCTGCATAATCTATCGGCGAAAAAAACCTAATCTCCAACTTCCCAAGCTCTATAGCCTTCCTCAAGGGTGCATATTTTAGGGGACTTTCAAAGTATTTGGGAAAAAGGCAAACTATCCCTACCTTCAACCCTTTTTCTTTAAATAAACGAGGTAAGCCTTTATAAACTCATCAAGATCCCCCTCCAAGACCCCCTCCGCGTTTGACGTCTCATAACCCGTCCTATGGTCCTTCACGAGCTTATAAGGATATAAGACATAAGACCTGATTTGGTGTCCCCATTCTATTGAGGTTTTTGGCCCCACTATTTTTTCAAGCTCCTCTTCCCTTTGCCTCCTGTAGTATTCGTAGATCCTTGCCCTTAAGATCTTAAGGGCATTCTCCTTATTTTGATGTTGTGACCTCTCGCTCTGCATAACCACTGTTATGCCCGTAGGTATATGCCTCACCCTAACCGCCGTTTCGTTCTTCTGCATATGTTGTCCCCCTGGACCCCCGGATCTAAAGGTTTCTATCTCTATCTCTTCCTCCCTAATTTCAACTTCTATCTCCGGCATTTCCGGATATACCGTTACCGCGGCAAAGGATGTGTGCCTCCTGTTGTTTGCATCAAATGGTGAAATCCTAACCAACCTATGCACCCCCTTTTCCCCCTTGAGATAACCGTAAGCGTAAGGTCCCTTTATATGTAAGGTTGAGGACTTTATACCTGCGGTTTCACCCTTCTGATAATCAAGGACCTCAACTTTAAAACCTTTTCTCTCCGCCCACCTTATGTACATTCTTAAAAGCATCTCTGCCCAGTCCTGACTCTCCGTTCCACCCGCACCGGGATGGATCTCCAAGAAGGCATTTTGAACATCCTCCTTTTCGGTAAATAATGTCCTTATTTGGAAATCGGTGATATCTTCCTTTAACTTTTTTATCTCAATTTCAAGTTCGGACATAAGGCTCGGATCCTCCTCCGCCATCTCGTATATTTCTTTTAGGTAATTTATCCTTTCGGAAAGATTCATATAATCGTTCAAGAGTTTTTTTAAGGCGCCGAGCTCCTTCATCTTCTCGGATGCCATAACAGGATCACTCCAAAAATCCGCCCTTGAGCTTTCCTCCTCTATCTTCCTTATCTTTTCCTTGAGCCCATCTATGTCAAAGATACCCCCTTATGGTTTCCATCTCCTCCGAGATCTTCTCCATCTCCGAAAACAGCATAGCTGGGAATTATAAAACCGAACGGTCTAAAATTTGTCTAAATTTTGTCTAAATTTTGTCTAAATTTAGACGGAGACGTAAAAAGTTGTCTAAATTTGGATCGCCCGTTTTAAAGGTTTTGTGAAATAAATTTAAAAATTTAGAAATTTATATTGAACAAAAATTTAGACAGCTCAAACCCTCGTCATTATTGAGATTTTTGGATGTGAGTCTAAATTTAGACTCAGGAAATTTGGGTTAAATTGGTTAATTTGCGAATTTGTCTGTTTAGACAGTTTGGCGTGTGTTATGATATATATTTTATATTTTATATTTATAACTCTAAAAAACTCTAAAAGAGACAGGGAAATTTAGACAACAGGGGAAATGGAAATTTACGAAAACTTTTTTGGTATAGCTTTTACGACGTTAGAATAAGCATTGTGGAACATAGGTTTAGGGTTATAGTTATGCCAAGAAAGGACCTTTTGGATCCTCAGGGTAGGGCGGTAAAGGGGGTAATATCCGAGATGGGAATAAAGGTTAAGGATGTTAAAGTGGGGAAGGTGATTGAGATCGTAATTGAGGAAAAGGACGAAGGGAGAGCTTGGGAGACCGTGGAAGAACTTTCAAGGAAAGTTTTCTCCAACCCTATAATAGAGGACTACAAAATAGAGAAAATATGAACATCAATTTTCAGGATTTGCTTTCTCCAATTCTTTCGATAATAGTTGTCCTTGCGATCCTTTACATCTTGTATAAATACGGAACCCAGGAAGTTCTGGTAGAACAACAGGGAACCATAAAAACCAAAAGGAGGATAAAGCTTTCCCCCGCTCTTATAGTCCTTATCCTCGTAGGTTTGATCTTGATGCTTATCTCTATGTCCTACAGGGTTATACCTCAGGGTTATGCCGGTATAAAGTTCAACCAAGTTTTTAGAACATACACCGTTTTGGGTGAAGGTGGAAATTTAATAATACCCTTTTTGGAGAACCTTTATCAGTACGACCTTCAGGTTAGGGAATACACCCTAAGCTCTTCCGTTAAAAGGAAAGGGGAGGGAACCCTTTGGGGTATAACTTCTGATGGTGTAAGCGTTGGGGTTGAAGCCACATTACTTTACCAAATAAACAGGGATAGCCTTATCAAGTTCCATAGGAATGTGGGAATGGATTACGAGGAGAAAGTAATACAGCCCGTCTTTAAATCCGCGATAAAATCCGTTATATCAAAATACACATCCGATGGGCTTTTATCCTTCGGCAGGACGGGTTTGGACCTTGAAATAAAGGGGATATTGAGGAACAAATTAGAGCCAATAGGGATTAATGTTTTGGATGTTTTGATAAGGGATATAAAGTTTTCTCCGGATTACGAAAAGGCGCTTGAAGAAAAGAAGTTGGCGGAGCAGGAAGCATTGAAAATGCAGCAATTGATAAAAAAGGAGAGCTTAAATGTTCAAAGGATGCTGGTTGAGGCAAAAGGGAAAGCTGAGGCTATCTCAATAGTTGCCAAGGAGATAAAGAAAAACCCCGGGGTACCGAGCTCGAATTCGTAATCATGGTCATAGCTGTTTCCTGTGTGAAATTGTTATCCGCTCACAATTCCACACAACATACGAGCCGGAAGCATAAAGTGTAAAGCCTGGGGTGCCTAATGAGTGAGCTAACTCACATTAATTGCGTTGCGCTCACTGCCCGCTTTCCAGTCGGGAAACCTGTCGTGCCAGCTGCATTAATGAATCGGCCAACGCGCGGGGAGAGGCGGTTTGCGTATTGGGCGCTCTTCCGCTTCCTCGCTCACTGACTCGCTGCGCTCGGTCGTTCGGCTGCGGCGAGCGGTATCAGCTCACTCAAAGGCGGTAATACGGTTATCCACAGAATCAGGGGATAACGCAGAAAGAACATGTGAGCAAAAGCCAGCAAAAAGCCAGAACCGTAAAAAGGCCGCGTTGCTGGCGTTTTTCCATAGGCTCCGCCCCCCTGACGAGCATCACAAAAATCGACGCTCAAGTCAGAGGTGGCGAAACCCGAC
>LBFQ01000058.1:13490-34205 GCA_000980735.1 Candidatus Caldipriscus sp. T1.2
AACGAAAAGAGTATTTTGAACTTGGACGAAGTGATAAAGGATAAGTAATCAGAAGCTAGTAGAGGAAGAGAAATTAAAGTTTTCCACTTTTATTGTGGGTAGGATCATCCCATGTGGGTAGTGCATATCGTACCAAGTGCTTTCACTTACTAGCTCCTCTTCCTTTGAAATATCCAAAACCCCACCCAACATGTTGAATATACTCTCGTTAAACCTCATATTTTTCATGCTCCCCACGATCCTACCATTTTCAACCACGAAAACCCCATCCCTCGTCATACCCGTTAAAGTTAGACTTTGAGGATCAACCAAATTAACGTACCAAAACGTAGTTATTATAAGCCCCCTATCCGTTTCTTCAATAATTTTCTTGTAATCCTTTTCCCCGCCCCTGAAATATAGGTTTAGAAATATTGGGTTGTTTGAGAAGGGAGAGGCACACGCGTTGGATTCCACTCCCATCTTCTTGGCTGTTATACTGTCGTGTGCAAAATTCTTAAATATCCCATTCTCAACCACTACAGTTAAACCCTTCCTGTTCCCCTCAAAATCAAAGGGTAATACGAATCCCCTAGGGTTCAGCGCATTATCCAGGATGGTTACCTTTTCGGAAAAGACCTTTTGACCCACCTTATCCCTTAAGGGGGATATACCCTCAATTGCGGATTTACCCGAAAACCCTATCCAATTTAGAAAAACTAGGATATCCGTCAGAGCTAACGGTTCAAGAATCACCGTCCACTTCCCTGGCTCTGCATCCCTTGGTTTTAAGACAAAATTTAACCTTTCCTCAACCCTCTCCAAAACCTCTCCCAAATTTAAATCCTTAAATGTCTTTGCAGATTTCTGAACTAAATAGCTGTAGGTATCGTAAATGGGGTTAAACTTTATATGGGCGTCCGTTAAGAAATTGTAACCCTCAAAACCCGAGGATGTTAAAAACACATATTCCAAGCTTCCACCCGAGACTACACCGTAAGCCTCAAAGGGTTTTGGCGTTTCCTTTATTAAATTCCCAGCTATTCTTGTGATTTCTTCTGGTGAAATCTCCGCAGTATCCTCATCAAACTTATCTATTGAGGTTTCTATCTTATCTGCCCTTGGAAGATCGGGTAAATCCGGGTTTTCGGGGGAAAGCTTAGCCAAACTCTCCGCCCTTTTCACAGCGGATACCAGATCCTTTCTATCCCCATCAAAAGAAAAATTCACCACCGCACTCCTTTTCCCAAACCTTACCCTAATTGAAACCCTAATATCCTTGACATTTGTTGTCTGGTGTATCCTTGACTTTGCAAACCTAACCAATGTGCTGTTTTCCCCAAAAACTATAACCTCCGTTCCGTCGTTTTCCGCAACCTTCAATATATCCTCAGCTATTGAAAACATTTTGTCTTTCAACATAGCCGGAATTCTAACGGAGATCTACCAAGGTGATAAAAGGACGGTTAAGGTTACAAACTTCCAAAATTCCCTCGCAGGTCTTTGCCCATAATTCTTTCTCAAAATTTCCCAAGAATAAACGAAAACCCAGGTTAAAGCTAATATAAGGGTTCCAATGAGCGTTCCCTTAATCCAACCGACGTGTCCGTAATAGTATAAAAGGGGTTTTGTAAAGGGTGAGCCGTAAACTATGGAATTGTGGAAGGCATAAGATAGAAGCGAGTTTCTTCCAAGAAGTGCCAAAGGTTTAAACCTAAAACCGAAGTTTTCCGCACCCATAAGAATATAAATCAACAAAATAACAACGCCTGTTTTCAGGAGGATATATCCAAGGGAAGTTTCGTATCTTGGAAAGTTAAGGAAAAAATTCAGGAAAAGGGCAAAGATAGGTATAAGGCTTAGGGCAAAGAATATCTTTCTGTTTAGCAAAAATGCGGATGCCAGGGCGGAACCGAAAAAGAAGTAACCCCAATATGGAAATGGGGGAAAGAGGGAGTTTTTAAAGGAGAAGTAAGGGGCTATGAAAGGGGGAAGGTTCTCCCCGAATTTGTTTATGAAAGGGCTGAAGTACCAAAAGAAAAAAGCCAAGAGGAGAAACAGCAGGACCCTCCTAAGCTTATCCCTGACTATGTACAAAAGGGAGCTTAGAACTATCACTCCCAAACCTATGCAAATTAAGATATCGACCCTTTGAAAGGTGTTTATACCCTCAAGGACGCTCTGGGGGTTTGCGAACATCTTAGGTATTGAAGATGTTGGCATCTGAAGGAAATACCCGAAAGCCATCAGCTCCACCCCCCTCCTTAACCTTTGATATATCTTCTCACCCTTAAATGTATATACTGCCAAAAACCCCGAGGAAAGGAGAAAGACAGGGGCAACTAGTCCGTTGAAAAAGGCTACGGAATGATAGAGAGGGGTAGATTTAATCTCGTACGGGAACAACCCATCAAAGGCGTGGGTTGGAACCATCCATATTACAAAAACCCCCTTCAACCAATCTATAAATAATAACCTCCCCACACCAAAACGATAATTAAAAATTTCGCTATGAGACAATCAACGTGTTATCTCCCCTTCCCGTCGTCCTTCCTATTATTGCTGGTTTCTCATAGGGCTTCCTTTCGGAAAGCCTCGGCACCCTCCTCTCTCCGCCTTCGTTCATATTGTTTATATCCTTCATCCTTCACCTCCTTTGTCGGGTATTATAAGGGGGAAATTGATCTCGTGCAATTTGATCCTAAGGAGGGCTTCCCTCCCTATGAAGATCCAAATCCCTACCTGAAATTTATCTTTATTTTTTCTGTAAAACTCCCTTAAGAGCCTCTTTATTCTGTTCCTTTTAACCGCACCATTTACCTTTCTTTCCACCGCAAACAGAACCTTCCTTTCCCCGTAAGGACAAAACCTTAAAATTATAAACTCGTCAGAATATACGGTTTTTGAGTTCTTGAAAGCCCAACTTATTAATTTCCTTCTCCTCAATATCTCGCTTTTTGGAAGCCTTTCATTCACAGGGAAACTTCACCCTATCTCCCACCTTTATACCCTTCCTTTGAAAGTATCCCCTATTCACCTCCAGGGCGTACTGAACCTTGTTTTTGGAGGATACGAGCCTTTCGCTTAAAGGTTCCATATCGTATATCTCTACGATCTTCCAATCGCTTGATATATAAGCTATTGAAAGGGGTATGTATGTGTTTTTCATCCAAAAGTGCAACCTTTGGGGGTAAGGGAAGATGAAAAGCATACCCATATTATCCGGTAAATACTCCCTGAACATTAATCCCCTTTGGTGCTCCCAAGGATCATCCGCAACTTCCACGTATAGGGTTTCCGCGTTTATGCAAAGTGGTAAAAGGCTCATTCCTTAAACTCCACCCTTATCACACCCCTGAATTCTCCCTCCGAATATCCCCTCGCCTTATCCTTCGGGTACCTCTTTGTTATCTCCTGAAGGACTTCCGCAGGTATATTTGCGTTATCCTTACCATGACAATTTAAACATAATGGTGCAACGAATAGGGGTTTATAGTACCTATGGATCGTTTGGTTTCCACGCCTGAAGGTTTGGATGTAATACTCGGGTTTTTTACCTCCCTTCATTGCGTTTTCAAAGAACCTCAAAGCCCTCTCTTCCATTTTGTCCGGCTTGTTTTTGGGATTCCTGAACTTGAAGCTGGTTCTCTTTATTTTCACGCCGTAAGCTTTTGAAAGGCTATCTGTTAATGGGATAGCCCTCTCCGAGCAGTAGGAAACCGAGCCTTTTAAACCCTTCTGGTTTATGGAGTTTTGCAATTCCCCTAGTAGGGTTTTTATGAGCGCACCCGCTATCTCCTCCCCTTTTGTTCTTACGTATGCACTGTCCAAACTTACAAACAAGATCATCATATCATTTATATTCTAAAGCAGAAACGTTTTTAGCAATTAAACCGCTTTAAAATACCCAATATGGTCAAGGTAACTTTTTTAGGACATGCGGCGTTTAAGATAGAAGGGAGCAAGACGGTTTTGGTCGATCCTTTCATAACTGGGAACCCGCAATCCCCACTAAAAGGGGTTGAGGATATAGATAAGGCGGATGTGGTGATAGTTACACACGATCACGGGGATCACGGTTTTGAGGATGCAGTTAAAATATGCAAGAGGACGGGCGCGTACTTTGTCTCCCAATACGAGCTCGTGGTAAAATCCAACCTTGAAAAGGTTGAGCCTATGAACATAGGGGGTTTCGTAAACGTCGGGGGTATGGGGGTTGAGGTTGCATTCACGCCTGCCTGGCATACCGCAGGCGTTGGGGATCCTACGGGTGTTATAATAAGGATGGATGGGAAAACGATTTACCACGCGGGGGACACTGGGCTATTTTACGATATGAAGCTCATCGGCGAACTTTACAAGCCCGATCTTGCCATACTTCCCATAGGTAGTAGGTTTACTATGGACATCTATCAGGCCGCTAAGGCGGTTGAATTCATATCCCCCAAGTTCGTAATCCCGATGCATTACAATACCTTTGATCTAATAAAGGCGGATCCTAAGGAGTTTGAGAGGCTGGTTGGGGATAAAGCAAAAGTGGTGATATTAAATCCGGGCGAAAGCTTTGAGATATGATAGAAAGTCGCCTTAAGGATATACAGGCGAATCTTGACGAGATGTACTCCCTTACCCTCGAGATGATAGATCTATCCCTTGAATCTTACGAGGAAACCATCAAAAGGGAGGAAAGGGTAAACGAGCTTGAAATAGTTATAGACGAGCTTGTTGTGGAAACCATAGCCTTATTTCAACCCGAAGCAGGATACCTTAGAGAAATTTTAATGTGCCTTAAGATAAACAACGACATAGAGAGAATAGCGGATCACGCGGAGAACGTAGCAAGGGATTTTAAGATTTTAAGGGAAAGAACGTTCAAATCGGAGATCTTGAGGAAGATATACGCTTGATAAGGGAACTTTCAAAGAAGTCCTTCGTAGAGGTTTATTCTTCATTTAAGAATAGGGATCCAGAACTTGCGCTACAGGTGATAAAGTCGGATAAAGTGATAGATGATCTTAGAGACAGGATTCTGAATAGGGCGGTGAAGGGCCTTGAAACGGAAATTGCGCTAAAGGTCGTAAATATCGCTCAAAACTTTGAAAGGGTAGCGGACCTTTCAACGAACATAGCGGAGGACGTAATATTTATAGCGAAAGGGGAAATCGTAAAGCACGGGAAAGTTTTTAGGTTTTTGCAACCTTAAAATATCCTGCTATGCGTAAAAATGATGTTGCTATAAAGATAGCTGGGCTTGCGGGTGATGGAAGCCTAACAACGGGGGAACTTTTATCCAAGATCCTCAAGAAGATGGGGTTTTATGTGCTTATGATAAAGGATTTCCCCTCAAACATAAGGGGCTTGCCAACAAACCTAACCGTTAGGGCAAAAGACAAACCAATATACGGACCAAAGGACAACATTGATTATCTCCTTGTCTTAGACTTCCAAAATCTGCCTTTGCATACCCACGAGGTTATATCGGGTGGTGTAATAATTTACGATAACAGCACGCATCCCGATATACCTTCCCACTTGAAGAGGGAGGATGTCCATTACTATATACTACCGCTTGCGAACATATCAAGGGAGAAATTGGGTTTGGAGGTTATAAAGAACGTCGTTGCGCTGGGGATAATAGCGGAGTTTTTGAACCTAGACCACGAGATAGCTTATAAAGTAATAGCGGATTGGTTTAAGGCAAAGGGGGATAAGATAATAAATGCGAACATAGGGGCTTACGAACTGGGTAGGGAAAAGGCAAGGGAATTGGGGAAGAAGGACGATTATTATTTAGAAAAGCTTGGGGACCCAGGCAGAATAATGATGACGGGGAACGAGGCTATAGCTCTGGGTGCCTTGGCGGCGGGTTGTAGGTTTGAGGTCGCATACCCCATAACCCCTGCAACGGAGATCCTTGAATTCTTCGCAGATGAGAGTAGGGAATTCGGAGCGGTGGCGATACAGGCTGAGGACGAGATAGCTTCCATAAACTTCGCCCTAGGTGCCGCATTTGCGGGAGCAAGGGCTATGACAACATCATCCGGTCCTGGTCTCTCCCTAAAAACGGAAACCCTTGGACTTGCTTATATGAACGAGACACCCTTGGTTATAGTTGATTCCCAAAGGGCGGGACCATCAACGGGGCTTCCCACAAAAACCGAGCAGTCGGACATAAACCACATTTTATACGGTGGGCATGGGGACCTTATGAGGATCGTTCTTGTTCCCGGAAACCTTGAGGAGGGCTTTTACTTTACCGCCTTAGCCTTCAACCTTGCGGAAAAATACCAAACTCCTGTGGTGATCCTCACCGAGCAAGCTTTTTCGCAGAACAAATTTACCGTAGAACCGGGGGCATTGGATCCCTTCAAAATTGAAATAGATAGGGGGAAACTCCTTACTAAGGAAGATGTCGAGAGGATGAAGGCGGAGGGGAGGCAGTATTTGAGGTACGAGATTACGGAGGATGGTATATCTCCAAGGGCAATCCCCGGACTTGAATGGACAATATTTACCGCCAATTCAAACGAACACGATGAAACCGGATATACCACGGAGGATCCACATTTAAGGAAGGAGATGGTGGATAAAAGGTTTAGGAAGTACGAAACGGCCAAAAAGTCGGGAGATCTCCCGAGGGCCGAATTTTATGGGGATGAAGGTGCGGAGGTGGGAATAATAGGTATGGGCGCAACCTTGGGACCCATACTCGAGGCTATGGAACAGTTGAGGGAGGAGGGTATAAACGTAAAGTTTATGAGGATAAGGACACTCTGGCCCCTTTATGAAGACGAACTCAACGAATTTATAAGAAACAGCGAGATCGTTTTTGTTGTGGAGATGAACGCAAGGGCGCAACTCCTTCATCTTATAAAGCAATTCACCACGGAACACGAAAAACTCCATTCAATAACCAAATACACAGGTAGGATGTTCCTTCCCGCGGAGATAAGGGAGGAGATAATTAAGGTCATTCAAAGGGTTAAGGGATAAAGCGTTTAGAGATCATAAAGACCGACAAAAAGGGGGTAAAGAGGTGGGTTTTTATTGGTTTTGGGTATATCGTTTTTAGGGTTTTGGTTTTCGTTATCCTCTTTTTTGCCTTTGTGGGTTTTGCGCTCTTTTCCGCCCTACTTCTCTCCGCCTTTTACCGGCAAAACCTATACGATAGGGTTAAAAGGATGTTGGAGGCGGAAGAAAAGCTAAAAGAGCTTTCAAAAAAATACCAGGAGCTTCAGGTGAAGGTTGAGAAACTGTCATACGCCCTAGGTGAGGGTGTTCAGGGTCCAAAGGTTGAGGGGGGCTTTCCTTCCCTTCCGATCTTCGTTGAAGATTGCGATGTACCTTGCGCCCTACCTGCCTCAGGTCCCATAGTAAGGGGTGTAGATAAAGGGATCCACACGGGGCTTGATATATCCGTTCCGGAATCCACGTTCGTTTTTTCAACCGCAAGGGGCATAGTGAAAAAAGTGGGGTACAACGAGGATCTAGGGATCTTCGTTATGATCTCGCACGATAAGGGTTACGAAACGGTTTATGGGCACCTTTCGAAGGCTTTCGTTAAGGAGGGGGATACGGTGAAGACGGGGCAGTTAATAGGGCTTTCGGGAAGAACGGGAAAAACTACTGGACCGCACATACATTACGAGGTTTTAAAGGACGGGAAGCACATAGACCCGGTTTTAACCCTACCTTGAAGATCCCCAAGGAGATAATTTCGGAGTTTGAGATAAAGGTGAAGGGTGTGGTTGATGGGTTTTATTCTGGAAAACAGAGGAGTAAAACCTTCGGAAGTTCCCCGGAATTTGCGGGGCATAGGCCGTATTATGAGGGGGATGATATAAGGAGGGTGGATTGGAAGGCATTTGCAAGGAGGGGGAGGCTATTCTTAAAGCAGTTTTCAAACGAATCCGAGATCCCGTTGATAGTTCTATTTGACGATACAAAATCCATGGGACTCTTTAATAAGGATGAGAGGGCACAGGTTGTTGCGGGTATGGTTATGTTCGCCTCAAACAGGTTGAATTATAGGTTTTCATTGGTAAAATTTTCCGGGGAAATTATCCCACCGGGTAAGGGTGTAAATCACCTCCTTAGATGTTATTACGAGGCGAAGGGAAAGGGAAAGGGGAGTTTCCGTGAAGCGGTTTATAATATTGTTTCTCATTTCAGAAAGAGATCCCTACTTGTCCTTATTTCGGACCTTGAGTTTGATTGGGATGAACTTCAGGGAGGTTTGGGTATTCTCCTAAAATTTCACGACCTCGTTGTTTTCCATATATTGAGCGGGGAAGAGTGGAATTTTCAGTTGGAAGGCAAGGTTTTGGTGGATGCGGAAAGCGGTAAAAGGGTACAGATTTCCCCAAATTCCGCGACCTTTTATAGGGGTGTGATAAGAAAATGGGCTGAAGGGATAAGGAACTTCGTTTTGCAAAGGAACGGTAGATACTCCCTAATATTTTCGGACACACCAATAGAATCCGAGGCGAAGAAGGTCATAGAGACGTTGGAGGTAATTTAAAGTTCCTTACAACCCCTAAGGGTCTATGGGATGTTATTATGAAGGACTTTCCCTTCTTCCTCAGATCCTCAATTATCTCCCAAAGGATCTTGCTCGCCTTTTCGTCAAGGTGCGCGAAGGGCTCGTCCAACGCTATAACAGGTGCGGGGGATGAAAGCGCTCTAACTATTTGAACTTTTCGGTTGTTTCCGGTTGAGATTTCCCTAAAGGTTTTATCCAATATATCCAAAAGTCCAAAGGCATTTAACAATTCCTTGAAGATCGGGGAAGGGCTAAGCTCAAAGTACCTACCCACCGTTATATCCGTCCTTATAGTTTCCGCAAAGGCAATGGAAATATACTTAACCCTCTCTATGGGCGTAAGGTCAAGGATGTTCTTTGATAAAACCCTTATTTCACCCCTCAAAACTGAAATTCCCAAAAAAGCCTTCAGTAGGGTAGTCTTTCCAACTCCGTTTTCACCGTAAATATTCAAGATCTCTCCAAAATCCAAAGAAAACTCTATTCCACTTATTATGGGCCTACCGTACCCCACGTCGCAATTCTTGATCTCCACCAGCATACTCACCTCCCCAAAAGGTAAAGATAGTAATCCTCAACCTTTTTTGCTATATTCTCCCAAGAGTACTCTTGGGCGGTTTTTAGCCCATTTTCTATTAGCTTTTTCCTCAAATTTTCGTCCGTTAGAACTTTTATTATTTTGTTCGCCAGATCAAACTCGTTTTCGGGTTCGCAAAGAATTCCATTTTCCCCATCCCTCACAACATAACGGTAACCCTCGTTCCTCGATGCAACCACGGGAACACCAGAGGCCATAGCTTCAAGGAGAACCATACCGAAGCTTTCGGATCTCGTAGCCGGAGAAACGAAAACATCCGCAGAAACATAATATCTAGGAAGAACATCCCCATCCACCGCCCCCTCAAACAAAACCCTATCCCTTATTTCATCCGGAACCATGGACTTATAGTAACCGAGAAGGGGGCCAGAGCCCACCACCACAAGCCTCGCATCGGGAACCTTTGAGAGTATTATGGGCATCGCCATTATCAGGAACTTTAAACCTTTTCTCGGCTCTGGCCTTCCGACAAATAGGATATTTTTATGCCCCATAAGGTGCTTCAGGGGTTTATTTTGAGGGTTGAACCTCCGAAGGGATACGCCGTTTGGAATTATCCTATGATCTACCTCCCCAAAGTGCTTAATTATGGGTTCTATGGCTGCGGGTGAAACTGCTATGAATCCCTTTATCCTTGAAAGGTACCCCCTTATGTACGGCTTTAGGGTTTCCGCTAAGAGGCTCCTCCTGTAAGCTGCGTGGAAGGTTATGACGTTTATGGACTGGGAGTATTTTAGGGATAGAAGGGGTAAGGTCGGGGCAACCTGACCGTGTATATGAACTATATCAAAATGATTCTCTCTGAAGAATTTCTTTACCAAGAAGGTTATCCTTGGTGAGAAGGCGACGGGAGCTATTGAACCGTTTATCGGTATTTTTATGGGGAATCCAACCCTATGTACATAAGGATGGATCCTCAAAGTTTATCTTCTCCCTGAAATTCGTTGTTAAAATGTGGGTTTCCCAACCGAGCCCCCTAAGATTGATGGAAAGCTGATGTATATGCTCGGAGATCCCACCAGGATAAGGGTAATATACATCGCTTACAAAAAGCACCCTCCCCTTCATAAACCAATATCTTCCTTTAACTGTTCTATAAGCTTTCCAAAGCCCGTCTCCCTAAGCCTATCGGATATCATAAAGGAGATGAGCATAAAAAATGTTCCAAGTCCCATCATAAGGGCGGTTGCAAAGGTTGGAACCACCCTCTTAGGCCAAACCCTCTTTTCCGAACTCATAGGTTCCGAGGCGGGCTGTATTATCGGATTATCTTTCTTCTCCAAAATCTTTGCCTTCTCGTATTCCGCATATACGGTCTTATAAACTTCGGAAAGTATAATGAGCCTTACCCTATACTCGTAAGCCTTTCTGAGATTCTCGGGTAAATAGGAAAACTTCTGCGAAAGATTTGACCTTAATGCATCCAACTCCTTCTTCAACATACTTACATCTGGTATTTTTTCCGAGAATACCGCCCTCAAAGTTGAAATTTCAACCTCCTTTTGGGCAATGTTTTTAATCATCTCCGCAATACCCGGGGCAAGGATATCCTCGGCGGATAAGACAAAGATCTTTTCCCTCCTCTCAAATGCGGTTATACTATCCCCCAGAATTTTCATAGAATCCTCAATTTCCTTTATCCTCCTTTCCAAAAACCTCCTAAGCTCCCTACCTTTCGCATTTAACGTCAAGTTAGCCTTTTCGTTTAAGAACAAAACGTATTTCTTCGCGAGGTCTTTAGCCCTATTTTTATCAACATCCCTGACCTTAAGGGCGAAGGAACCGCTCGGAAGGGGTTCTATTTGGAACTTTGAATCCATAAGCTTAACCGCCCCATCTATATCCTTCTCTCCGAATACTGCCAAAAGGTTAAATTTCTCTACGAATTCCCTTTTGAAGTTATATGAGCTTGCTATATCTATGAAGATCTGGGCGGGTGAGGACATACCCCCCCTTGTTAGCTGGTAGAAAAGTATGGCTTGGGATTGCATCTGGTTTATGTCCTCAAGGGAAGGAACCAGGATTACGGAGCTTTCATATACGGGCTTTGCTATAAAGGATGAAATTAGCAAGCTTGCCAAACTTCCGACAAAAGAAAAATAAAAGATCCACCTTATCTTCCTAAAATACCCAAGCATTCTAAATTTTAAAATCCTCCTCCTTTAGCCCTACGTTTATTTTAACATCCATAAATTTCACCGACCTTATCGCCTGGTCCCTTCCATCGTAATCCACTATCATAACGGGTAGGAAACTTTCCGCGTCTATCCAGTACTTGGAATATACCGCCCCGTAGTTTTCCTCACTTTTTAGTGGAACCTTTATTATATAAACCTTCCTACCCGCAAGGGTTCCCTCGGATAAAAGCTCCGCGCTTTTTACCCTATTCGCAAAGTATATTATATGGCTCTCGTATATCCTGTGTCCCACCGCGGATCTAACCCTGTTGTCGTCCGGGGATAAAGTCGCTTTCAGCACACCCTTTTTCGCCCTAACCTTTTTGGTTCCAGGATCATACACCGCTATTCCACCCTTACTCTCACCCTCCAACACCTCCATATATACCCATCCATCCCTGTACTTCTGTAGGTAGAGCTTGTATTCCTCCTTCCCATCCTTTTTCCTCACCTTCGATTCCATTTTTGCGGTATAGTCCCTTATGTTTGCAGATGAGGATTTTAAATTTTTAACTATATCCTCCACGGTTATGGAAATTAAAAACAGCATCATATGGAAATTTTAAGGCGGAAAACTTCAAGCATAAAATATTCGCTTTATGAAAATCTCAAGGGTTTATAAGCATGATGTAATAATCCTTGGAGCTGGACTTGCGGGTTTGAGGGCTGCGGTGGAGATAGGAAGGAAGTTCGGGGATAGGGTGGATGTTGGAATAGTTTCAAAGGTGCAACTTATGAGGGCGCACTCCGTATGCGCCGAGGGTGGGACTGCTGCGGTTTTAAGGCCCGAGGAGGGAGATTCCTTTGAACTCCACGCTTGGGACACAATAAAAGGTTCCGATTTTCTTGCGGATCAGGATGCGGTTTTCCGCTTCGTCAAGCTTATGCCTTATGAAATACTACTTTTGGAGCACTGGGGAATACCCTGGGCTAGGAGAAAGGATGGGAAAATAGCCGCAAGGGCTTTTGGGGGACAGAGCTTTGTAAGGACAAATTTCGCTCAGGATAAAACCGGCTTCTTTGAAATGCAAACATTATACGACACCCTCCAAAGGTTCACGAACTACAAGAGGTACGACGAATTCTTTGCAACATCAATTATAGTTAAAAACAATAAGTTTGCGGGTTTAACCGCTATAGACCTTGTAAATGGGGAATTTGTTCTATTCATTGGCAAGGCTTTGATAATAGCGACGGGTGGCGCCGGGAGGCTATATAGGTTTACGACATATTCCCATTCCGTCACGGGCGACGGTCTTGCAATGGCATTTAGGGCGGGATTGCCCTTAAAGGATATGGAGTTTATTCAGTTCCACCCCACGGGCTTGGTACCTTCCGGAATTTTGATAACGGAGGGTGCGAGGGGTGAGGGCGGATATCTGAGGAACAGGTTCGGGGAGAGGTTTATGGAGAGGTACGCCCCAAAAATGATGGAGCTGGCTCCCAGGGATATAGTCTCCAGATCAATAATGACGGAAATAGAGGAGGGTAGGGGCTTTGAGGGTCCCGAGGGTCTTGATTATGTGCATCTGGATCTTACGCATCTTGGTAAGGAAAAGATCCTTGAAAGACTGCCTTTAATAAGGGAGCTTGCGATAAAGTTTGCAGGGGTTGATCCGGTGAAAGAGCCCATACCGATAAGGCCCGTTGCCCACTATTCAATGGGTGGGATACATACGGACATTGATGGCAGAACCCCAGTTGAGAATATTTTTGCCGCGGGTGAGGCCGCCTGCGTATCCGTACATGGGGCAAATAGGCTCGGTTCTAACTCTACCGCGGAATGCTTAGTTTGGGGAAGGATTACGGGTGAGCTTTCCGCAGAATACGCCCTAAGCCACGAGTTTATGTTTAGGGAAGATGAGGTCCTTGAGGATGCAGAAAAAGAGGCAAAGAGGATAGAGGGGATATTGAATAAGAACGGGAAAGAGAATCCTTACGAGATAAGGAACGAGCTTAGGAAGATCATGGATACACACGTTGGGGTTTTCAGGACCGGCGAAAAGCTTGAGGAAGCCCTGAGGATAGTAAGGAACTTGAAGGAGAGGTTTAAGGACATAAGAATTGTGGATAAGGATCTCAGATGGAACACCGATTTGGTAAGTGCCCTTGAAACGGAAAATATGCTTGACCTTGCCGAGATCGTGATCCTCGGGGCACTGATGAGGGAGGAGAGTAGGGGTTCCCACTTCAGGAGGGATTTCCCATATAGGGATGATGAAAGATTTTTGAAGCATACCCTTGCCTACAGGAACGAGGATGGAAGCGTAAGAATAGATTACATACCCGTAAATATCACATACTGGAAGCCCGTTGAGAGAAAGTATTAGTTGGTAAAAGCACTATTTTGGACTTTAGCCTCCAGGCTATCAATACAATTTTTCTCTTTTTTGAGGGTCGTTGTTCTTGCCAGGATATTGACACCTTATGATTTTGGAATATCTGCGAGTACCTTCATAGCGTATCAGCTTTTGGAAATGCTCACCTTCACAGGATTCACCACAGCCTTAACCGCATACAAGGGGGAATTCAGGGAAGGATATCCCACCCTCTTCTGGACGAGCCTATTAAGGGGGATCATACTTTTTTTCCTACTCTTTCTCTTCTCGGACAGCATAGGGGCTTTTTTTAAGGACTCGAACGTATCCTTTGCCATCAAGGTGGTTGCAATATCCTTCATACCATCATCCATCACCAATCCAATTTTCATAGTTGAGGCAAACAGGTTCTTTAGGTTTGAGAAGATCTTTATCCTTGAGTTTTCGGAAGCTTTGATAAACACGGTTTTTGCAATATTTTTGGGGCTTTATTTTAGGGATTTTAGGGCGATGATCTATTCCTTCTTGATAGGCGCATTCGCCAAAATGTTCATATCCTACATCCTGCGCCCATATATTCCGAGTTTATCTTTTAGTTTTCTTTGGCTTAAAAGGATGCTCTCCTTCGGAATTTGGGTAAACCTCACCTTCGTCTTAAACTTCCTTTTAAGGTATGCGGATAGGACTTTGGTTGGAAAGTTTTCGGGACAACATTCGTTGGGAATATATTCTAATGCCCAGAACCTAGCCTTTTTGGTTGCCCCCCAGCTTAGCTCTATGATATCAAGGGTACTTTTTCCTTATTTTGTTGTTTCCGACGTTGGGGAAACCGAAAAAGCTTTTTTGTCTTATATGAGGGCCTCCCTTTTCGTGGGTTTGCTCTTCTTCGCCCCTATGTTCTTTTGGAGCGATGGGGTAATAAGGATAGCCTTGGGAGAAAAATGGATGGATGCGGTGGAAATTTTAAAACCCCTATCCATAGCCTCCATCCTTTCAATTATCTCAAACACCATAAGTCCATTGTCGCAGGGAAAGGGAAAGCCCAATTTGGACGTTTACCGCCTTGCGGTTATTCCTTTGGTTTTCTTACTCCTTTCCCTCCTTAACCCAAGAAGCCCCTTATGGATCTCCTGGTGCCTCTCCTTCGGATACTTAGCTTCCATTCCCGTATGGTACTTGGGTATTTCCTCCCTTGGCATAAGACCCTCCCGAATACTCCTATCTTTAATTCCCTTAATTTCCTCCGTTTTCTTCCCTTTCCTTTTCCCGGAAGGTATATTGAGGGTTTTGGTTTCTATACTTTCCTACACCCTGACTGAGATTTTGCTTTTCAAGGGAATGGGTATATTTGAGGTTTTCAGACTAAAAATTCCCAACCCCAAGCTCCCTTAAAACTTCCCCCTTATCCATACCCAAATACTTTATCCCAGCCCTTCCGAGCTTCAAAAGCGCAAAACCCTTAATAATCCTCTCGTCCCCCAATACTTCCCCTTTTTCCAGAATCCTTATGATACTCTCTGTCTCCTTCCTTGCCCTACCTTTATCCCTGTACCTCTTGAACAGGTAGTATTCCAGCGATCTTTCCATGTCTTTTGGAAACTCAAATTTGCCAAAGCCCACCCTGCTTATCCCAAATTCCCTCAGGGTCATCTTTAGTATATTTGCCCTAACGAAACCTATCCCCTTTATCCCTCCCAAGGGTGCGAATTCCAAATTTAATCCGAATTTATAAGAGTGCATAACCCTTAAAATGTCCTCGTCGGTTATGATGATATAACCGTTTTCCCTTAAAGTTAAAAGTGCCCTCGCGAGGTGGTAAACGTCGGTATGTGAAAAACCCAGCTCGCCTGGGGGGTTTGAGATGTTCGGATAAAATATGAGCTTACCGTTTATATACATCCAAAGTTCGTCCGTGCCATCATTCGGAAAATCAAATTCGTAATACCTCCCCTTAAATTCCCATTTTAGGGAGATGATATCATCCTTCAAAAAGCTTTTAAGCGAATCCTTTATTTTCTTCATATAAAACAGGGGCCTTATGCTTAGGAGGAGCTCCACTTCCCCCTCCAACCTCCTTTTCATCTCCGCGTAAGCCAAAGGCGATATTGAGCCTTCCAAAAGTACCTTGCCGATCTCCGTAAGTTTCCCATCCTCAACGAAACCCTTATCCTCAAGGTAATCGTATATATTATCAAGGATATAAGGTGGGACCTTTTTAACTGAAGGAACGTTTAATAAGAATGCTCTCCAATTCCTCCCCGCAAATTTCACCGCCCCTAGTATCATAAGGGATATAAAAGAAGAGATCCCCCAATACTCCATAGGGTCAAAGGTAAAGTTCTCCGAAGATAAAAATGGTTGCAACTTTTCAAAGGCTTCTTTAAATCCCTTAGACTCGTTGAAAACGTATATCTCCGCATACCCTTTATCCTTCAATCCGTATCTACCCGCCCTCCCCTTCATCTGGAAAATATCAAGAACGTCGGGATAGAACTTCCCCCTAAAACCCCGTACAAAGATGATCACCCTATCCGCCGGTAGATTAATACCGTAAGCCAAAGTTTGGGTTGCTATCAGAACCTTTAGCTCCCCATTTCTAAAAGAATCCTCTATCTTTTCTCTCTCCTCAAGGGGTATATCCGCGTTATGAAAAGCGACAAAATCGCCGAATTTTACGGGGACAAAGGGTAAAGTTTCGTTTAAGACGGGATATCCTTCGTTTGATAACTTTTCCAATACCGAGTATCCGAGTTCCTTTTTATGGACGAAAACAATTGTCTTTTCATCCTCTGGCAAACCCTTAATTCTATTTACTATAAAATCCGCCAACTTGTCCCCCCTAAGCCTTAGGTAATGAGTCCTTTCCTCAACGGGAACAGGCCTATAATTTGATTCTATTAAAACCTCCGCCCCAAGCAAGTTCGCCAAATCTTCCGGTTTGGGAACAGTGGCGGAAAGAGACAAAATAGGGAAAAAATTCCTGTAATTTAAATGTCCGAAGATTTCCTCTATACCACTCCCCTTTCCTTATAAATGTGGTGTATCTCGTCTATTACGAAGGGAGATTTTACCCAGCTTTTGTTTGTCCTCAAACCGTTTGCCAAACTCTCGTAAGTGCAAACCGTTATATCCCTATCCTCCAAAACTTCCTCAAATACATCCCCGGTCCTAAGCCCCACCTTGTCCTTACCGAATACCCTAACGAAATTTTGATATATTTCGTTCGCAAGCGCCCTCGTTGGCACCGCGTATGTCCCCCTGCCCCCCATAAAGAGCATTGCAACCCCCGTCTTGCCGGAAGATGTTGGCGCAACAACCAAAACGTTCTTCCCGGCATCCTCCAAAAGGTAAAACCTGTAAAATACGAACTGTAATGGGTTCAACCTCTCAAAGGGGAAACCCTCTAAACGCGGGTTTTCCATTTTAAATTTCCCAACACCCGAATCCATCTCTACCAAAACCTCATCATCTCTTACCTCCAAGATCCTTACCGTTTTCAAGACAAAGACGGAATTTTAAATTTGGAAATTTTTCTCCTTTATTATTCCCAACCAATGGGAGCCCGGTATATTGATATAGAAGGTGATACAGTTGAAGAAGCGCTTGAAAAGTTCCTAAAGGAGCACTCAAAGGAACTATCGGAAATAAGGTATAAGGTTTTGAGACTGCCTGTGGGCAGGCAAAAGGCAAAGGTTAGGATATTTCTTGACACGGAAGACTTTGACATCCTTGACGAGATAGCGAGGGAGTTTTTGCACAGGCTCGGGGTGAAGGGAAGCGTTGACATAGATGTGGATGAGGAAGGAAATTATTACGTGAACTTTGATATTCAGGATCTTGACAGCACCCTAATAGGGAACAGGGGAAGAATATTGCGGGAGCTCAACTATATCCTAAAGGCAATAGTGAACAAAAGGAAGAGGACGATAAGGGTGAATTTTGATATCGCGAGATATATGAGGAGGAGGATAGGGAGGGCGATAAACAAGGCGAAGGCTCTGATACAGATCATGCAACAGCAGGGAAAAAACGAGATCGTATATGACGCCCCAATAATGTCGGAAGAGGCGGAACAGGTGAGGAGGTACCTTAGGAATCTGGGTTATACACTTGAGAGGTTGAAGATAAAGGAAAAGGGGATAAGGTCAAATACTGGAGAACCCGTATATATTATAAAACCTCTAAGCAAGTGAGGGAATTTACAAAATCCGCGATAATTCTTGGAACGATCTTAACCGTACTTTTTGGGATATCAAACGCTTACCTTGCTTTAAAGGCGGGTATGACGGTTTCCGCATCTATACCCGCCGCGGTCGGAGCTTTAGCCCTTTTTTCCCTATTCCATAAAAGGGGCACAATTCTTGAAGCGAACATAGTCCAAACCATAGCATCTGCGGGAGAATCCTTAGCGGCCGCCATAGCTTTCACCTTACCCGCCTTTTTTATCCTTTCCATAAACATCCATCCGTATTCCCTTGGGCTTTTGGTCTTAATGGGGGGAAGTTTGGGGATAATTGCGGGGATGACGTTTAGGAAGGATTTGGTTGAAGACGAAAGCTTGCCATTTCCCGAAGGTAAAGCTTGCGCTTTGGTTTTAAAGAGTAAAGAAACGGAGGAAGGAAAGCTTGTAATACTTGGTGCCTTAGTTGGGGGAATAATAAGGTCCCTTCAGGTTTTTGGAATTTTGGCATCCTCGTATTTTTCAAGCATTTTTGGGAAGGTTTTATCCCTTGAGCTTTCACCCGCGGTTGTGGGTGCGGGTGCCATAATAGGTTTTAGAACTGCGCTGATTCTGTCTGCGGGTGGGATTTTATCTTGGTGGGCATTGATGCCATTCTTTGAAGGTTCTCCCCAAGAGATCTGGAGCAAACACTTAAGATTTATAGGCGCTGGTGCGGTATTGGTCGGGGGAATAATTGAGTTTATAAAGGTTCTCCTGAAGATCTATAAACATCTGGGAAATTATAGGATCCTCCTCTCCATCCTTGTGGGGGTAATTTTGGGGATCTTTACGGGCCTGGCCGTTCCCGAGCTTGGGATCTTAGGGGGTATTTTGGGGTCCGTTTTTGGAATAGTTTTCGCTTATGTTTCATCAAACGTAACCGCGATAGTGGGTTCATCCTCAAACCCTATTTCTGGTATGGTTATAGCTTCCCTTATCGTGGTTTCGCTTATTTTTAAGTTTTTAGGTATAAATTCCATCTCCTCCGTTTTGGCTTTCGCTTCCTTCGTCGCCTCTTCCGCATCCTTGGCGGGGGATATAATTCAGGACCTTAAAACTGGGCATATCGTAGGGGCAAACCCCAAAAAGCAATTTATAGGCGAGTTTATCGGGATCTTCGCCGCTTACCTTTTTATCACTTGGGTTGTGGGAATATTGGGTAACGTATATGGTTTCGGATCACAAAACCTCCCTTCCCCTCAGGGTGTCCTCATAGGGACAATAACTAAGGGAATATTTGAGGGGGATATTGACTGGAAGCTTATAAACATCGGTGGTACTATCGCGTTGGTAATTTATATGCTTGGAATTCCCGTCCTTCCCTTTGCGGTGGGACTTTATTTGCCCCTATCCCTCTCCGGCGGTTTGATCTTAGGAGGTTTTATTGCCAAAGTTTTAAAGGGTGAAAGGGAAAACATATTACCTTCGGGTATGATTGCGGGCGATGGTTTGATTAGTATAATCTTCGCATTTGGCATAGGGTTCTTGGGTTGGAACTTTCCCGAGGCAAGCCAAAACACAGCGATCTTTACGATCGCCCTAATCTTCTTCTCCTTCTTCCTCTTGTGGAGATTTTTTAAGAAATCTCCCTCAGCTTGAGGATCAGATCTTTAAATTCTTCGGGTGCCTCTTTAAAACCGTAAATGTAATCCCTAAGCTCGGTATCAAGGAGGGATAAAAGGGACAATAGCTTGTCCAATTCCTTGTCTTCCAAGCTTTCCAAATCTACCCTTTCAAGATACTTTCCGAGTAATACCTCCATCTCGTTTGATGACCTCCTACTTGCCGGAAACTTTATCCTCTTGATCTTCAAACTTTTTTCCATCCCTTTTTAACCACACCGCATTGAACCCCCTTTCCCTAAGTATCTCCGCCGCCCTCTTCCCAATTCCACCCCTCGGGCACCAACAAACCGTAACGTAAAGATCATAACCCTTGGGGGGCGTGTACCCCTCAAGGAGGAGATCAAAAGGTATATTTATCGCTCCCTTAACTATCGGATAATTTTTGAAAAAACCCTCGCTCCTCACATCAACAAAAAGAACCCTATAACCCGAAGATGATAAAGTTTTTACGCTGTCAAAGGTTATTTGAGATAAAAGAAAGCATACCATGTAGTAATTGTGCCGTAAAGGAAAAGGAAGACCCCGAGTATAATAAGGAAAAACGCTATAAACTTCCTGTAATTCTTTAACGTATTAACCTCCGTTAATATCCCAAATAGGCCGTAAAACCCGTGAAATAAACCTATTCCAATGAAGAGGGTGTAAATTATCGCGCTAAAAAGGTCCTTTGCCCTCGTAAGAACCTGGCCCCAGCTTAGGGGGTTTTCCGGGTGGCTCCATTCGTGTATAGTCCCAGGAGAAAAGTGCATAAGAGCTATATGCCCTGTGAGGAGGAAAAATAAAACCGCTCCCGCCATCATATGTAAGAACCAAACCTTCCCCCCCTTCATGCATCATTCCTCCTCTTTCTGCATCTTTTCCAACATTCTCCGAATTTTCCTCATCTTTGCGATTTCCCTCTTCTTCCTTATCTCAGAAGGCTTTTCATAAACAAGATGCTTTCTGTAATCGTTTAGGATCCCTTCCCTACCGACGAGTTTCTTAAACCTCCTAAAAAGCTGATCAAAATTTTCCCCTTCTTGAAGCTTTGCTCCCACTGCCATAAGACGATATTGTAAGGTTGAAAGATGTTTGCGTCCTTAAAATTTAATTCCATGCGAGATGGGAAAACAAGCGTAGATTTAAAGAGGCTCAATTTGGCAAAGAGGTACTTGGGGAACGCGAGGGAAATTTTGAAGAAGGCAGGGATAAAGTACGTTCCTGTAGCATCCGGAACGGCGTACCTGTCCGCCCTCGAGGTGATAAAAGCCCTGG
>LBFQ01000058.1:34469-35931 GCA_000980735.1 Candidatus Caldipriscus sp. T1.2
AAAATAAAAGGGCTATAGACGCGGGTTTTGAGGCGGTGGAGAAAATCATAAAATTCGTAGAAAGTTATTTGTATGCTTAGGGTTTTCTCCTTTGAAGATTCCAAGGAGTTTGATAAAATTGCGGTGGAAAAGGGATTTTCCTTGGAGACGCTTATGGAAATTGCGGGGAAGGGGGTATTTGAGGCAATAAAGAAAAGGTTTAAGATCAAAAACTTAAGGGTGGTTGTGGTATGCGGGAAGGGAAATAACGGTGGGGATGGACTGGTTTGCGCGAGATACCTTTCTTTGAACGGGGCGAGGGTTACGGTTTATGTCCCCCCTCAGAAGCTTTCCCCCCTTTCCGAAATTCAGCTTAAGAGGCTGGAAAACTTGTGCGAAATAAAAACTTACAGTGAGGAAATTTTTCAGGATATTTCAAAGGCTGACTTGGCTGTGGATGGGATATTTGGTGTAGGTTTTTCGGGTAAAGTTCCGGAGGATTACAGGTTGGCTTTTGAGGCGCTTGGGGAAGCAAAATTCGTTGTAAGCATAGATGTCCCTTCTGGTTTAATTTCCGATGGGAGCTTTGGAGATCTTGTTGTAAAGGCAGATCTTACGGTTTGTATGGGGGCATTAAAGGAGGCGGTTATCCTCTTTCCGGGAAGGAGTATCGCGGGGGAGCTTGAAGTGGTGGATCTGGGGGTACCTATGCCAGAAAATTTGGGGAACTTTCTGATAGAGGGGGAAGATATTAAGGGTTTCTTACCGAGCTTTGTGGGGAACGAGAACAAAGGGGATTTTGGTAGATTGGTTGTTATTGCGGGATCAAGGAAGTACCCTGGCGCCCTGAATTTGACCCTCCTGGGAGCAATAAGGGGTGGTGCTGGGTTAATTTACGCCCTTAACCCTTACGATATACCCATCCCTTATCCCGAGGTCATACCGATAAAAGAAATTAACTTTAAGCCTTCCGCCTTGGCAATAGGACCGGGTTTTGACGATGATGAAAGCCTCTTTTCGCTCAGTTATAAAATCTTAACCGATTTTCCCGATGTTCCCGCGGTTTTGGATGCGGACGGATTAAAGCTCCTGAAATTATATCCCCAACTGCTTGAAAGGGAAAATTTAATAATAACGCCCCATCCCGGTGAATTTTCAAGGCTATTTGGTGGAACGCCATATGAGGTTGATAGAAAGAGGATAGAGCTTGCAAAGGAATTTTCGCAGAAACACAAGGCTATACTTGTTTTAAAAGGTAAGCCCACCGTAATAGGATATATGGGTAAGGTTTATATAAACCCTACTGGGAATTTGAATCTCGCTAAGGGTGGAAGTGGGGACGTTTTAACTGGACTAATAGGCGCCTTTCTAGCTTGGGGGATTGAGCCATTTAAATCTTCGCTTATGGGGGTTTATATTCACGGGCTTGCGGGGGAGCTTGTACAAAACAGGCACTTCAGGATCACCGAGATTGCGGACAAGA
>LBFQ01000059.1 GCA_000980735.1 Candidatus Caldipriscus sp. T1.2
AGGGTTTTACCGTCAAGAAATCGTAAACCGCAACCCCTATCCCCTCCTTTTCCAGCTCAAGGGAAACTTTTACCGCATGATGTACGGGAAGTCCAGTTGAAATAATTGAAATATCCTTCCCTTCCCTTAGCTTTATCGCGTTCCCAATTTCGTAATCAAACTCGCCGGGATATATAGTTGGGCTTGATGGCCTTACGAGCCTTATATAAACGTATCCGTTGTACTTATAAGCCGCTCTTAAGACGCTTTTTGCGGAAAAATAATCCGATGGAGATAGGACAACCATACCCGGGATAGAGGACATTAGGGAGATATCTTCGCTCATTTGATGGGATGCCCCATCCTCCCCCGTAGCGACCCCTGCATGCGTTGCGACTATCTTTACGTTGAAGTTGGAATAAGCTATAGAAAGCCTTATCTGCTCCCAAGGTCTTCCCGCGGAAAATATCGCAAAGGAGGATGTGAAGGGTATGAGACCCACCGCGGATAAACCCGCGGCTATCCCCATCATATTTTGCTCCTGAATTCCAAGTTCTATATACCTTTCCGGATATTTTTCCTTGAACTTTACCGCATTAGTTGAATGTCCCAGATCCGCGTCTAAAACTACAACCCTTCTGTCTTCACCTATTTCCACCAAAAAATCTCCATAAGCCTTCCTTATGGGGATCTCCTTCCCAAGGCCTTCAACTATATTGACTTTCACGTAAGGGGTACAGTTAAGAAAATCACCTCATCGCTTCCGGATGGGGATATATATATGGGTGTGCTTGAACCCGAAAACTTAATGTCTAACCTCTCATAATCCAACTTTTTGACTATTTCCCTAAGGTGGTTTCCGAACATCTTAGTTTTGATCTTCCCAAAAGTATCCCCCCCTACCTTCTCCAAACCCCTACCCTTGGATGATAATGTCGAAAGGATAAACTCCCCATCAAGGATCTCCACGTCAATTTCCCCAGTTTCGGGTAAGAAGTTAAAGATCCTTTCCACCGCATCTTCCAAATCCTCCCTGTTTAATGTTGCCCCAGCTATAAACTCAAAAGGTATTAGACTCTCGTAATTGGCGTATTCCTCGTTTATTAACCTAATAATTAGGCTTATGTTTGCCCCTTCTACGCTCGTGGCTAAGTAAAGGTACCCATCTTCAACCTTTATTACCGCGGACCCCTCATCAAAGAATCCTAACAACATCCACAAGGTTTATGGGTATTATGCCCTTTATTTCCCCTTCAAACCTCATTTTGGAGACCTTTCCCAAAACCGTCCCATCGGATGCCACAAGGTTCAAATATCCATCCCCACTATGGAAATATACCCCGTTTAAGAAAACCCTACTATCGTTTTCCGCGGAGCACCAGCTCACTATATCCAAACCTTCAACGAACTGCTCAAGGTCTATTGTGTATCCATCATATAACGTATAATCCGGCGTCTGGGGAAACTCCCCAAGGTTGTACTTCCTTATCTCGTATTCCGAAGATATACCCTCGGCGGAGATTTTGATGGAATCTTCGGTTTCCATCACCCTTATCGCGCTCACCCTTTTGAACCCTTTAACCAACTTTAGGGTTTCCGCGATGGGTATAAAAACCTCACCTTCCTCCCCATCGTATATGGGCATATCCTGTATTATCCAACTGTCAATATCGGTGGCAAAAACCGTCAAATTCCTATCCCTAACCCTTAAAAGTACCCCGGGGGAAATAAACAGGCTCTTTCTTGCCTTACTTATTAGCTTGTTTGCCCTGTTCAAAACCTCCTGAAACAAACTTGCATCTGCGGTAAAAGAGAGCATAGGCGGGTATTTTAAAACCGAAAATTCACCCTTATACTAACCATCTATGCGTAAGGTCCTGTTCATAACTTTACCCGCCCTATTCATGGTCGGGGGATTATATTACCTTCTCTTGGCACAGGAAACCCAACAGCCTCAAGAAACCCAACAAACGAAAACTTACAACTTTGATATGCCACCCAAAAGCCTTGACGCCTTTTATCCACCCGTCGCAAGGAAAGGGAAAAATTACAAAGCCTACCAAGATACCCTTGGGAGGAGATTTTATGACCTCGTGACGGATATAAACGCCATTGATATTGAGGTTTTAGAGGAATCTTATATTAGGTTTAGGGATTACATAAACTTCGTCGCAAACCTAATACCAGAATGGAAGGATAGGTACGCCCTAAACGAGGTGGAGGAATTGGGGAAGGTTTTGGGTTTTGTGAAGGATAGTGCGGACACATCAAAGGAGCAAAAGAAGGATACCGTGCTACCCATAGGGGCGAAGAGGAGCCTTGATCCGAAGGTAGCAAAACTCTTGGCAAAAATAGAGTATTCCTGCAAATCATGCCACGTTCAGGAGATCCCGAAGGTTTATTTCAGGTATTACTGGATGACGAGGGATATGAAGATGAATATGGCGACCTTCAGGGTAAAGGATCCACTCACGGGTAAGGATGTTCCGTACAGGGATTTTAAAGAAAACCTAACAAGGGATTATTATGCGGTACTGAGGGCCATAGACAAGGGATCAAAGACCGAACTTAGAAGGAACGTACAAAACTTCGTGAAGAGGTTTAACTACAACCAAAGCCTATGTTCCAAGTGCCACGAAGAAGACCCTTATCTTTTCACTACCCCAACCATAGCGACCCTAATAAGGAATCTTGATAACGAGGCAAATAAGACAATACCAAACAAGGAAGTCTTAAGGAGAACATTACAAGAGCTTTACAGGGCGAATTGTACGGGGTGCCACAGGGTTCATTATCCAGCAACGTACGTACAGAGGATCTGGTACGATGTTTTGCCCAAAGCCCCTCAGGAAGAAGGGCAATCCCAGGAGCAACAGGAAAACAAATAGTTAATGTTATTTATTCCGATAATTTACGGGGTTTTTGGTGGGTACTTGTTTTGGAAAATCTTTGAGGGAACAAACCTATTCAAGGATAGATCATCTGGAAAAATACGAGGTGCGGGGATAATTCTTTTACCATTCTTGATATGGAGTTTCTTGGGGGATTGGTGGGTACTTTTGCCGATCTTTACAATAGCTATTATGGGTATTTACGACGATATAAAGGGATTGGACGGGAGGATAAAACTTGCCTTAACGGGTATAATATCCATAATTTTCGCCTTAAGGATTACGCCCATAAGCATTTTCGGATATAATATTCTCGTTGAGCCCTTTAACTTTCTCTTTTGGTTCCTTTTTTTGCTTGGTTTCACCAACGCCTTTAACGTGATAGACGGGAAGGACGGGATATTGCTTTCAACTTCTATAGTCGTTTTCACGTTCCTTTTTTTGATCTCTCAAGAGAAGTTATGGATCCACCTTGCTGGGATATTAACGGGCCTTCTCCTTTACAACTCCCCTCCCGCAAAGGTGATAATGGGAGATGTTGGAGCTTATACTTTGGGTTTTCTCGCAAGCTGGGGTTTTTTTAAAATTCAGGCCCCATTTGAGGCGGTTCTCTTGGTGCTATTTTTTCCCTTCGTGGATACGACTTTAGCTTTTTTTAGGAGGTTAATTAAGGGGAGGAACATATTTGAAAGGGACGAAGAGCATATGCACCATAAGGTATCAAGGAGGTTTGGGGATAGGGCAACTTTGGCGTTAAATTTCCTTATGAATATCCTAGGTTCTTCAATGGCTTATTTTTACGTTCTTAGTGGCGACGTTGTTTTTCTGCTTTTCGGCTATTCCCTTTGGGTGGTTTATATACTATTCGTTATGCGGTTTTAGAATATAAGCATATGCTGGGTGTAATTTTGGAGATAAAAACTGAACCAAATTCTTACATCAAGGTTTTACCCGAAAACAGGTCGTTTTATGCGGACAAGAAGGGATATATTAAACTTAACCTTTCGGGGGGAGAGAAGGTAATTATAATTTCCAACGTGGCATACAAAAGCGAAACCCTGAAAATAAATTTAATCTCGGATACCCTAATACTCGTAAGATTAGAGCCCAAGACTTACATTCTCCCCGAGGTATTCGTGTCCTCAGAGGAGGGGGAGTTTAAAAAGGGAACCTTTGAACCTTACAGGGTAAATTACGAGATCTTGCGGAATTCCCCAAATTTCATAGAACCCGATCCTATTAGGGTGCTCTCAAGGGTTCCATCCGCAAAGTTTTCAAGCGACCTCGGTTTGAAGGCTTCATTTTTGAACTCTCCACCCGAGGAAACCGCCTATTTCCTTGACGGAATAAGGGTTTTCAATCCGGTACATCTTGGTGGCTTGTCCTCCATCCTTGACGCGAATATGCTTTCTTCTGCGGAGATTTATACGATCCCTTACAGCTCGGAAATCTTCGGATTGTCCGGCTTCGTATCCCTTAACAGTATAACCCAGTTTAACGCGAGGGATAGGAAATTCTTTGATTTAAGTTTTATATCCGCCAAGGGCGGAGCGGTTAAGGATTTAGGGGAAGGTTTTTATGCGTTTTCAGTTCGGGGTTTTCACTTGGCTTATATCTCCCTACTTGCAGGTAGGAACTTACCTTATCAATTTTATGACGGGTTCTTTAAGTTCGGAAGGAAGGGATTTGAGGTTTTGTTCCTAGGATCAAAGGGTTTCTTTAATTTTAATTCGGAAAGGACACAAATAAATGCCAATTGGTCAAACTTCATCTCTTATGCACGTTACCAAAAGGGGTTAATTGAAACAAAGGGCTACATTGCGGATTATGGGAACGACGTATTTGCCAACGGGTATAAAGCTTACAATCCGATAAGGTTATACGGTTTTTCCGCGGATTTAAAGGGTAAAAGGATTAGCTTGGGTTTCGTTTCCGAGTATTACGATCTTTATTATGTTTCCTCAAAAAGGGCTGATACGGTAAAACGGTTATTAAACGAACTTTACGCCCAATTTACACAAACCTTGGGCAAGTTTAACCTTTCCGGGGGTTTAAGGACGGATGGGAAATACCTTGATCCCAACCTTTCGGTTAAATTTTTCTTAAGCGAAGCGGTCTCTTTAAGGGGTATATTTTCCATAACTCGGGACAACTTTTATGGTTTTCCTATGGAGGGGGAAGGGCTCTTTAGGTTTTACTACTTTATGCCATCCTTTTACACCTTAGTTTCACTTCCGCAGAGGGCATATTTTGGGGGATTTGAGGTGGTAAGGAGAACTTCCAAGTATTCAGCATTTGCTCAGGTAATTTATAGGAAATACCTAAGGCTTTATCAGGATTTTAGGGACACGACGGGAAGATCCTATTCTATAAACTTGGGATACAACGGTAGGATATTCGGATCCTCCCTTTCTTTATGGTATTCTTACACTAAGAGGGAACCTAAAACCATTACCGACGCCCCCCATGCCTTAGGTATATCCCAATCCTTCAACCTTGGGGGTAAGAACTTTGGCTATTCCTTTGGTTATCATACGGGTTATCCTTCGGAAAATGGAAGGTATCCCGATTACCACAGGCTTGACATATTTGTAAGTGGAAACCTGAACATTTATAGGTTTAGGGGATCTTGGAATTTCACGGTTATAAACGTTTATAATCGCAAGAACGTATTCCTTGTTTATTACGACCAGAGGGAGGGGAGATACAGGACGGTTCCCCAGCTTCCCTTTGCCCCAACCTTAAACTTATCCCTTGAATTCTTATGAAGTTTTTTTCGGAGATTTTGGGGGATTTCGTTGATCTTCCCGAAGAACCAAGAAGGATTGTTTCCTTAGCTCCAGACATAACGGATGCCCTATTTAGGTTGAACCTTGATGATAGGGTAATTGGGGTAAGCATTTACTGCAACAGACCAAAGGGGAAGACCTCAAAGCTTCCGAGGGTGGGAGCTTACTTGAACGTCCTATGGGATAAATTAAAGGAATTGGAACCGGATATTGTTTTCTTAACTACCGGTGCTCAGAGAAAAACCGCCCTTGAGGTTTTGAGCAGGGGGTTTCCCGCGGTGGCTTTACCATTACCGAATTCCATTTTTGGAATTTTGGAGAATCTTAGGAAGGTTGGGGTAATAACTGGAAGGCTTGAAATTGCGGAAAATCTCGCTATAGATCTCCTTAGGGTTTTAAACTCCTTAAAGGAAAGGGAGATAAAGGCGAGGGTTTATTACGAGATAGATTTGGGAGGGGAGATAACCGCGGGGGGACCAAGCTATATAACCAACGCTTTAAGGATCTTGGGACTTGAAAACATTTATTCTTCCAAGACGGAATCCTATTTCAAACCCGATGATATGGAAACCAAATCCTTAAAGCCTGACCTGATAATCTACGAACCCAAACCCGAAAGGAGATATAAGGCGGAAGATATAGAAAGGTCCTTAAGGGAGAGGTTTGGGGATATACCGATTATTATTACCGAACCGGACTTTTTGGCCCATTATGGTCCATCTTTGATAGATGAGGTTCTTCCCGATCTCAAGAGAAAGTTAGAGAAGTTTTTCCAAAGGTAATCCTCCCGGATCTTTTCGGGTAAAAGCCTTACCAGATTTTTAATTTCCTTCGGTTCCTCTAAACATCTTATAAGGTTATCCCTTCCAAGACCAAAGAAATCGGAACCCGAAACTACGTTACCAAACATTCCAAATATCTCCTCCACTTTCTCCGCCACATCAAATATATTCGCATCCCTTTCAAAAAACAACTTCCCATAACCCAAACCTATAATCCCACCCCTTTTAACTATCTCTCCCGCAAGTTCATAGTCCAAGTTCCTCATATTTTTGGGTTCTTTTAAAACTCCGCCGTGTGAATAAATCGCACCCTCAACGAGATCAATAGTTTGAATAATAGCCTTATAAGA
>LBFQ01000060.1:0-1008 GCA_000980735.1 Candidatus Caldipriscus sp. T1.2
CCTGTCCATTCCCGTAATCGGAGATGAAATATATTACGTCCTTGCGGGTGGGACAAGGCTTGACCAGAACGCATTAATAAGGTTCTACACCTTGCACGTCATATTCCTTCCCCTTTTACTCTTGATTCTCTTCTCTTACCATATGTGGAGGGTTAGGAAGGATGAAGGTTTAGCGGTCGTAGAGCAGTTCAACATAGCCCGGAAGAAGGGTGAGGCGGTTCAGCCCGAAATGGTCTTCTCTTCACCCTGGGTGGTAAGGAGGATAGTTTTGGTGTTTATGGGGACGTTCGCATGGATCCTTTTCCTTTCCGTATTTCTAGATTCTCCCTTGGAGGAGCCTGCGAGTTTGGAATGGACGCCAAACCCCGCAAAGGCACCCTGGTACTTCCTTTGGCTTCAGGAGCTTGTTACGATAACAACGATCAAGATAGGTGGTATAACCTTAAACGGAGGTTTCATAGGAGGTGTTCTCATACCTGGTATTCTCGCCGCTTTACTTACAATTTGGGCATTTATTGATAAGAGCCCTGCGGAGACGACGGGCGTATGGTTCCACAAAAGTAGGCTTGTTCAAAACTTGGTTTTCACCTTCTTTGTTCTCATAATAGTTGGGATGATAATCTTTGCCATGTACTTCCGCGGTCCATATTGGGAGGTTTATTGGCCTTGGGCTTGGCCCGAGCTACCCGAGATCATTTAAAAAGGAGGTAAAAGATGGAGCAGAAGCCCCAACCAAAACAGCCTTTGCCGGATGTAAGGGAGGATCCGTTTCCTTACGATTCTTGGATAATTTATGGTTTGGCGGTTATTTCCGTCTTCCTTTTGGGAGTGGCAATATACAAGGAGCTTAACCCCGAATACATAAAGTATCAGAGGGAGTTTAAGGCTCTTGTGGAAAGAAAGTTCGAGAAAGATGCGGCAAAAAGTGTAACGTTCGGGGTGAAGCAGATCTGGATCCCCGCCCTGAACAAGACCGACAGGTGCATTACATGCCATATGGGGTACGAG
>LBFQ01000060.1:1519-27819 GCA_000980735.1 Candidatus Caldipriscus sp. T1.2
CCGACTTATTACGAGATAAAGGACGGACAACCCGTACCTTCCGGGAGGACTATAAAGGAGGAGATAAAGAGAAGAGGGTTCCCCCTTACCGTCTTCTCCTGGCACCTTCTCCACTTTGAGGAACCCAGGTCAATAACACCAACATCCGTAATGCCCAATTATGGATTTACGGATGAGGAGAAACTCGCCCTAACCATGCTCGTTATGTCCTGGAAGAAGGTTAACTTACCAGCGGAGTACATACCGGTTAAGAAAACCACAACCCAAAACGCACAAATGGATAAATCATCAAGCGCCCAAACTGCATCAGCCGATCTCGTAAAGAGGGGTGAGGAGATCTATAATCAAAAATGTACCGCATGCCATCAAATAGAGAAAAAACTGGTTGGACCTGCCTTAAAGGGACTGTTTGAGAGGAGAAAGGAGGATTGGGTCTTGTCGATGATCCTGAATCCCGACTCCATGATCAAAAACGATCCAATAGCGAAGAAGCTTTACGAAGAATATAATGTCCCAATGGTTATTCCAGGAGGAATAACGCAAGAAGAGGCAAAGGCGGTAGTTGAGTATCTGAAAACCGCCACAAAATAACTTGAAGGTCTGCGTAATTACGGGTGCGAGCTCCGGCATAGGTTACGCAACCGCTAAGCTTTTCTCGGAGAGGGGGTATAGGGTTTACGGGATAAGTAGGAGGAGTGAGTTAAGGGCGGATGTTAGGAATTACCGAGGAGATTAAGGGGGCTATTGAAAGGGTGGTTGAAAAGGAAGGGGGATTGGACATCCTCGTTGTGAACGCGGGTATAGCGAGGGTGGGTTATGTGGAGGAATTTGAGATTTCGGACTGGTTGGAGGTGCTAAATACCAACCTAAATGGGGCGTTTTATACCGTCAAGGCGGCCTTACCCCACATAAGGGAAGGGGGGCATATAGTTTTCGTGGGTTCAATAGCGAGCAAGAGGGCCTTTCCGGGGTGGGCCGCCTACTGCGCCTCAAAATGGGGGCTTTTGGGTTTTGCAAAGTCCTTAGGTGAGGAGCTTAAAGGTAAAATAAGGGTTTCAACGGTTTTACCCGGGGCGGTTGATACGCCCTTATGGGAAGGGATAGGAGGGGATAGGAGCAGGATGTTGAAGGCTGAGGATGTCGCAAAGGTGATTTTAAACATCGTAGAAAGTGATGGGTGGATAAGGGAGGTTGAGATCCTACCTAAGGGGGGGATAATTTGAGGGTTATAGGGATACCCGCGAGGCTCCGCTCAAGTAGGCTACCCGAAAAGATGCTCAGAGAAATTGGAGGAAAACCAGTGATAAGATGGACGGTGGAAAACGCATTAAAGGTGGAAGATGCAAAAGTAATAGTTGCGACGGACGATGAAAGGATAAAAGATGCGGTGGAGGATATATGCGAGGTAAGGTTAACACCTTCCGATCTACCTTCTGGTACCGATAGATTGGCTTATGCCTTGAGGGACCTTGATGATGGGGATCTCGTGATAAACCTTCAGGGGGATGAACCCTTCGTTGATCCGGATATATTGAAAAGACTTTTCCTTCTGATGGAAAGTGAGAGTGCGGATATTTATACCTTGGCGAGGGAGGAGGATAGAAACGAGGACCCCAACAGGGTTAAGGTGGTGCTTGACTCAAGCAATTTCGCCTTATACTTTTCAAGGCTTCCGATACCTTACCGCTCCGAAAAGGTTCTAATACATATCGGAATATACGGGTACAGGAAGAAGAAACTTTTGGAATTTTCAAATCTCCCGAGGCCAAGGATTGAGGAGCTTGAGGGTCTTGAGCAACTGAGGGCGCTTTATCATGGTTGGAAAATAAGGGTTGAGGTGGTGGATTACAAGGGTATAAGTATAGATACGGAGCAGGACCTTGAGAAGGCTAAGGGAATTTATCTTAAGGGCAATTGAGGAGGATGCGCCTTTTGGTGATATAACGAGCAGAACTATATGCGGAAACAAAAAGGTTAAGGCGGTAATAATTTCAAAAGGTAATGGGATATTTTGCGGGGAGGAGGTTTTGAAAGCCTTCGCGGAAGAGTTTGGATTTGAAATATTGGGAAAAAGGGATGGGGAGGAAATAAAATTTGGGGATGAGGTTGCGAGTATATTTGGGGACTGTTATTATGTTTTAATGTGCGAGAGGACAATTTTAAATATTATTTCAAGGCTCAGCGGGATAGCGACGTTAACGAGAAAGTTCGTTGAAATCGCAAAGGATGTTCCCATATACGACACACGCAAAACTACCCCCCTTATGAGATACCTTGAGAAGTACGCGGTGAAGGTGGGTGGCGGATATAATCACAGGATGACCCTATCCGAAATCGTGATGATAAAGGATAATCATAAAAAAGTTGCGGGTGGAATAAAAGAAGCTGTTGATATGGTTAGGAAAAGTTTGAAACACGCGTATATTGAGGTTGAGGTGGAGAATTTGGAGGAATTAAGGGAAGCTTTGGAGTGTAATGTTGATTGGGTACTTTTGGATAATATGGATATTGAAAGTTTAAGGAATGCTATAGAGATGGCGAGGGGAAAGGTTAAAATTGAAATTTCGGGAGGTGTGAATTTGGAGAACTTAGAAGAGATAGCAAGTTTAAAACCCGATAGGATCTCAGTAGGGGCAATAACCAAGTCCGCAAAGCCCATAGATATGAGCTTAGAGGTGGTCGAAGTGCTGGAAACCTGACATCCTTATATTACCTTCCTATGGCAGAATTTGTGCATTTGCATGTTCATAGTGAATACAGTTTGCTGGATGGTGCGGCGAGGATAGATGACCTTATAAATAGGGCGAAGGAATTGGGTTTTAAAGCTTTGGCATTAACTGATCACGGAAATCTCTTTGGTTCCATAGAGTTTTATGTTAAGGCTAAGGAAGCTGGAATAAAGCCAATATTGGGAATGGAAGCTTACATAGTTGAAGATATTGAGAAGAAGGATAGGAATTACTACCACCTCACCATCCTTGCTATGAACGAAAGGGGTTGGAAGAACCTTATGAAGCTCTCCTCCATAGGGTATATAAAGGGGTTTTACGGGAAGCCGAGAATAGATAAGAAGCATTTGGAAGAGCATTCCGAAGGTTTAATAATCCTTTCGGGTTGCCCTTCTGGGGAAATCGCCCATTACATAATCACGGACAATTTTAAAAAAGCGGATGAAACCATAGGTTGGTTCAAGGAGGTATTTAAAGATAGGTTTTTCCTTGAGGTTCAAGATGTTGGGATGGAGGAGAACCAAAAGATAAACAACTACTTGCTTGAAGCGTCAAGGAAGTTTAACCTGAAACTTGTGGCGACAAACGATGTGCATTACATAAATAGGGAAGATAAACATTTGCAGGATATTTTAATATGCATTTCTCAGAATGCGAAGCTCTCGGATGCCAACAGATTCAGGATAGATACGGAAGAGATTTATATGAAATCCGCGGAGGAGATGTTGAAGCTTTTCAGCTGGCATCCCGATGCGGTAAGAAATACTTTGCTAGTTGCGGAGATGGTGGATCTTAACCTTGAGCTTGACCCCCAAAAGCTCAAACTCCCCCTTCCCCCAAACATATCAGATCCCTTTGAGGATTTAAAGAGGAAGGCTTATGAAGGCTTGAAAAGGAAGATGGGAGAAATTCCGGAAAATTACATAAATAGGCTTGAGTACGAGCTTGAGGTGATAAAAAATACGGGTTTTAGCGGGTACTTTTTGATAATTGAGGACATAATTAGGTTCTGTAGAGAAAATGGTATAATGGTGGGAATAGGAAGGGGATCCGCGGCGGGTTCCTTGGTCCTTTATGCCCTTGATATAACGGATGTTGATCCCATAAAGTATGGGTTGCTTTTTGAAAGGTTCCTTAACCCCGAGAGAGTGTCGCCTCCGGACGTTGATATAGACTTTGAGGATCGCAGAAGGGATGAGGTGATAGATTATATAAGGAAAACCTATGGGGAAAATTCAACCGCGCAGATAATCACCTTCAGCAAGCTTAAATCCAGGGCGGTACTGAAGGATACCGCGAGGGTTTATGGGGTGGAGTTTGAGGAGGTAAATAGGATAACCAAACTTATACCCAACATCCCATCGGATCCAATAACCTTGGCGGAAGCTTACGAAAAGGTTGAGGATTTTAAAAGGGCGGTATCCAATCCAAAATGGAAGGAGATAGTTGAGAATGCGATAAAAATAGAGAACTTTACGAGGGGTTTGAGCGTCCACGCTGCGGGTATAGTGATAACGCCCGGTGAGATAACGGATTTCGTCCCTTTGGCTGTTGTAAAGGATAAGGTTGTGACGCAGTTTGACAAAAACATCCTTGAGCTTCTTGGAATATTGAAAATAGACATCCTCGGATTAAGGACTTTAAGCGCCTTGAGCTCGGCGGAAAAGATGATAAGACAATATTACGACCCCAACTTCTCCATAAAGAACATTCCCCTTGACGATAAGAAAACCTTTGAACTTTTACAGCAGGGTAAAACCATGGGGGTTTTCCAGCTCGAAAGTCCCGCGATGAGAAAGCTTTTGGTTAGGCTTAAACCCAACCACATAAACGATATAATCGCGATAAACGCCCTTTATAGGCCCGGACCAATACAGAGCGGTATGGTGGATGAGTACATTGATAGGAAAAATGGGAAACCCGTTGATTACGATTTTGAGGAATTGAAACCCATACTTGAGGAGACTTACGGGCTTATAGTTTATCAGGAGCAGGTAATGCTGGCAGCTCAAATACTGGCGGGCTTTACGCCAGGCGAAGCGGATACCCTAAGGAAGGCCATAGGAAAGAAGAAGAAGGAGTTAATGGATGAGATGAGGGATAAGTTTATAAGCGGGGCAAAGAGTAGGGGGTACGATGAAAGGAAAATTGAAGAACTTTGGGAGAAGATAGAGAAATTTGCAAGCTATTCCTTCAACAAATCCCACTCCGTCGCTTATGCTATAACCTCCTTCTGGACCGCATACATAAAAGCGCACTATCCACTGGTCTTTTACGCCTCAACATTATCCTCCTTTAGGACATCCGGACAGCAAAAGTTCTTTGATAACGTACCGTTGTTCATACATGAAATGAGGGAGATGGGTATAAACATTGAGGCACCTGATGTGAATAAGAGCGGGGTTGAGTTTGAAATTGACGTTGAGAAAAATTCTATAATCTGGGGGCTTGGGTTTATAAAGTCTGTGGGAGATGCAACCGCGGAAGCAATCGTGGAAGAGAGAAATAAGAGGGGACCATACAGGTCCCTTGAAGATTTTATAAGGAGAACGAAGGCAAACAAGAAGACCCTTGAAGGTTTAGCCAAAGCGGGAGCCTTCAGATCCATAACAAACATGAGCAAGAAAAACCTTATAGATTACATAAACTTCGGGAAGCAAGTATCCAAAGGGGTTTCAAAGGGGTTATTTGATGTTAGGGTGGGAAATACTGAAAATGATGATTTTAAGTTCAACATGATGGCCGAGAGGGAAGCTTTAGGATTCTACATCTCCGAAAATCCATTCTATAGGTTCAAGGCTTTGAGGGATGCCCAAAACCTAAAGAAAATTGGGGACATTGAGGAGGACGAAGAGGTGGAGATAATGGGGGCTTTAACGCACTTCTCAAAAAAGAAATTTAAAAACGGGACTAAGTTTACCCTAAGGCTCGAAGATGACAGCGGATACATTGATGCCATAATCTTCATAAACGAAGATCCTATATCCTTTGAGAAAAAGCTCTCGGAAAACCTCGTCCTTTACGTTAAGGGAAAGGTACAAGCCGTTGAGGGCGAGGATGAAGATGATGAGGAGGAGACTTACCTTGAGGTAAAGGTGGATTCTCCGGAAAACATCAAAACCGTTGAGGAATTCCTTTCCATAAAACTCTCGGAGAAGCTAAATCTTGAGAGGATCTGGAACAAGTTTTTGGCTGAGAAGAATTACACTTTTAACGGCACAAGGGAAAGGGATATCAAGGAGGAGTTTGTAAGGTTCTGGATAAAAGAGATAGCGGGGGAGGAGTTTGCGGTGAAGGTACCTTACGAGTGGGGTTTGAAGGTTCTGAAGGCTTTGAGCCTTGAGGGCGCGAGGATTCTCGAGAAGAACGGGGATAATCTATCTCTTCTAGGCGCAAGGGCAATAATACTTAAGGACCTTAAACTCTGGGATGAATTTTTAAGGAGGGTTATATGATATTCCCCATTTGCTCACCCTATCATCCCATCTTTGGCGATAGGAATTGTGAGGTTTATTCCCTATATTCCTTTAGGGACGCCTTCAGGTTCTCATACGAGAGGAGAATTTTCCTACCCCAAAGCTCCGAGACCACCTTCACGGATATATACACATATAGGGCTTTTTATGGATCCTTGGATCCCCAAATTGTTGGCTTCAACTTCTCATCCAAAAACCTCGTAAGTTCCGCATATACGGAAAGGCTAATTCGCGAAAGTTATGGCTTTGGTTTTTCCGGAAGCTACAGGTGGTTTTCCGTCGATTTTTTGAAGGAAAACGAAGAAAAGGGGTACTTTCTAAACTTTTCAAACAACTTCCTTTCAATAACGGGGGGTTGGGATGGGGGTTTAAGCGCAGGTTCAAGTATTGGAAATAAAATTTTCATAAAAGGTTCTTACTACTCCTCCCTTGATACCCTTTGGGGCGTGGGCTTAGGAATTAGGGGGGAAAACTTTCTGGCTTATTTGATCGGCGGGAAGGGTATGGTGGGGGAGGTATCCTTAAAGTTATCATCCCTACAATTTCTCGGGCTTTATAACAAAACCTCAAAGTTAAACTCCATTATCCTTACCGCTAAATATGGGGAAATTCTTGGGTTTTCCTTTGTGGGGGGGAAAAGGGTATGGAGGGGAAGTTTGATAAATTCTCCCGAAATTCAAGGTAAAATCTCCATCAAAAACTCAATATTCTCCGCATATTCTGGTGGAGCTTTTATCTTTGAGGATAAGATTTATAGGATTTCGGGTGGGACAAGCTTGAAGCTTCTGAAATACAAGGATGCATTGGGAATATATCCCAAATTTGAGGTATATTACGAGGAAAATGGGAGGCTTTGGATCAACGGTGGGGCAGAGGTAGTATTTTACGAGGATCTTAAGATCGGGGCGTTTTACGAAAGTTGGGATGGGACTGGGGGGTTTAGGTTTGAGATCTTTTGGAGGCTTTGGGAATAAGTTTCAACTTTAAAATATCCGCTTACGGAGAGGTGCCCGAGCGGCCGAAGGGGCACGACTGGAAATCGTGCGTCCCCCCAAAAGGGGGACCGAGGGTTCAAATCCCTCCCTCTCCGCTTTGAAATTTGGAGTAAGGTTCTCCTACCTCCTTACCATGGAGGATGATGGATATATTGAGGATGGCTTTCTTGTGGTGGAAGATGATAAAATAATCTTCGTAGGAAAGTATAGGGAAACCCCCGAGATTCCCGTCATAGATACAAGACCCTCCATAGGCCTTCCCACCCTAATAAACACCCACACCCATACCGCTATGGTTGCTTACAGGGGCCTGGCGGACGATTTACCTTTATTTAAATGGCTTCAGGAGTACATATGGCCTGCGGAGGCTAAAACGGTAAGCGAGGAGATGGTTAGGCTCTCTTACAAGCTTGCCATAGCGGAGATGGTTAGCGGGGGTACGGGGGCTATAAACGATATGTACTTCTTTCAGGAAGTGGGAGCGGAGGTGATGGAGGAGATAGGGTTTAGGGGGCTTCTTGGTGAGGGCCTTATAGACTTCCCAACCCCATCCTTCAAGAAGGTTGAGGATGGATTAAAGAGGGTGGAAAATCAACTCAAAGCAAGGAATTTATATAAATTCGTGAGGTTTTCCGTATGCTTACACGCGCCTTATTCATGTTCTCCGGATTTGATAAAAACGGGTTATGAGCTTGCAAGGGAGTACGATGTACCCTTGCATATGCACGTCGCGGAAACATTGACGGAAGTGGAGCAGATAAAGGGAAGGTTTGGAAAGAGGCCGGTGGAATATTTAGAGAGTCTTGGGGTTTTGCACGATAAGTTCATCGCCGCACACTCAGTACACCTTGAGGAGCATGAAATGGAGATATATAGGGAGAGGGGGGTAAAGGTGGCTCACGACCCACAGAGCAATATGAAGCTAGCATCGGGGATAGCTCCGGTTGACAAATATTTGGAAAAGGGGATAACTGTGGGACTTGCCACGGATGGATGCGCATCAAACAACGACCTTGATATGTTTGAGGAAATGAGGAGTGCCGCCTTGTTACATAAAGTTAACAGGATGAACCCCGAGGTTTTGAACGCAAAAACCATCGTAAAGATGGCAACAATTTATGCGGCGAAGATTTTGGGATTTGAAGATATAATAGGTTCCCTGAAGGTTGGAAAGAAGGCGGATTTCATAGCGGTATCCTTGGAAAGCCCACACATGCAACCAATATACGACCCTTACTCCCATCTCGTTTATACTGCAAAGGCATCGGATGTTAAGTGGGTTTTCATTGATGGGAAACCATTAAAGAGGGATGGTAAATTAACTTTCATAGACGAAGAAGAAATATTGGAAATTGGTAAGAAGTTAAAGGAGATGGTTCTCAGCGCTTTGAAAGGGGAATAAAGTTCAAGGAAATACCAAGAAGAATACCCAAGAACCAAAGGGAAAAGGTGAGAATAAGGGATCTTTTATCGTAATAAACCTCAAGTTTATGAAAACCCGAAGGAACCTCAAAAGCCATAAAAGCCCAATTAGCCCTAAGGATCCTTATATCTTTTCCGTCAAGCTTTGCCTTCCAGTAAGGATATATTGGAAGGGAAAGGTAAAGGATCCCGCTTTTTTGCGATGAGTATTCAAGGACTATTTTCGTATAATCGTACTTCAATATCCTAACGGGTGAGCAAGGTTCAGGTTCTTCGTACTTACCCTTAGGTTCATCCTGTAAATAAACCGTTTTTCTAACATCAAATTCCTTCAGACCCCCGAAAAATTCCGCACTATCCTTTACAACTTCTGCCTTGAAAAAAAGGCAAGCTCTTGGCAAGTAGTCTTGCTTCTCCCTAAAACCCTCCTCCGTTATGTAAAACCTGATGTTTCCCATATCCAAAAGTTTTTCAAACCCTTCCACCCTGTTTATTAAATTTCTGTAATAGTCTAAGTAAAACTTTGAGACGAGGGGTTCGTACCCATCTACAAGCTCCAAGCCGTTTATCATTCCGGAGTTTCTCGGAAGAGCCAAACCCATATTGAACCTCGCGTTTATCCTGTAATCCCCCAACCTTCCGGATGATAAATCCGATATAAATGGGGGCTTATAATAACTTTCAACATCAATTTTTCTCTTTAGATAAGGGTTTCCAGCAAGATATAAGTCTAGGAATGTGAGGGCGGTTATTGAGTGTGGCAAAATCCCCCTCCACCCCAAAAGGGCGTAAGTCAATATTAGTAACGCCAAGAACTTTAATATTTCACCGTTGTTGTCTATTGGAGGCTTCTGCAAAATGAACGGTATAGAGAATGCAAAAATTAATAAGATTATCCTAAAGGCTGTCCATTTATCCTCGTTTTCCAGGAAAGACTTTAAGCCATAAGCTGAAAATAGAGAAACGAAGATCGGAAGAATATGTAGGGCTCTGACGGGATCCCTAAGACCCTTTATTAATCCTGTGGAGTATATCAGATTTATCAACGGGTTCTGATCACCCAAGGCAAGGAAGAAAAGTATTAAACTTGATAAGGCGAAAACCCTGATTTCAAAAATCTTCCAATTTTTAATCACTCCGTATATCCCCAAAATTAGGGCTGGAATTGAAAAGTATATGCTCATTTGCATGTAGAAGTGATAGGGTCCTCCAACATACACCGCGCCTTCCTCTATTGAGCCGTAAAACTTGGGAATTATGAGGGATACAAACTTATCAATATGATAAGAGGATTCAAGAAGGGACCTTAAATCCCATTTTATCCTTTCGCTGAAAGCGAAAAGATCCTTTACTTGGAAGTAATAAGAAAGGATAAATGGTAGCAAAGCTAGGATGTAAAGGATAAGGACTTTAAACCTCCTAACCAAAACAAGGTATAGGATTATGGGGATAAGGAGGTATAGGGGTTTTTGTGGGTGTCCGGTGTGGAAGGAAATTCCCAAGATCGTCGCGGATAACAGGGGTCTTTCATCTAAAAAGTAAAAAATTAGGGGTATGAGGGGGATAAGGTCAAAGACGTGCGGGTGGACTATGGTGGTAATGTGGTTCATGGAAAATGTATAAACTACCGACCCGAAAAGTGAAATCCCTTCATCAAACCTTTTCCTAAAAAAGAGATAAGCAAAAATTAGGGAAAGCAGGTAGTTTAGGGAAACCAATAGGTTATAGGTGTAAAGGGAGTTGTTTAGGATTCCAAAAAGGTGGCGAAGTAGAAATAGGGGATTTAGTGCGAGGTATTGGGATTCGTTTAGGAAGGGGAAGGAGGAGAAGAGGTGATGGTTAAAAAAGGGTATTTGCCCTTTCTTCAGGCTTTCCGTGAAAAAATAAAATGCGGGATAAAATTCTTCAATTGTATCGTCAAAAAGGGTTGAACCCTGAAATATGGGAAGGAAGAAGATGAACCAAAGAAGAAAAATCGCGAACAAGGGATAAAAGCGCATAGAGAATTTTAAGCTCGTAAAGATATAAGGTTTGCAAGCGATGATACGAACATAAAAATTACTGCTATATACAGAATGATGAACTTCACCTCAAGGTCGTAAAAGAAGGTTATTAAAACGAGGGTTGAGAAAAGTCCGAAGAGCTTACCAATTGGATTTGAGGAAGGGAAGGAACCCCTTTTTACTCTAAAGTACAGGGCAACCACAATGGTTAAAATTTCCCTAATTAGCAACAAAAAAAATACCCATCTGGGCAGGCCATAAAGCAAGCTCAAAACAAATGAGGCAGATAAAATCAACCCCTTATCTATGACGTGATCCAAAATTTTCCCAATATCGGAAACCGCGTTTAACCTTCTGGCTAAGAAACCATCCAAGGCATCCGAAACGAATGTTAAAAATAAGGAAAGCCAGAATAAACGGAGATCCTTATGGAGGAGGGAATTTATGAGAAACGCTCCAAAAATGACCCTACTGAGACTTATGAGGTTTGGAACCTGCTTATAAATGTTTCTTGATCTCGGAAATGAGGACATTTAACACCTCTTCCTCCGACCCAAAGATCCTACAACCCGCGGAAAAGTAATGTCCTCCACCCCCAAATTTTTGTGCGATCTCTGCGACGTTTGGCCCCCCCTCCTTGCTTCTTAAACCTACCTTCCAATAACCCCTCGGATCCCACTCCATTTTAAAGGCAACAATAACCCCTTTTACCGATAGAGGATATTCTACAAACTCCTCGCTGTGCTCCTTGTTAGTACCCGTTTCATCAAAGAACTCCCTCCTAACTATTATGTAAGCTATCTTTTCATCCACAACGGTTAGGGTTTTTAAGGCTAAAGATAAGAGCTTATAACTCTCAATGGGAACCTCCCTAAAGACCTTCTCCGCAACCCACTTGGAATTCACCCCTTTCCCCACCAAATATATAGCATCCTCGAAGGATTTTGTACCTTCCCTATTCTTGAAACCCCCAGTATCTGTTAAAAGCCCCACGTATAAGGGCAGGGCAACATCGTAATCTATGGAACTTTCATCCCAAAATCTCAAAAAGTCCAAAATTACCGATGTTGCGCTTGGATGCCCGTTTAAAAGAATGTCCTTATCCGAATACCTCTCACCCGTTAGGTGATGGTCAAACCTTATTATGGGCTTATCCGGTTTTTCAAATCCCGACCTGTTCCAATCGCTCGCATCCACCAAGATATAAATATCCGAGTCTGGTAGAAAATTCACGATTTTCTCCCATCCGTTTATAAATCTGAATATTTGCGGAACACCATCCTTTAGAACCCCAAAGGCTTCAAATCCCCTTTTCTCCAGAAAATTTACAAGCCCAAGAACGCTTCCCACCGCGTCTCCGTCGGGCCTTTCATGGGACACTACCGCTATTTTCTTGAAGTTTGATATAAACTCTACCGCCTCCTTCAAACGGGTATTATACAACCGACGCCGTTAAAATTATCACTTGAGGTTCCTTGAGGAGATAGAATGGGAAGAGCTTAAAAAAGCTGTTTATCATTCTTCTTTGGGAAACAGGGATTTCTATAAGCTTGCCTTAGTAGGGGATGCGGTTTTGAACCTTTACCTAGTTCTGAAGTTTTACGATAAGGCAAATCTCGAGGAAATCTACGCTATGATATCGGAATACAAAAGCAACAAGGCTCTATACTATGCGGTTGAAGAGCTAAATTTAAAGGAACTTTTGGTGGCAAACTCAAACCAAGTTAGCGATTACATTTACGCTTCAATGCTTGAGGCTATTACGGGGCTTATATACATAAAATTCGGTTTGGAAGGTGCTTTCAAATTTTTGGAGGAGGAAGTTTTCCCTGCCCTTGAAAGGAACAGGGGAAAGTTTAGGAACTATTGGGAGGAGCTAAGGAAGAGGGAAGGGGGGAAAATAAGGGTCTCTTTTTATGAGGAAAATGGAGAGTTTGTGGCGGAGATAAAGATAAAAGATGGCGTATTTTGGGGCAGGGGTAAAAATAAGAAGGAGGCGAGAAACGAGGCGGCAAAAAATGCTCTTTTGAACAAATGATTTGGGAGAGATACATTGAAAACCTGGGTTACATTTTTGGATAAAAGGCGGGTTGAGGATCTTGGGAAACGATCTGGATTTTAATTCCGACGGGAAGGTTGATGTTTTCCTTATGAATTCCGAATGGTATTATGGTTATCCTTACGCGCACATTTTTCTCAACAATGGTGATAGGACTTTTTCCTTTGGAACTTTCCAATTTGCGGACATAATAGACAGCTTTTGTACTGATGCGGTTTGGGTGGGGGATATAAATGGTGATGGGAACCTGGATTTCGTTATGGGGACGATGAGTAATAGGTCCCCAAGAACCTCCCTACTTCCGACTTTCATATACTTCGGATACCCGTTTAATATGGAAAATGTGGATACTATTTTCCCTTCATCAAACGAAACGCCTTACGTTGCGGATCTTAACAATGATGGTTATCTTGATATAATAACTGGGGTTTGGAGAGATTACGATTTTTCTAACCTTTTGACCTGCTCTTAGGTATATTGGGGATCCAATGAAGGTTGGAGCGATTCAAACAGGGTTTGCTTGCCCGGGGCGGGTACGCATCCCGTTTTTCCGGCGGACCTTAATAGGGACGGATTTTTGGATGTTTTCGTCGGCAATCTATACTACCAAAAACTTTGGATACGGATTTGATTCAACGTTTTTTGATGCAATATTTTTCAAGGATAGCCCCTTTGATTCCGTAGGAACCTATGGTGCCACAGTTGCGGATCTAAACAACGACGGATATTTAGACATAATAGGGTGCGCTTACGGTTATGGGGTGGTTATGTGGGGAAGCGAAATAGGTTATTCACCTTTCAACAAGCATGAATTTTTATCTTTAAGGGATTGCAGGAACGTTCAGGCTTACGATATAAACGGGGATGGGTGGATGGATGTGATTTTTGGTGAGAAGGCTCCCCTTTCCGACTGGAGGAACGGTAGGATAACGATATACTTTAACAACGGTGGAAACTTTTCCGAATCTAACAAGCTGGTAATACCTTCAAGTACGAATTACGGGATTTTGGTTATGGATTTTGATGGGGATGGGAAAAGATAGATAGCTCAAGCATATATTGGAATATTGGTCCTCCAGCATTCTTTGATACTTCAATAAAAACTAACTTTTATTCCGTTAAGGCTTCAAGAAATTTATCCGTCCAGATTTTCGGAAATATTTACGACAGAAAAAATAGGTTTTACTTTTTACTGCCCCCAAAGCCCTCGCCGATCTTTACATCCAACTTATCCCTGGTTCAGACTTTTGGGAATTTTCCTTCATGTTGTACGTTAAAAATTTACGTAAGACCTTACAGAGAAATGTGGGGGAATTTTGTTGAAGTTCCAATAACCTCGGAATTTTATAATCCTTACCTTTCCTATATGGACAGCTTCCAAATTCTCCTTGTAATTTCCACAAACTTTGCGGGTACATCAAAATTTTTAATTGATAGCATAAGAGTTGGGTTTGATGTTTCCGATAGGGAGCTTAAATTCGTGGAGAAAGGAGGAACAAGAACGGAAAGAGATAAAGTAAAAGAAACAAGAAGGGGGATCTATTTTTTCGTTGAAAGAAGGAAGGTGAAAAAAGCGATCCTTAGATGAGCATCCATATAATACCCGTTTATGATCAACAAAGACTTTCTTTTAAAGCTCCTTTCTCAAGTTGGACCGTCGGGAGATGAGGGTAGGGTTTCAAGGGTTTGGCGGGAGGAAGCGGAAAAGTTTGCAAAGAAGGTATATACGGATACACATGGAAACACTTACGCGGAGTTTGGGGATGGAAAACCCACCTTAATGTTGGCGGGGCATATAGACGAAATAGGTTTAATGGTTCAATATATCGACGATAATGGGTTTGTTTATATAAGCGGTGTTGGGGGTTGGGATCCTCAGGTTCTGGTGGGGCAGAGGGTGAGGTTCATAGGGAAGGATGGGAAGGTGGTAAAAGGTGTGATTGGGAGGAAACCTATACACATTCTAAAGCCCGAGGAGAGGGATAAGGCGGTTAAGATGGAGGAGCTATGGGTGGATTTCGGTATGACAAAGGAGGATCTTGAGAAGGTTATATCCGTTGGGGATTATGGGGTTTTGGATTGGGATGGTGAATTCCTTACAGATTTCAGGCTCGTCTCAAGGGCCCTTGACGATAGGATAGGCGCCTTTATTGTCCTTGAAGCTCTGAAATTTTATGCTCAAAATCCCGGGGAGACAAGGGTTGTAGCGGTAGCTACGGTTCAAGAGGAAATAGGGCTTAGGGGTGCAAAGACCAGTTCTTACTTTTTAAACCCGGATATCGCCATAGCGGTTGATGTGACGGTAGCTACGGATTATCCAGGCGTTGATAAAAGAACGATAGGGGATATAAAGCTCGGTGGGGGTCCGGTTTTGGCAAAGGGACCCAATATAAACCCCGTTGTTTTTGAGCTCTTGCTTGAAACCGCAAGGGAGGAGGGAATAACCGTGCAGATTGAGGCTTCCCCCAGGGGAACACCAACGGATGCGAACTTCATACAGATGGAAAGGGGAGGGATCCCTACCGCATTAATTTCCATACCTTGCAGGTATTTGCACTCACCCTCCGAGATGGTGGATATAAGGGATGTTGAAGGGGCAGTCAAGCTCATATCATCTTTTGCCAGAAAAATTTCGGGCAAAACAAAAGAGGATTTTATACCCTGGTAGAATATGAAGGCTTTAGCCAAGACAAAGGGGGGACCGGGGTTACAGCTTATAGATGCCCCGGTCCCGAAGCCCAAATTTGGTGAGGTTTTAATAAAGGTAAAATATGCCTCAATATGCGGGAGCGATGTGCATATATACAAATGGGATGAGTTTGCCCAAAGCGAGATAACAAAGTTCCCAAGGATCATAGGACACGAATCCGCAGGTGAAATAGTGGAGATAGGTGAGGGAGTTGAAGGTTTAAAGGTTGGTGATTTCGTCGGGATAGAAACTCACATAGCATGCGGAAAGTGTTATCAGTGCAGGATAGGAAAGAAGCATGTTTGTAAGAACGTAAAGATCTTGGGTTTCCATAGGGATGGAGCCTTCGCGGAATATATAACTATACCTGCGGAAAACGTTTGGAAGATACCGGAATCAATACCAAAACATTGGGTTCCCCTCATGGAGCCTATGGGGAATGCTGTGGATACCGCCCTTGCGGGTGATATAGTTGGTGCGGATGTTTTGTGGGTGGGACGGACATAGAGCGATGCGTGCATAGCAAAGCTGTTGGGGCTGGAAAAGTTATAGCAACGGACATAAACGATTTTAGGTTGAATATAGCAAAGAAAATGGGGGCGGATTACACCATAAATCCCGAGATAGAGAGCTGAGGAGCGCGGTTATGGATATAACGGGGGGAAAGGGGGTTGATGTGGTCCTTGAGATGTCCGGAAATCCCAACGCCTTAGAGAATGCCATAAACCTATTAACAAACGGTGGATGGGTTGGTTTGCTCGGACTTTACGGGAAGAACAGGATAGATTTCCCGATGAACTCCGTAATAATGAGGGGGATAACCCTTTACGGAATAACGGGAAGGAAGATGTTCTCAACTTGGGTAAAAACTACCGCCCTTCTTGAAAGTGGAAAGGTGAATCTGGAACCCCTTATTACCCACAGGATAACCCTCGATGAGTACAAGGATGGCTTTGAGGCTATAATGAACGGTTCCGCAATGAAGGTGATGTTTGAGATAGGTTAGCGGGCATATAATACCATCTTATGAAGAGGTTTTATTTTCTCCTTTTGGCGGGTTTGGCAATATACGGGTGCAAGGAAACCAAGGTTCCCCATACCTCCGTGTTCGGCGTAGGTGGATCTACGGGACCTGCTTTGAGGAGCCTTTACTCTCTCCTTCCCTCCAACATAACCCCACCGACTTTCCCTTCCTTCCTTGACAGCATAAAATACGAGACAGCTATTTTTAAGATCCTGGTGGATGGACAAGAAGATCCAAACGCGGAGGTTGTAGTGGGTTCAACCAGGTTAAGTTATTCTTCCGATAAGGGTTTGTACATGCTTGCGGATTCAAACGGAATACCCAAACCCGTAGAACTTTCCGCCGGAACGGAAATTTCCATACGTACCAACAAGTACAATGAAAGCATAAAATTCAGCCTTCCCGCCTTAAATCCTCCGGACAGCATAGCGGTTGATACCGGGATAAGGGTTGGGGATTCCATAAGGGTTTCCTGGAGTCTCGTATCCGGGGCGGATTCAATACAGGTTTTCTTCAAGCTCAACGATAAGGATCCCCACATAAAGAACTTACCCCCCACCGCAACTTATTATTACATACCTTCATCTTATGTTAGCGATACCGGAAGTGCATTTCTGATGATTAACGCACTAAAATATTTGAAAATTCAGGATGCCCTTCCCCCCTCAACCATGCTTTTGATAAAGGGCAAAGCCTATCCACTGCCCATAAGGGTAAGGTAATGCACAGCTCGGTTTATGAGAACCTTTTAAAGGGGAATTTAAGGGGACTTTTATTTTCGGGTTCTTCAAGCGAAGAATTTGCAGAGGTTGATTGGCTTGAATTTCCAAAGGGAAACGTAAAAAAGCCATTTATAGCGGTTGATGGTTCTTACAAGAGCGCAGTCAGGGATTTTGGGTTAATATACGTTATAACGGGACTTGCCCTCTATCAGAATGGGGAAATGATAAAGGATAGGGGGCTATCCTTCGTTGATATAATGGAAAAAAATATCTTCAGACAGAAACACCTGTCCGACTTCCTTTCTATGTTTATGAAGTTGGCGGAGGTAAAAAACCTTTTGAGGATTTTGAGAGACACGAATGACGATCACATCATCCTTATGGATGGCTCCTTTATAAGCGACGTAATAACCCCACAACCAACATATGAATGGGTTAGCCACTTGGGGGTTGAAAGGGAGGAATTGGAAAGGTGCGAAGAAAAACTCTCGGAGATTTCCGAAGAGATTGAAGGGAATTTTTGGAAGGAAGATTTCGCCTTTGTTTATCTTGCGGAAAACTTTTTAAAAGAAAGCCTACCCATACGAGCTTACGCGGTTATTAATCTCCTATATTACGAATACTTGCTCTCCTTAAGGAAGCTAACCGAACTCAAAAACCCTATATTTTTCATAGCCAAGGATTCCTTCTCCTCAGACTTCGTAAAAGCTTGGGGGATAAAGGAATTTTTGACGGATCAGGTGATGTTCAATACTTGTACAAGAGGGATGGCCGGTTATGCCTCTCCCATACCCGCAATCCTTGAAGAAAAAAAGAAGTATTTGCCCTCAAAGTTTACGGGAATATTGGATGTGGAAGTTTATCAGACCTTCGTTCGCTTTACGCCAGAGTCGGTTTCAACCTACAAGGTTGAGATCCTAAACGTCCCAAAGGAAGAGATAGGAATTTACCTATCCCATATCGCAAATATCTCGCCAGAAGGATATCCATTTTTGCTTGTAAAGGCTCATAAGGAAGTGGTTATAACGGAAAGGGATATAGAGAGGATTGGGGATAAGCTATATCCCTTGGCAAAATCGCCCAGATTTTACCTCAATGGATAAACCTTTCTTCATAGCCGGACCCTGCGTAATTGAAAGTGAAACTTTGGTTATGGAAACCGCGGAAAAATTAAAGGAGATTTCGGAAGATTTAAGGATAGAACTTTTCTTTAAATCTTCCTACGACAAGGCAAATAGGACATCAATAAGTGGGTTTAGGGGACCGGGTTTGGAAAGGGGTTTAGAGATCCTTGCGAAGGTTAAAGAAAGGTTTAATTTAAAAATTTTAACGGACGTTCACGATATGCACGATATACCAAAGGTTGCTGAAGTTGTTGACGTGATACAAATACCCGCCTTCCTTTCAAGACAAACGGATATGCTCGTTTTAGCGGGTAAGACGGGCAAGATAGTGAATATTAAGAAGGGGCAGTTTATGTCTCCGAATGAGGCTTTAAAGGCGATTGAGAAGGTTAAGAGTGTGGGGGGTGAGGTTTGGATAACCGAGAGGGGAACAACGTTTGGTTATAACGACCTTGTGGTTGATTTTAGGAATGCGGTTTGGTTGAGGGGTTATGGAGCAAAAGTGGTATATGATGCAACCCACTCTTTACAGAGGCCAGGGATCTCGGAGGGTTCGGGTGGTTATAGGAAATTGATAACACACTTGGCAAGGGGAGCCATTGCGGTGGGTTTTGATGGGATCTTTTCCGAGGTTCATCCGGATCCAGAAAAAGCCTTATCCGATTCAAGCACGCAAATACCCTTAAAATTTTACAAAAACTTCGTTGAGATGATCCTTGAAATTTGGGAGGCATCTAAGAAATGGTACGATTTTGAGTTTCCCGATTGACCAACCACCTCAAAAGCTCCCCCGCAAGTGGCAAATTGTCCATCATAACATGTTCAACGTTTATTCCAAGCTTTAAGGATAATACTTCTTCCGCTAAAGCTTTTGCCACTTCCAAACCCCTTCCATCCAAAATTTCCATTTTAACATTTTCCGGGATTTCCACCCTGAATCCCTCAAGAAAATTTATATCCCTCTCCCCCCTTATGGGCGCAATGCTTACGAAGATCTTGGCTGGTTTTATCCCCTCCCTCTCGCAAAGCCCATAATAACCTTCAAGGGTCCTTTTCAAGCTTTCCGTCTCAAATATTATTTGGGAAATAAAGCCGTCAAATCCCCAAACCGTTCTCTTAAAAAGCCTAAAATCCTCACCTTCCCTTGAAAATATCGCTATTCCATAAACCTCCCTAAAGTATCCCTTTGCCAATCTAAATACCCCCTCTTTCTCACCTATATTAACCAAAGCAACCTTGTCCGTAATTTTGGATATCTCCCTGAAGGTTTCCTCAAGATCTCCTTTGATTGGTGAAACAACCTTGTCAATTATCACATCCATCTTTTCATTTATTCCCTTTATGACCCTTGAGAACTCAATCGGTGAAACCTTTTCCCTCTGGGGAACCTCGGGAATGTTCATTATCCGCAAGTTGGCACTTTCTAATATTCTTACGAACTCTTCCGCCCTCTTCCTTATCCTTTCCTCATCCCATCTCAAGGGTGGGGGAACCGCGGTGAAGATGATCATATATCCTTACAAGTTTATCGGCTATCTTTTCCGGTGAGAACCTTTCCCTTATCATATCCTGTCCCCTTAATACCATCAACTTCGCATCTTCCCAATTTGAAAGGAGTTTTTCTATGGCATCCGCGATCGCCACTGGATCCTTTTCTGGGACCAATATCCCGGTTTTGCCGTCCTCAACTATATCTGGAATCCCACCCACATTGCTCGCTATAACGGGAAGTCCGAAGGATAAAGCCTCAAGAAGTACGACCCCCAACCCCTCGGTATCCCCCCTTGAATCCACTATTGAAGGTAGAACGAATATATCCGCCCTTTTGTACTCTTCCATCAGGGCTTCGGCGCTCAATTTTCCCAAGAACTTAACGGAATCCAAATCCTTTGCGGAATTTTTCAAGCTTTCCATAAGGGGACCTTCCCCCACGATTCTAAGCTCAGCTTTTATCCCCCTTTCCTTCAATATCCTCATAGCCCAGATCAGGTAAATTACCCCCTTCCTCTCCACGAGCCTCCCTACGAAAAGGATCCTCGGATTTTCCGACTTTTCTTTTGGTGGGAAAAATCCCTTAAATTCAAGGGCGGAGGAGTAGGGAAGTATTATAACGTTTTCCTCACCTAAAAGTTTTGCGGAATAACTTGATATTGCGGTCTTAACGTTCGCGGTTTTAACCAAAATTTTTAAACCTTTACCTAATATTCCTAGACTTTCCGCGAGCTTTACTTCCGCGGTATAGTAAGAATGCACCACAGGTGTCCCCTTAACCTTGAAGGGTAGGGAAAATAGGGAGAGGGGTATGGGCCAGTGAACGTGGATCACACCGTAATTTTCCTTTCCCGAGAGGATCAGGGCGTTTAAAAAACCCGATGTTATGTAGAAGGGTATTAGGAACTTTGCCCATCTGTTGAATTTCAAAAGCTCGGGGATGGCGGTTTTATATCCCAAAATTTCCCCCTTGGGGAAAAAGTAGGGAAAACGATGAACGTAAAAATTCCCAAACCTCTCACCCTCCCTTCCCAAATACCTTGGGCAGAAAAGCTCTACTTTTACCCCTTTCCTCTCAACTTCCCTTAAAATCCTCCAAAGCCAAGGCGTTAAAACTTCCGCCTCCTCCTCGCTATACGGACATGCGGTTAAGATATGTAATACCCTCACCTACTCACCTTTGGTCAATCGGTATATATTTCTTATCCAGCTCCCCCTTGTATATTGAGGATGGCCTAAAGATCCTGTTATCCTCAAGGTATTCCAAAACGTGAGCCGCCCAACCCGCTACCCTTGATATTGCGAATATGGGGGTAAACAGATCCGTGCTTATTCCAAGGGCGTTATAAACTATTCCGGAATAGAAGTCCACGTTGGGGAATATTCCCTTCTGAGCCACTTTCTTCATCATATACTCCTCCACCTTTACCGCAATCTCATAGTATTTGCTCTCTTTTGAAAGCTCCTCCGCGAACTTCTTCAATATCCTCGCCCTTGGGTCGTAAGCCTTATATACCCTGTGCCCAAATCCCATTATCTTCTTCTTCTGTGCCAAGCTTTCCTCTATGTACTTTTCCACATTATCCACCGAACCTATCTCGTCAAACATCTTTAAAACCGCTTCGTTTGCTCCCCCGTGTAAGGGTCCCTTTAGTGCTCCTATCCCCGCAACTATGGCGGAGTACATATCCGATAGCGTTGATGCGACGACCATGGAGGCAAAGGTTGAAGCGTTCATCTCGTGGTCCGCATGGAGTATTAGGGCAACATCCATAACCTTACTTTCGTACTTGGTGGGAATCTTACCCGTAAGCATATAGAGGAAGTTTTCCGCGTGAGAGAGGGAGGGATTGGGCCTTACTATGTCAAGGTTTTTCCTGACCCTGTCAAAGTATGCAACTATGGTTGGAAACTTCGCTATTAATCTTAAGGCTATCCTGAACTTCGCGTCAAGGTCGTCCCTCCTTGCATCCTCGTCGTAAGATTCAAGGAGTGATACCACGGATCTGAGGGCGCTCATAGGGTGGGTTTGAGGGGGAAGATCGTAAATAAAATCTATCACTTCTTCGGGTAGGTCCCTTGAGCTCCTCAAAGCCGCGTCAAATACCTTTAGCTCCCCCTTCGTCGGAAGCCTTCTTAGAAGTAGGGATAGTGCCACCTCTTCGTATGTGGAGTTTTCTGCCCATTCCTCTATGGGAATTCCAAGGTAATAAAGCTTACCCTCCTGACCGTCTATATATGTTAAAACGCTTTCCGCAGCTGGCACATCCTCCAAACCTTTAGAAAATGGATACTCTTTCATAGCATAGGTATTCTAAGCCTGAAACCCAAAGTGCAACCCTATAATACCCGCCTATGGATATCAAAAAGCAAAACATCATCATAACGATAATAAATATAATCCTCGCCATCATCCTAATAATCATCCTCGCAAGGCCCGGGCAGAAACCCAGGGAGATAGAGGTAAATTTGGCGACAATAGAGGATATATCCAGCCTACCTTATTGGGTAGCGTACGAGAGGGGAATTTTTGGAAATTACGGCGTAAAGTTTAAGCCGAACGAGGTAAGCAGGCCCCTTGACGAGCTTGAAAACACCATAAAGGGTAGCCTTTACGCCCTTTTCGGAATAGATTACACATATACTATCTTTAAAAATGCGGGAGATTTAAGCTTAGTGAGGGTTTTGTATTATGTGAAATCCTACGGGGATGGATTGGTGGTTAAGGATACTACGCTTAAGTTGGGAAAATTGGGCGGGAAAAGGATCGGATACAGCGAAAACACGAGGTATAACGTTTTGCTGGAGGAGGTTTTAAAGTTGGGTGGGGATACCGCGGTGGATTTCGTAGGTTTAACCCTTGAGGAGATGGAGAGCGCCCTGGACCAGGGTAGGGTGGATGCGGTTTACGCGGTGGAACCCCTTTTATCTTACCTTGAAGCTAAGGGTTATAAGGTGATAAAGAGGGAAGTGGTCTTTCCGAAGGATGTACCCATAATTCAGGGTATGGGAATAACATCAGCGGTTAATGTATCCTTGAGGAAGGACGCTATAAATAGGATAAAGGGCACCGTAAGGGACGCGGTGAAGTACTTACAGGAAAACCCCCAGGAGGCAAAGAACATACTTAAAAACCGTTTGGGACTAAACCTTAGGGAATTACCGGAGGTTGTTATCCCAACAAACCTTGATGACTTTATGAAGATGAACGAATACCTAATATCCAAAAAGCTTGTGCCATATAGCACAATAAAGGTTGAAAATATCCTTTCAGAAAAGTAGTTTTTACGCTCCCCTTTCGTCGGCCTTCATAATTTTTGGGAATTCGCCCTTTTTCTTTCCCATCCTTCCCTTTTTGGGTTTCTCCCTTTGGTTCAGGGCTTTAAGGGAAAGTCGCAATCCCTTTCTCCTCTCCTTCCTCATAGCTTTACCCTATTGGCTCTTCCACTCCCTATGGATCTACAACCTTGATGTTCCGAACAATATAAGGCCCCTTCTACTTTTGGGGGTTTTAACTATGTCCCTGATCCTTTCCGTTATTTGGGCTTTCTGGGGTTGGGCTGTTTCAAGGTTTAAAGGTTTATCTGCGGTTCTTTTCGGCTCATTTTTATTCGTATCCTTAGAGTTCATAAGGGGGGAAAATTTGGGGGATCTGTCCTACCCTTGGGCTTTGGTGGGGGAGAGCTTGGTAAATTCACCCTTTTTGAAGCTTTCCGCCCTATTTGGCGTTTATTTCTTAAGTTTTTTCGTTGTCCTTGTTGGGGGTTTAATATCCTTATGGAGTTTGAGGTATATAATTTCGGCGCTAATAATTCTCTCCTTCGGTATTCTTTGGAATTTCGTTTATAAATTACCCGAGCCTTCGGGTGAGATAAAAGTCGCGATTTTGCAACCCAACATCCTCCCGAGGTTAGATTTTGATCCCAAGGAATGGGAGGAAACTTTCAAGGCTTATAGGGAAATAACTGAAAATTTGGGGGAATTGGACCTCGTTGTAGCATCCGAATCCGCCTTTCCCGGAATACACACCCATTCTCAAAACTCCCAAAAGATAGTCTCCGAGATCTTGGAGAGAACAAAGGCTCCTATACTCTTTGGAACCGGAGGGGTTGAGAGGGATACGATCTTCAGGTACTACAATAGGGCTTTGTTGGTGGATACGAGAGGTAAAATGGTGGGGTTTTACGATAAGGTGCGTCTTGTGCCTTTCGGTGAAAACCTACCCTTTTATGAATTCTTACCCGAATTTATCAGGGAGATAGAGCTTGGGCAGGGGAATTACAGTAGGGGCAGGGGTTTTTATCCGATAAGCTACGGTAATTTGAAGATAGGGGTTATGATTTGCTACGAATCCATATTTAGCGGTATAGGGAAAAGGTTGATTGATAACGGGGCGAATGTTCTGGCGGTGATAACAAGCGATGGATGGTTTGGGAAAAGCTTGGGACCCGTTGAGCACTTTTATTTAGGGATTCCGAGGGCGGTTGAAACGGGTAGGTATCTAATAAGGTCCGCAAAGACCGGAATTTCCGCGATAATAGACCCGGAGGGTAGGGTGGTGGAAAGCTTGGAACTCTACACGAGGGGTAGCATAGTGGGGAGCGTTAAACTTTACGAGCATAAAACACCCTTCGTTTCATTTGGTTTCCTTTTCCCTTACCTCTGCCCTATCCTTTCCCTGATAATATGGATCTTAAGGAAAAGGTTTATTGGGCTTTTCTAAAACTCTTGTGCGCATTTGGTAGGCAAAACTGGTGGCCAAGGATATGGAATATTGCGAGCGTTGAGGATGAGGTGATATTGGGGGCGGTTTTGACACAAAACGTAAGCTGGAAAAATGTTGAAAGGGTTTTGGAGAATTTAAAACAGATGGGAATAAGGAGCTTGGAGGATCTCTTGAAGTTTGAAGATGAGGTTTTGGAAGAACTTTTAAAGCCCACCGCATTTGTGAAGCGAAAAATCAAAACCCTAAGGGGGATATTTGGGGTTTTAAGATCCGGAAATTTGAGTAGGGAGGAACTCTTGAAGGTTTATGGGGTTGGCGAGGAAACCGCGGACGTTATAATGCTTTATGCGTATAATTTTCCAACCTTCGTCATTGACGAATACACCATAAGGTGGTTTGTGAGGTTTTTCGGCTTTCTGCCAAAAAAGGGAGAAATCAGGGAAATTTTGCACTTTGAGGATTTATTTTACCTAAAGGAAATGCACGCTTTAATTGATGAACTTGGAAAGAGATTTTGCAAAAAGGAGCCGTTATGTGAAAATTGTCCATTAAGGTTTAAATGTTCCTTTGCGAGAAAATAAAAAAAGGGGCGGGCTTTCACCCACCCCCCAGAGGTTTTAAGGGTTTTTTTATCTGATTATCACCTTCTCCCTTATTACCTTTCCACCCGCGACAACCTCCACAAAATACACGCCCCTTGAAAGCTCAAGCTTAACCTCGTTCTTACCCTTTATGGACTTAACCATAACCCCGCTCACATTATAAACCTTCACCTCAAACTCTCCAGATCCGCTAACCTTGATACCGCCTTTGTATGGCGTTATAAGACCACTTGCAATTTGGCAGGATTCGGAGATTCCAAGCTCATTATCGTCGGATAAGGGACAGGGAGCGTTAACAGTTAAAATTGGGGCTGTAACGGTTAGAGATGGAGATCCAACTGTGGGGCTTGGAGAAGAAACGGAAGGAGAAGGTGTAGTTACCGTTGGTGAAGGTGTATTTACTGTTGGGGTTGCATTTCGAACTATTGGACACGAACCTATGTCTCCGTTCGCATCAGTCTTGATGAAGAAAACATCATAATTGCCCGCACCGAAGGAACTTGTAACGCCCGCCACTATGTATCCGCCGTCGGATGTCTGTTGAACGGAATAAGCCACATCACCAAATGTTCCCCCATAAGTTTTAGCCCAGATTATGTTCCCGTTCGCATCAGTCTTGATGAGGAAAACATCGCTATAGCCCAAACCTGTATAACCCGCCAAGATGTATCCGCCGTCGGATGTCTGTTGAACGGAAAAAGCTACTTCAGTACTTGTTCCCCCGTAAGTTTTAGCCCAGATTATGTCTCCGTTCGCATCAGTCTTGATGAGGAAAACATCAGTACCGCCCGCACCGAAGGAAGCCGTATGACCCGCCGCTATGTATCCACCATCGGATGTCTGTTGAATGGAATAAGCCACATCCTCAGCTGTTCCCCCGTAAGTTTTAGCCCATTGTACGTTTCCGTTCGCATCAGTCTTGATGAGAAAAATATCCCAATTGCCCGCACCGAAGGATTGTGTCCAACCCGCCACTATGTATCCACCGTCCGAGGTCTGTTGAACGGAATAAGCCCTTTCATGACTTGTTCCTATTCCCCCGTAAGTTTTAGCCCATTGTACGTTTCCGTTCGCATCAGTCTTGATGAGGAAAATATCATCCCAGCCCCCACCGAAGGACCCTGTCCAACCCGCCACTATGTATCCGCCGTCGGATGTTTGTTGAACGGAATGAACCACATCATCGCTTGTTCCCTCGTAGGTTTTAGCCCAGATTATGTTCCCGTTCGCATCAGTCT
>LBFQ01000060.1:27889-40525 GCA_000980735.1 Candidatus Caldipriscus sp. T1.2
ATGAATCTTTTGGCGAGGAAGAGGCAGTTGGTGATAGCAAAGCAGGGTGCGGACCTTCTAAGGAAAAAGAGGGATGCCCTTTTGAGGGAATTTCAGAAACTTCTCTTACCAATAGTTGAAACCCATAGGGAGATTGATAGGCAGGCAAAGAGGGCGATAGGGGTACTTTCCTTGGCGTTGGGGTACGATGGACCCGAGGCTCTAAGATCCGCGTCCTTATCCATAGGTAGCAAGATAAACGTTAAAAAGGCGGAGGTTAAGGTTTGGGGGGTTAGGATACCCGAACTTAAGGCGGAGAACCTTATCAAAAAGTCAAAGGAAAGGGGATATTCCCTTATCACGGTAACCTCAAGGATAGACCTAACCGCAAGCGTTTACGAGAGGCTAATACAGAAGATCTTTGAACTTGTACCCTTGGAGGCGAAACTCAAGAAGCTTGGTGGTGAAATAAGGAAGACATCAAGGAGGGTAAATACCCTTGAGCAAAGGGTTATACCACAGATAATAGCAGAGATGAAGTTCATAAGACAAGTACTTGAGGATAGGGAGAGGGAAGATAAGTTCAGGCTTAAGAGGTTAAAGGCGAAAAAAAGATGATAATTTTCTTGCTTTCGCAGTGGTCATTTGGGCAAAACAAGGTTGAAGCTAAGGATATAAAGTGGAAGGTTTTGGATACGGAACATTTCAAGATATACCACTATCAGGGTGGGGAGGCTTTGGCGGATTTTGCATCCTTGGTTTTGGAGGAAGCTTTCAACGAGTTTAAGGACTATTTTCCCGGAGCGATAAAAAGCGGGGAAAAGATCCCAGTTTTGATATACGTATCCTATAAGGATTTTCAGCAAACCAACGTATCACCGTACATAGTACCTGAAGGTGTGGGGGGCTTTACGGAGGGTTTTAAGAGGAGGGTTGTGGTCCCCTTTGCGGGAAATTACGAAGAATTTAGGCATGTGTTGAGGCACGAGCTGGTTCATGCTTTTCAGTTTGGCTATAGCAGGGGTCTAAGTGGTCTGGTGGGGAGATCCCAACCTCCGCAATGGTTCATAGAGGGTATGGCGGAGTACCTCGCCCAACCTTGGAGCCTGAGGACGGAGGTCTATATGAGGGACCTTGTTGTAAATCTCAGGCTTCCGAGCCTTGAGGAGATGAACTACTATTCGGGATACATATCCTACAGGTACGGGCAAGCCTTTTTCAAGTTTTTGGAAGACGCTTACGGGGAGAAGGCGGTTAGGGATTTTATTAGGTTGGGTTTGGGTGGGAACATAGACGCGGTTTTAAACAGGATAACGGGTAAGAACTTTGCGGAGATTTCTGAAGAATTCTCCGCGTACATAAAGGGTAAGGTTTTGAAGGTTTTCGGAAAATACGTCTTCCCTACGGATGCCAAAAGGATAACAAATAGGAGGGACAATTCCTTTATGAACGTAGGCGCGACGATATCCCCAGATGGCTCATACATAGCCTTCATCTCGGATAGGAAGGGTAGGATGGGGGTTTGGGTTTTGAATTTGGCAAACAGGAAGCTAAGGATGCTACAGGAGGGTGAAAGATCCCCGGACTTTGAAAACCTCCACGTTCTTAAACCCTCCCTAAGCATCTCAAGGGATAACCTCCTTGCGGTGATATCCCAGGGGACATATTCCGACATAGTGAGCGTTTATGATTTGAGGAGATTTAAGAGGGTTAAGAGGTTTGAGCTTAGGGGTTTTGATGGGGCGCACGGTGGGGAGATCTCGCCGGATGGCAAAAGGTTTGCCTTTGTGGGGTACAAAAACGGAATACCCGACGTTTTCGTCCTTGACCTCCAAAGCGGTGAGATAAAAAACATAACAAACGATCCCTTTACGGAAGATGATCCGAGCTGGTTTGACGATAGCACGCTTATCTTTGTAAGCGATAAAAACGAATCGGGTAAAATCGGAAGCTACGCCATATTCAAGAAAACCCTAAGCGATAAGGAGGAGAGGGTTTTCGGATATAGGAGATTTTTAAAGAAACCTAAAAGGGTTGGGGAAAGGATAGTTTTCATAGCGGAATACGAAGGGTGCGCCAACCTCTTCTCCCTTGAAAACGGAAAGACGAAGATTTTAACGAAGTACTTTACGGAGATCGGAGATTACGATATTTCCGAGGGGGGAAGGTGGGTTATGAGCGCCCTTTGGGAGGGGGGATGGGATGTATTCTTTTTCTTAAAGTTCCCGGAGGATGGGGAAGAAATAGCCCTTGAAAGCGAGGAGGGGACCCTCGTGGAGGAGAAGGATATTGAAGCGGTTAAGGAACCTTTAGGTTTCACCTTGGGTTTGGACTTTGCCTATGGGGGACTTTCTTACTCAAGCCTTTATGGAACCGTGGGTGCCTTGGTTATGCTATTTTCGGACATTCCGGGGGACAATTGGATAATAGCCCAGATAATAGGGCAGTCAAGTAGCATAGAAAACTCCCAATTTTTGATAAACTACTACAACTTCAAGGGGAGGATAGACAAGGGCTTAAACCTTTACCAGCTCTTTTACGTTAGGTACTTCAGACCCTACTTTGTTTTTGAGAAGAGGCTTGGGGCGGACATTTTCGCATCATATCCTTTCAATAGGTTCTTCAGGCTTGAAAGTGGAATTTCCTACCATTACAACACCTGGGTAAAGCTTCACATTGATACCTTCGAATACTACTGCGGGATAAACTTTGGGCCGGATTGCATAATACCCAAGATTGAGTATCCGAAGGGGTTTGATGGATTTTTGGGTTTCTTTTACGACGATGTGATAATTAACCAGTACGGTTCCGCGGAGGGTATAAGGTGGCACTTTGGTTTATCTTCATATTTGCCATCCTCCCAAATTTTCAATACCTCCTTCCAATTCGTGGGCATGGCGTTCAAGAGCTTGACCTACCGGACCATTTGGGCGAACCTTTTCATATCCGCCAAGAGCTTTGGGAAACACGCGGATCTGTTCTTCGCAAGCGGTCCCTTCGGTATAAGGGCTTACCCCGAACCTTACTATATCTTTTACGACCCAGAGAAAGGAAGGTACGTTTACGCCCTTATGGGAAACAACCTCGTCCAATACACCACCGAGCTTAGGTTTCCCTTCATTGACAGGTTGAGGTTCGGTTTTCTACCCTTGGAGTTTAGAAATCTTAGAGCCCTATTATTCCTTGATGTTGGGAATGCTTGGTTCAGTGGGGATGAACCAGTAGGGGATAGATACAACTACTTTTACCCCATAAACTTTAGGTTTTTGGGTAAGGATTACGAAGTTTTCGCGGATTTGGGTTTCGGATTAAGGTTTGGCTTCGGAAGTCCATTTTATATTCCTATTAGGCTCGATTGGGCTTTCCCCGTGGATGAAAATGGCATAGTTTTTCCCGGAAGGTTCGTCTTATCCTTCGGATGGGACTTCTAAACTTTAAAAGGACGATTGGTCAGGAAACCGCCAAAGGAATACTGTCAAAATTAACAAATAACAAGGCGACTTTAATGTTTTACGGTCCCCCGGGTGTGGGAAAAGCAACCTTGGCCCTTGAATTCGCCCAGTCTTTGGTATGTTCATCGGAAGAGAAACCCTGTGGTGAATGCTACGGTTGTAAGGCTTTCGGAAACCTTAAATCCCCAGATCTTCTCATAATTTCTGACATAAAACCCCAGCCCGGGAAACCCAGGCCGGACGAGTTTTATAACATTGAGGGTGATCTAACGATAAAGATTTCCCAAATTAGGGAGCTTCAGGCGGAACTTTCAAAATCCCCCTTTGAGTTTAAAAGGAGGGTGGTGATAATTATGAACATAGAGAACGCGAACCTTGAAAGTCAAAACGCCCTCTTAAAGGTCCTTGAGGAGGGTTCTAAGGATACCATCTTTATCCTGATCTCATCAAAGCCCACCTTCGTCCTTCCCACCATAAGGTCCAGGGCTATAAAGGTTAGGTTCTCCCCCTTATCCCCATCCGACTTCTCAAGGGTTATAGGTTTTTACGACGAAGTTTTATATAAGATCTCGGAGGGAAGTCCGGGAATAGCGAAAAGCTTACTTCAAATGGGGGAGGACCTTAAAATTTCTTTGGATATATGGGAAAGGGTGATATTCGGGGATATATCCGCCCTAAATCGAGGTTTGGAAATGTTCGGCAAGTGGAAGGGACTTTTTTTGAGGATCGGATATTTCAAGGTTTCGGAATTTTACCTTTATTCGGGGGATATGTCAAGTTTCCGAAGACTTTTATATGCCCTGAAGGACGTGGAGGTGGGATTTAGGAGGAACACCCGTGAGGAACTTTTATACCTATCCGCCCTGTGGAATCACCCCTTCAGTGTGATTTAAAGCCCCTTTAAAATATTTGTATATGCTTGCAATTTTGGGACAGATAACTTTGCCAAATTGGGATGCATTACTTACGAAGGATAAAAAGGATGCGGTGGTTAGGATCATATCCTTCGGTTTGCCAAAGCTTAGGTCGGTAGGGGATGTTGCGGTTGATTGGAACGTGGTGACAGGCTCGGGCTTCTTTATCGATAAAAACGGGAAGATAATAACAAACAGCCACGTTGTAAGGAACGGGAGGGTTATAGCGGTGATTTTACCGGGACCTTCCGCCACGAATTTCAAGGAGCTCGTTGATAGGCTATATTTTGCTGAGGTTATATACGACGACCCGGATAACGATATAGCTGTACTAAAGGTAACGGGGGAGAACTTCAAGACGTTAAGGTTATCATCAAGGGATAGCTTAAGTCAGGGGGAGCCTGTTGCGGCCTTAGGATACCCCGGAACCTCTTATCACGATAATCAGCTTAAGGTTATGTTTGGATTCGTCGCATCCGATAAGGGTGCTAATCCCATATCCCTGAATATGAGTGTAAATCCGGGGAATAGCGGGGGGACCGGTTTTGGATAGGAACGGGGAGGTTGTGGGGGTGATATTCGCAAAGGAGGGTATGGGGAGGGAGGCTATATCTTACGCGGTACCTTCATCCGTTGTAAGGAAGGTTCTGAAAAAGGTTGAGATAAGGGAATTTAAGGGGAAATATTCGGGGACACAGCTTTACGAGGCTTACGAGGAGCTCGGGAGGGGCCTGATAAAGGCGCTGTTCTTTGAGGATTACAACTCCGCCATACAACACGCACAAAAGGCAATAGAGATGGATGACAATTACGCGGAGGGGCACTTCTTTTACGGCTTTTTGGCTTACAAGTATAAGGCGTATAAAATAGCGGAAAGGGAGTATAACACCGCCTACAAGCTCAAACCTTCCCTGTTTGATGATAACTACAACAAGGAAACCGTTGAAAAGCTCTTAAACATAGGGAAGGATAGCGCGGAAAACAAAGAGGAAGATGAGGACAAGACGGAGAAAGAAGAAAGAACTTACATACAACCCGTAATTTCAACGCCAAGACAGAAGAGAAAGGTGGAATTCGGGGCTTACATCCTGAGGGGGTACTTTGAGGATTATATAAGCGGAAGTCAAACCCTTCCCCCGGACGACAGGATGGAGGTTTTCCTTGGGGTGGATCTAAGGTTGTGGGGTTCGTGGCTTTACCTCGTTAAAAACGCATCCTTCGGTTTGGGTTTATCCTCTTCCTTCTTAAAGGTCTTGGCGTTCTATAAGGGGTACGAAAGCCTTAGGCTTGAAGGTATTTATAACTTTAGATCCTTTAAGTTTTCCGCGGGCCTTGGGGTCCTTAGGGAAGGGAACAAAAACCCGGTATCCTTCAGGTTTTCCGCATATTACAAGGCAAAGGATAACCCATGGTTCTTTACCGCATCCCTTGAGAGGATAAAGGCTTACGAGCTCTCAGAATTGATTGAAAATAAAAGGGGAGGATTCAATCCCCTAATCGGACTCGGACTTGGCTTCCTCCTTGAAATTTAATAGCTTAGGCTTGATGGAGAAAATATCTATCCCATCCTTATCTTTAACGAGCTCCCTATAAACGAAAACCCTACCCGTCCAGCTCAAGCTAACAAAAACCGCAAGGCATAATATTAGGGCGAAGACATACCAAAGGGAGAGGACTTTTGAGTAAGCGTCCGTTAGGGGCGTTGGTATGGGGGTTCCGACGAAAACCAAGAACTCTTTGGGAAGGATGAGGGAGAGGAAATTGGAAAGGTATGGGTGAAGTTGGGGTAGGGAGCCGAAGTCTATGTTAGGATAGAGTAAAAACTTCAGGTTAGGGGCAAAGAAGGTTAGGATTTTGCTTGTGAGTAGAACGGCTCTAAGGAAGAGGAAGGAGAAGGCGGAGAAAACCGCAAGGCTAACTATAAGGTTAAGGAGCTCAAGGAATAGGGCTTTGAAGGGCCTCTCGTTCAGGACCGTAAAACCCTCGTAGAATATATCAAAGGTGTCTCCCTCAAAGGATGTGGCGGTTATTGGACCGTATATGATCCCAACAAGGAAACCGACGAGCATATAAAGGAACATTGCGGAGAGGATAAAAAGGAAGGGGAAGGCGAGTATAAGAATTATTGCGGTTGGGTAAAAGAGCGGTTTAAAGTTGGCGGTGAAGGAGAATAAGAGGTGGAAGAATAGCAAAAGGAGGAAGGAGGAGAGGAGGGTTAGTGTGGTGGTTATGAAAAGCCCGGATTTTTTAAAGGATTCCATTAAGGCATCAAGGAAGGGATAGAAGGGATCCCCCCTCTTTTCCTCTAAATTAAGCCTTGAGATCCCTATGCCAGCGCAAAAGTAGGAGAATACCAAGAGGTATATCCCCAAGAACCATAGGGCTTTACCCGCGAGGTTGAACCTATCAAAATCCGTCCTAAAGAATACGTCCCCACCCCTCTCCGCGATGAATTCGGGAAAGGTTTTAGCCCATGTTGGTATAGGGAAAAAGCGGTGGATCTCCCAAACCCTAAAAATGTCAAGGCCAGAAGAGAAATAGGCTATGTAGGTGAAGAGGGAGTAAAGGGCAAGGCCTAAGGATACGAAAATTAAGGCAATAGAAATTTTCTTTACGGTCAGCGCCTTATATGGTGAGTTTATGATATCCATCATTTTTCCCTCGCCAAAAGGTGGTAAAGTACAGACATCCTCACCGCAACCCCATTCCTAACCTGATCCAATATAACCGTGTTCCTCCTTTCATTCACCTCCCAATCCATCTCCATCCCCCAATTTACCGGTCCCGGGTGCATTATTAGGGTACTTTCCGGTATCCTCCTGAGCCTTTCGGATGTGATTCCCCAGAACATCCTATACTCCCTCTGGGAGGGTATAAAACTTCCCTCCATCCTCTCCCTCTGAAGCCTCAGCGCCATTATCACATCCACCTTATCAATATACTCATCAAGTTCAACTATCTTCGCTCCCAGCTTTTCAAACTCCTTCGGAACTAAGGTGGGGGGACCGGAGAAATAAACTTCGCAGTTGAACTTCCTCCAAAGGAAAAGGTTTGAGCGGGCGACCCTTGAATGCAAAATATCCCCAACAATTAGAATTTTTAACCCTTCCAGCCTACCCAGATGTTTCCTAACGGTGAAGGCATCCAAAAGCGCCTGGGTTGGATGCTCGTGGGCGCCATCCCCCGCGTTTATCACCTTTGCGTTGGTATGCTTTGCCAAGAAGTGGGGAGTTCCCGGAGATGTAGCCCTAACGACTATGGCGTCTATTTCCATAGCCTGAAGGTTAAGGAGGGTGTCCAATAGTGTTTCCCCTTTTTGCATGGAGGACCTTGATGGGGAAAAGCTTACGGTATCCGCTGAGAGCCTCTTTGCCGCCATCTCAAAGGAAATCTGCGTTCTCGTTGATGGTTCAAGGAACATAAGGAGGACGGTTTTACCCTTTAATGTAGGAAGCTTCTTTGAGGGCTGATCAAGGACTTTAAGGAAGATCTCGGCGGTATCAAGGATCTTCAATATGTCCTCTACGGATGTGCTTTCAATGTCCAATAGGTGCCTCATTAACCTGTTATTTTAAACTCGTCCGCCTTAAAATAATCCGCTATGTCCGAACTTTGGAAGTTGGGTGTAATGTTTCTCATTGCCTTGATTTTGGGATACTCCGGCGTGATCCTTTCCTTCTTAGTGGGTCCTAAAAGGCCAAATAAGGAAAAGCTTGAGCCTTACGAATCGGGTGTAAAGCCGGGAAAATGGCCAAAAGGTAGGCTCGCGGTTAAGTATTTCTTGATAGCTTTAATCTTTTTGATCTTTGATGTGGAAGCAATTTTGCTGTTTCCCTGGGCTTTGCATGTGGGGGATTTGAAAATTTTAGCGGCGATTGAGGGGGGTTTCTTTATATTGGTCCTTCTTGTTGGGTATGTTTACGCGTGGGGTAAGGGAGCGATAAGGTGGTTATGAGGGCGGGGAAAAAGGATTATTACGAGATCTTAGGAGTTCCTAGGAATGCGACTAAGGAAGAAATAGATGCCGCTTTTGCCCGCCTTGCAATGAAGTGGCACCCGGATAGGGTTCCCCCCGAGATGAAGGAGGAGGCAGAAAAAAGATTTAAGGAGATAAGCGAGGCTTACGCGGTCCTATCCGATCCCCAAAAGAGGGAGATGTACGATAGGGGAATAGATCCGGAAAGCGGAGTTTACGATACCGGCTTTGACTTCTCCCAAATGAACCTTGAGGAGATCTTTGAAAGGTTCTTCGGAGGGGATATATTCGAAACTTTCTTTGGTGGAAGGAAGGAAAGCTATGAGGATCCGGATGTTCACGTTGAGGTTGAACTTTCCCTTGAGGAGGTGATAAAGGGGACGGAAAGGGTGATCCATTATAGGAGAAAGGTAAAGTGCGATGTATGCGGGGGTGAGGGGATCGTTGATGCGAGGACATGCCATACGTGTGGGGGTAGGGGTAGGGTAAGGAAGGTTAATAGGACCTTTGTGGGCTTCTTTTATGTTGATACGGTTTGCGATACCTGTAAAGGTAGGGGGGTTGTGGGAAGAACCTGTCAAAAGTGCGGTGGGAGGGGTTTTGTTTGGGAGGAAGTTAAGAGGACCTTTAAGATCCCAGCTGGGGTTTCGGATGGGCAAAAGGTAATTTATAGGAACTGGGGGCATTTTAACACCGGAAGGTTGGTTATACACATCAGGGAAAAGCCTCATCCGAAGTTTGAAAGGAGGGGAAACGACCTGATATACAGGATGGAAATAGAACCGCCTTTGGCGGTATTGGGTGGGGAAAGGGAGTTTGAACATATCACGGGAGAAAGGATAAAAGTAAGGATCCCGGAGGGGGTTCAGAATGGTGAGGTCTTTGCAAGGTTTAGGGGGAAGGGGATAAATGGGGGAGACCTTTTAGTTTATGCGGTTTTAAGGGTGCCAAAGAATTTAAGTAAGGAGGAGAGGGAACTTTACCGGAAACTTTTGGAAATTTCAAGGAGGAGAAATGAAGGTTGAGGGAAGGGGGGTGATAATAACGGGCGCAACATCCGGGATAGGGTACGAAATTACGAAGATGCTTTACAATAAGGGGGCGAGGATTTTGGCGATAGGGAGGAACGAGTCCGCCCTTGAGGGATTAAAAAAAGAATTTCCCAATTTGAAGGTTTTAAGGGTGGATCTTGCGGATAGGAAGGCAAGGAAGATCATAATACCATATGCCCTTGAGGTTCTTGAAGATCTTTCCATTTTAATAAACAACGCTGGGGTTGGGTACTTTGGTAAAACTTTGGGTTCAAACCCCGAAATTCTTGATAGGGTTATGGAGGTAAACTTCTGGGCGCCCTTGGATCTGAGCCTTAGTTTCGCAAACATAAAATCGGGTCAGAAGTCCATAATAGTTAATATAATCAGCCTTATAGCGTTCGTTCCCCTGCCAAAGTGGAACATTTACGCGGTATCAAAGTCGGCGGAGAGGGTATTTTTCATATCCCTGAGGGAGGAGTTGAGAAAGTATGGGATAAAGGTTATTAACCTCTATCCCCCGGCGGTAAAAACTCCCTTCTTTGAAAATTCGTTGGGTGAAAAACCCAAGCCCGTGGGGTTTATGGTGGATCCGCAAAAGGTGGCAAGCAAGGTTTTGAACGCCATTGAGAGGGAGAAAGAGGAAGTTTTCCTTTCTTTTCGGGATTTCATAATCGCGAAAATTGGGAGTTTATTCTCCCCCACCATATCAAAGTTATACGGTTTTAGATGAGGGCTCTAAAGCCTGAGGATCTTGAGAATTTCTCAACGATCCTGTGCGACTTGGATGGTGTGGTTTGGAGGGAAAAGAATGTTATATGGGAAAACGTCAATGCTTTGAGGGAACTGAAGGGTAGGGGTAAAAGGCTTATCTTCATAACTAACAATTCCTCAAGGAAACCCGATGATTACTGGGAAAGGTTGAGGGAATTGGGTATAGAGGCGGATATGATAATAACCTCATCTACAGCCACCGCGAATTATCTTGTTAAAAGGGGGATAAAGAGGGTTTATGCGGTAGGGGAGGAGGGGTTGTTTTGGGCTCTTGAAAGTAATGGGATAGAGATTTGTGAGGAAGAACCACAAGCGGTGGTGGTTGGGATAGATAGGACTTTCAATTACGAAAAACTAAAAAAGGCTTCAAACTTCGTTTATTTTGGAGCTTTGTTTGTTGCGACAAACTTGGATGCGCATGTTAGGGAGGAGAATGGGATCCTTCCGGGTGCTGGTTCAATAGTATCCGCCATATCGTACGCAAGCGGGAGGAAACCCGATGTTGTCATAGGAAAACCCAATAGGTACATATTCGAAAACTTAGATTTAAATGGTGCGGTTTTGATAGGGGACAACCTTGAGACGGATATATTGGCGGGAAAGAAATTGGGGATCCCTACGGTTTTTGTGCTAAGTGGTGTGCATAAACTGGAAGATGTTGAAAGGCTTAAAATTGAACCCGACTTTTATGCGGAGAACCTTCAGCGACTTTAAAATTCTCGTATGAAAATTCCAAAATTTTCCCTAAAGGGGACGGATGAAAAGGTTTATTCTTCGGAGGATCTTAAGGGTGAATACGGAAGCGTGATAATCTTCTGGTGCAACCACTGTCCTTACGTTAAGGCTTGGGAAAAGGAGGTTTTAAGGATAGTTGAGAATTATAAGGATAAGTTCGGCTTCGCGTTTATAAACTCTAACGACCCAAACAAGTACCCCGAAGACTCCTTTGAGAACATGAAGAAGAAAAACTATCCCGTTCCTTATCTATTTGATGAGACGCAGGAAGTTGCCAAAATTTTCAGAGCGGAAAGGACACCCCACGTTTTTGTATTTGATAGGGATGGTAATTTGGTTTATAAGGGGGCAGTAGACGACGATTACGAGGGAAATCCAAAGAAAAGGTATTTAATTGATGTTTTGGATGCCCTAATATCGGGTAAAGAAGTCCCCTATATGGAGACCCCCGCGGTGGGTTGTACCATAAAGTGGAAGTAGCTACCTATCCTGGAAGTTCGGCCTCCTCTTCTCCTTAAACGCCCTTATTCCCTCCTTCTTATCCTCAGTTTCGCAAAGCTCCGCAAAGAGCTTAGCTTCAAGGTCCAGGCCCTCGTTCAAAGGTAGATCCTCCCCCTCATAAACCGCCCTCAAAGCGGCCCTAATTGAAGGTAAGCCTTTTTGGGCAATCCTCTTAGCGAAGTCCTTTGCGGCCATAATTACCCTATCGCTTGGAACCACCGCATCCACCAAACCTATCCTGAAAGCCTCCTGGGCGGTTATCTGCTCCCCAGTTAGGATGAGTCTTAGGGCGTTTGCTTTACCCACCAACCTCGTAAGCCTCTGGGTTCCCCCCATCCCCGGAATTATCCCAAGGTTTATCTCCGGCTGTCCGAACTTCGCCTTATCCCCCGCTATCCTGAAAGTGCAACCGAGCGCGAGCTCCAAACCCCCTCCGAGACAAAGGGAGTGTATCGCAGCTATTGAGGGTTTCCCAAGGTTCTCAAGCTTATTCACTATACCCTGCGCCTGTTTTACGACTTGATATGCCTCTTCCTTGGTGTTGAGCTTTTCTATCTCGTTTATGTCCGCCCCAGCTATCCACGCTATCTGCCCCGCCGCGGTCAATATAACAACCTTAACGGACGGGTTATCCCTTAGCTCGTCAAGGGCTTTATCCAGCTCCTCCATGACGGGCTTTGAAAGGGCATTTACTGGTGGATTCTCTATTACCAAAATTGCCACACCATCCTCTACGCTATATCTTACGTATGCCATAGTTGGGAATTATAATAGGGCAATTTTCCCCCTTATAATATCCGTCTTCAGGTTCCCCGGTAGCTCAGCAGGTAGAGCACCCGGCTGTTAACCGGGGGGTCGCAGGTTCGAATCCTGCCCGGGGAGCTTGGAAAACATTTGGGAAAGCCTTGCGGGTTTAGGGATATTCCTTATACTCGGTTTCCTCGCCATAGCTGGTATGCTTTTGATATACAAGCTCCTGCGTCCTAAGTCCATTCCCGAGCCCCAAAAGTACGAACCCTACGAATCCGGGGAAGTGCCCCTCGATGAAGCAAAAAAGAAATATTTTATAAGGTTTTTCCCAATAGCCCTTATGTTTATCCTTTTCGACGTTGAGATCGCCTTCTTTTTACCCTGGCTGGTCTCCTACAAATCGGTTTATCCCGTGATATCCTTTTGGGCGGTTTTGGTTTTCGTTTTTATCCTACTTGGGGGTTGGCTTTACGCCTTTAGATATAAGGGTTTGGATTGGCTATGAAGCTTCTCCTTGCCATTTT
>LBFQ01000060.1:40545-46502 GCA_000980735.1 Candidatus Caldipriscus sp. T1.2
CTTTACCAGTTCTTTTCCTCTCTTGCTCAAGCGGGGCGGACGTTAAAAAGCTTGAGAAGAGGATAGAGAAGCTTGAGATAGAGATGAACAGGCTAAGGGGGGAGATAAGCGAGGCGAAGGGGGAAGTCTCAAACGCGGTGGGTAGGGTGAAGGCTCTCGAAAAGAACTACGAGATCCTATACAAAGAGGTTGAGAATCTGAAGAAACAAAAGAAATGAACTTTTGGGATATCCTTGGAATTTGGATAGCGGCCTTTCTTACCCTGGCAATTTTATCTTTGGTAATCAAAGAAAATCCAATTTATAGGTTTGCGGAGCATATATTCGTGGGGGTTTCCGCGGGTTATGGCTTGGTAAATACCATACAACAGGCTATATGGCCCCAGATAAAGGGGGGGCTTTTGGACGAGAAATACTTAATTTTTAAGCTTGGGGAGATCACCCTATTCGGACAGAAGGTAGCCTTCCTTTCGTGGGGTCAGTTTTCTGTTATCTTGGGAATAATTTTGGGCTTAATGATCATAACCAAACTTGAGATCTTCGGGTATATACCGGTCGTGAGGGATTTCAGGTGGATAGCCCTCTTCCCCCTCGCTTACACCATAGGTATATATACGGGTATAAATTTGACCGCAACCTTTCAGGGTTTCATATACCCGCAGATAAGGGCAACATTTTTACCCCTATGGGGGGAAAACTTTTGGCAGGTGTTCTCAAATTGGGTTTTCGTTCTGGGCGTAATAACCTCAATAATGTACTTTTTCTTCTCCACCGAACATAAGGGTATTATGAAACCCATCGTCAGGTTGGGAATAATATTCATAATGTTAGCTTTCGGGGCCTCGTTTGGATATACGGTTATGGGTAGGATCTCGTTGCTCCTTGGTAGGATATACTTCCTATTTAACCAATGGTTACCGACAATTACGGGCATTTTCGGATAAATGGTATGGTTTGATGTAGTTTTAAACGGCAAACCTTTTGAAACTTATAAAGTTCAGATCCCACCGAGGGTCCCTTACACGGTTTCCTGTGATTCATGCTCGTACCAAGAGGGGATGTCCTTCGGTGTCAGGTACTTGGATATAAGGGTTTATAGGGATGGGAGGGTTTACGTAAATTTCCCCGAACCGAAGTTTAAGGGAAGACCATCAAATGATTTTAGGACACACCTCATGCTTGCCGGGGTTTTAAACCCAAACCCCAACTGGGTTGATTATGATCCCCCAAAACCCCACTCTTTACCACAAAATCCGTTTTCAAAGGCGGAAGTTTGGATAAAGATCAAGATTACAAAAAGCGGGATATACGAAATCCCATTCTCCGAACTCTCAAAACTTGGGATAAACATAAACTCGTACCCAAGGAATACCATAAAGATGATCGCCCTACTTGACACCCTGAGGTCCAACCTTTCCACAACTTTCAATTTCCCTTACGAAATTCCCATATGGATAGACGAGGGGGGACAGAGGATACTATTTTGGGGGGAATCTCAAAAAGGGTTTAGGGTGCTCGGTGGGAACATCTCTTACTTTGAGAACCCTTACACGGATACGACGTATTATTTTTTGGGTTTGGGTGGGGAAACCGGCAAAAGGATAACCATTGTAAATTTCCCCCCGGGACCTTCCGCACAACCCATAAAGTTTTATAGGTTTGAGGAGAATATAAACAATCCGGGAAAGAAGGGTAGGGTTTGGTTGGGCAGGGAAATGTCAAGGACCGCCTCGGACCCGGACAGGATATATACATATAATTTTAACTTATCCGACATCTTATCTGGCATATCCTTCAAAACGAGGGTTGCAAACGGTGAATTTTCCGATACATCCGCCAGGCTATGGGTAAGGATAAACGGACAAATATGCGATTCCGCTTACGTAAGGGTAAGGACCTTCGCCACCCTAAGCTGTTCCCCTTCCCTTTCCACAAACAACACCTTAGAGTACATCCTAAAGCCCTTCTATGGCTCCCAAACCCTGTACTTAGATTATTACGAAGTTTCCTATGTTTCAAACGGAAGTTACGGGAACGAGGGGCTTTTCTTTGTGAATTTCTCGGGTAGATTTACCTTGTATTTGAAAGGGGGAAGGCCCGTTTTTGTTTGGGACATCACAAACCCCTATGAACCCAAGATAATTGAAAGCTACACGTACTCCTCCGGAAACCTTTTTATAAACGATTCCTCAAATGGATGGGCGAGGATATATCTATCAAACTTTGCCAGAAGGCCCATATCCCTTGAGATTTTGAACATTTCTCAGGATCTTTATTCCCTATCCGCCGATTACGTCGCCGTAGGATCAAGGGAATTTTCGGGTACCTTTAGGAGATTGTTGGAATTTAGATCGGGGAAAACCCCCATATTTAACGGCTCAAGGTGGGAGTATTCTAACGTCTCCACCGCCTGGGCGAACATAGAGGATATATACACCCAGTTTTCCCTTGGAAATCCCGATCCCGTTGCAATAAGGAACTTTTTGTATAACATCTATTTGAGGGATCCAAGTAAGCCAAAGTATGTAGTTCTCGTTGGGGATGGGAATTACGATTATAAAAACTTCTCGGGTTCCGCCTTCCCAAAGCAGGTCCCACCTTACTACCCGATAGACTCAAGCCTTTCTGTGAATCTTGATAACTTCGGCGCATACGACGACTTTTATGGGGACTTTGACGGGGACGGATACTCCGACATAGCCCTCGGTAGGATACCCATAAGGGATAACACGGAGCTCTCCGAGTACATCGAAAAAGTCATAGATTACGAAAACCTTAAAAACGATGGGATATGGAGGTATAACGTTTTACTCGTTGCGGATGATGAAAAGTCCGAAAGTCCCACATCCTGCGAAATCTTCCACACATACGATGTGCTATACACCGTCAGGTCCGTAATCTCCCCCCGAATAAACACCATACCATTTTTGCTTCAGAAGTATCCCCTTGAGGGTTCCGTAAAACCATCCGCAACATCCGATCTGATAAAAATTTTAAATTCCGGCGTTCTCATGGTTAGCTTCTTCATACACGGAAACCCGGTACAGATGGCGCACGAAAGACTTTTAACCCTGAGTGATGTAGGTAAAATAAACACTAAGGGTAGGGAGAGCTTTATAACCGTCCTATCGTGCAAGGTGGGAGCTTACGATAGGACGGATCCGGTACACGTCCTCGGTGAAGAGCTTATGCTGAAAAGGAACAGGGGTATAGCGGTTTTATCCACAACAGCCTTAGCCTTTGCGGGAAGCAACGCCCTTTACGCCAGGGCTATGTATAATTATCTATCAAATTACGGAAAAGCACCTTTGGGGTACATTTCCTTAGTCGGCAAGAACGATAGATACTATGTTTTACTTGGGGATCCCGCAATTATGCTAAAGCTTCCCGACAGTTTGGCTCCCGTCTCTTCCGACACCCTCAAAAGGGGCGCCAAAAATTGGGCTTACGTCCCTAAGGGTAAACTCGGGGTTTTTGATATTCCCGAATGGGATACTGTTTCTTTCAATTGCCTCCCGATAAGATACCCATACGCCAAAGGTAGGGCTCCCTTATTTTATGGTGATGTTCCCGGGGATACGGTTAGATTCTGGGTCCCTCTTAGGGGGCTTTTAACATCCTCGGATACACCAACACAAAAGGCTTTATTAAATTGGTGGGATGGCGATAGGGGTTATTCCGCCCTATATCCCATATCTAAGATGGATTCAAGCGTAGGATACTCCAAACCTAAGGTCTATGGGTATTATGGCGATATTCCCCTTGAAAACGGTATGTTCTTGCCTTCAAGGGTTAGGTTGAAATTCCTATTTGAAAGCAAGGAAGGCTTTGATATTAGGACATCCGGGGATAACGCTTCGCCTCCCAGGATCCTAATAGATAATCTAAGGAGCGAAATTTTGGAAGTTAAAATTCTGAACGATACCTTAGCGGAAGCCTATTATGATCTTGATTTTTCTTCTTCTCCCGGAAAACACAGGTTGGGCGTCTCAATAACATCCGCAAAGGGGGTTAGGGGTTATAACGTTTGGGATTTGGAGTTTTCGGGTGATAGCCTAAAAATCTTGGATCTATTGGCATACCCGAATCCTTACAGGAACGGGCAATTCTATATAGCATTCAACCTAACCAAGAGGGCGGAAGTAAGCATAAAGATATACACGCCTACAGGTTTGATCGTTGATGAGATAAAGAGGACGTTGAAGCCTGGCTTTAACTCCGTTGAGATAAGCACCGCATACCGCCTTGCAAACGGGATATACGTGGCGGTTGTGGACGCGAGGTCAGGTAAGGAAAAGGTAAAGGCCTTTACTAGGTTCGTAATAATGAGATGAAAACCTGGAAGGTCTCCTTTGCCTTCTTCGTTTTATCCGCTATGGCAATATCACCCTATATGAGGAGCTTGAGCGAGAACTATATATATTGGTTGGGGTTTTTTGTTTATCTTTTTGCGGGAATTTTAACTTTCGTTGAGGGGAGGTATTTTGAGAGGTTTTGGGCTTTGGGCTTTTTCTCCCTATCCCTATATTCCGCCATAAACTCCCTTGAGATTCCTCTATCCTTCTACTACTTGGGGGACTTTCTATACTTCTTGGCTTACATACTCCTTATGGTAGGAACGTTTTCTTACCTATGGAAGGAGGGGTATAGAACCTATCCGATTTTGATGGTAATTTTGCTCCTTATTTCCCCCCTCTTATCCTATGCCCTCGTTAACTTTTCCGAAGTGGATCCAACGAAGAGGCTCTCTATGTTTTTCAACTTTGAATATGTTATCCTTGGGATTCTGAATATCCTCTTCACCTTGCCACCAGCAACCCTTGATAGGGCATGGTTAATTCGTCTGTTGGCTTTTGGGATACACGGCGTATCCGAAATTTGGTTTATCCTTTGGTTAATTTACGGATTTACGCCGACGGATGTATCAATAATCTGGCTAACACCCCTTATTATTGCCATACTAACCCAAAGGGCGGATGTGAAAATGTATTACAGAACTTAACGTTTCCGCTTGTATTCCCCTAACCCCACCTTTACGTTCCCAATATTACCCTCATCCTCAACTTCGCCTATCCCCACATAAACCTCCCCTATCTCCCCTTTGTTTGAAACCTCTCCTATCCCCAATTTCACCTTACCTATTTTTCCGTAATTTTCCACCTCACCCACACCCAGATCCAAACCCTCTATGTACCCCCTATTCTCCACCTCCCCAACCCCTAATTTCATCTCCGAGACATTCCCCCTGTTCAAAATCTTACCCACCTCCACGCTTAAAACCCCAATCTCCACACCCTCCGATATCTCAACCTCGTAAGTCTTACCCTTCAAGGACACCTCCCCCTTACTTTCGGATATTATTACCTTTTCCTTTTCTTTCTTCCACCTTCCGAACTTGAGACCCAAGAGCAAGGACATAGGTAGGCTGATCAGAAGCACAGCTATGGCAAAAATTAGGGCAAAGGGAAGGGATATTATTGCGAGCAAAACCGAAAACAGGACTATGATGGGAACGAGCAACAGAGCAAGTAAAAACCATATCGGGGAGGTGAGGAGGACCAAAAACTTAAGAAAGGTTTTCATATTAGGAATTTTAAGGTTGGTAATTAGGCTATTCTCCTTCGGTGCGGGCTGGGGGTGTTAAAAATTGCGCTTTCAGGTAAAGGGTATCAGATGGGAATTAAACACATAATATCATTCGTATGAAAAGGGTAATTTTGGTTCTTTCAGGCTTTTTTGCTTTGGGTTTTTGGTCTGAGGTTTTTGCGGAAAGTTTTGGATGTCCTTATTTTTCGCCTAATCCAATGTCAGTTAAATCCTTCGCTAAGACTTATGGGGGAACGAGTTGGGATGAAGTTTCTTCCGTTCAACGGACATCGGACGGTGGATATATCCTGGCGGGTTATACAAATTCCTTCGGTGCGGGTAGTTATGATATTTTCCTCATCAAGACTGATG
>LBFQ01000061.1:0-1172 GCA_000980735.1 Candidatus Caldipriscus sp. T1.2
GTTCCACCTCTACACCGTTCCCGGCCAGTACTTTTACAAAACATCCAGAAAACTGGTTTTGAAGGGGGCGGATGGGATAGTTTTTGTTGCGGATTCCCAAAGGAGCAGGGCGGAAGAAAATAAGATAATATTCCAAGAGATGGAAGAGTTTCTTGCCGAGCAAGGGCTAAGCTTGGATCAGATCCCTATAGTATTACAGTACAACAAGAGGGATTTGGGTGATATTATGACGGTGGAGGAGCTTAATATGCTTTTGAACCAAAGGGGGTTCCCTTATGTGGAGAGCGTGGCATCACAGGGTAAGGGGGTGTTTGAGACCCTTGATCTTATATCAAAGCTCGTCCTCAAAAGTGTCCTGCAAAAGGCGAAGGTATGAATCTCTCTTACGAGATGGAAGTTCTTGACGTATTGGATGAGGTAATATTTCACTTGAATTCAAAGTTTGAGATTTTGGGGGGGAACAAGAGGGTGGAAGATCTGGGGTTTGACTTGGAGAATTTAAAGGGAAAGGCTTTGGATGTTATAATTTCTCCGCAATACAGGAGGGTTTTTAGGGCATCGGCGGAAGTTTCCTTCAAGGTATGGATAACTACGAAGGTAAAGTTGAGGATTTTGAACGCAAAGGGGGAGCAAATACCGGTTGAAGCGAAAATATTCCCAAAGGAGAACGGGGGAAGGGCTGAGTTTTTCGTGATATTAAAGCCAGAATACCTTTGGAACTTTCGGGTTTTCGAAGAGTTTCCCTATCCGGTTATGGTCCTGGGGAAAAACGGGGTAATATTTCTAAACACCAGGGCTTTGAAAATTTCGGAGGGGGTTGAATTCCTTAAGTTGGACGATGGGGATGAGGTGGAATTGGGCGGTATTTCTTACAAAGTAAGGAAATTTAAAAGCTTTCACGGATTTTCAAAAGTTAGCATCCTGATCTTTATTGAGATCCCTCAGGTAGATCCAAGGCTTGAAAAGTTCGCAATGGCTGGAATAATGTCAAGTCTCATATCCCACGACCTAAAGAACTCCTTAACTACGGTAGGCATCCTATTGGAAAACTTGGAGGATGAGAACCTTAGGGGGAGACTAAAGAGGGTTTTTGAGAGGATAAGGAAGCTTCATATGAGGATAATAAACGTCGTAAAACCTTCCTTGAAGGTTTCCGAATTTTCCCTGAAAGG
>LBFQ01000061.1:1631-18963 GCA_000980735.1 Candidatus Caldipriscus sp. T1.2
GATATATAAGTTTGTTTCGGTAAGGGATTTTGGGAAGGGGATTGAGAAGGAGAACCTTCCAAAGATCTTTAACCCTTTTTATACTACGAAGGAAGGGGGGACGGGTTTGGGACTATTTATAGTTAAAAAGTTTGTGAAAGTATTGGGTGGGGATATTGAGGTTAAGAGCGAGATAGGTAAGGGTACGGAATTCTTGGTTTATATTCCGGATTTATAATACCCTTCCGTGAGGAAGGTAAAAATAAGGTTTCCAAATGGTGAAGTTAAAGAGTATATCTTTGAGGGGGAAAAGTCCGTTTTGGACCTCGTGGGGGATCCGAAGGGTGGGTTTGTCGCAAGGTTCAACGGGAAGCTTTTTGACCTATTTGTCCCGATACCTGAGGATGCGGATTTAATTGAGATTTTGGATTTTAACGATAAGGATGGGAAGGGGGTTTTTTGGCACTCCTCCGCACATATATTGGCTCAGGCGGTAAAGAGGCTTTATCCCTTTGCCAAGCTTACCGTTGGTCCCCCGATAGAGAACGGTTTCTTTTACGATATAGACTTCGGAGGGAAAACGTTAACTCCAGAGGATCTTGAGGAGATAGAAAGGATGGCGGTGAAGATATGCGAGGAGGACCTTGAGGTTTCAAGGGAGGAGTTGGAAAGTGAAAAAGCAAAGGAGTTTTTTAAGAGCTTGGGGGAAGATTACAAGGTAGAGCTAATAGAGGAGTTCAATCTACCTAAGGTTTCAATTTACAGGCAGGGGGAGTTCGTGGATCTTTGCAAGGGTCCCCACATTTACAGGACGGGAATAGTTAAATCCTTCAAAGTTTTGAGCGTTTCCTCCGCCTACTGGAAGGGTGATCCAAAAAACCCATCCTTGCAGAGGATATACGGCATATCCTTCCCCGATCCAAAGATGATGGAGGATTACTTAAAGGTTTTGGAGGAGGCAAAGGCTAGGGATCATAGGGTTCTTGGGAGGGAGCTGGATATTTTTGGGTTTTATGAGGAGGCGGGGGCAGGTTTCGTATTTTGGCACCCAAACGGCGCTATAGTTAGGTCCGTAATAGAGGATTATTGGAAAAGGGAACACATAAAGGCTGGGTACAAGCTCGTTTATACCCCACACCTATTGAGTGGGAAACTTTGGGAGATCTCGGGACATTTAAACTATTACGCGAAGAATATGTTTGTTTTTGAAAAGGATGGACAAACGTACGCGGTTAAACCCATGAACTGCCCTGCGCACATATTAATATACAAATCCAAGGTAAGGAGCTACAGGGATTTACCGCTTAGGATATGCGAGCTTGGTACGGTTTATAGGGACGAGCTTTCCGGGGTTTTACATGGACTTTTGAGGGTTAGGGGATTCACCCAGGATGACGCCCATATCTTTACAACTCACGAGCAAATAGAGGACGAGGTTGTAAACGTGTTAAACCTTATGAAGAGGATCCTGAAGAGGTTTGGTTTTGAGGATTTTGAGGTGGAGCTTTCCATATGGGATCCGAACAGGAAGGAAGATTATATGGGGACGGAGGAGATGTGGGAGAACGCCATAAACTCCCTAAAAAATGCCCTTGAGAGGGAGGGTTTGAATTACACCGTGGAGGTTGGGGAAGCGGCATTTTATGGTCCGAAGATAGACGTAAAGTTAAAGGATGCCTTAGGCAGAAGGTGGCAGTGTACCACCGTACAGGTGGATTTTAACCTTCCAAGGAGGTTTTCCGCAACGTATAAAGGACCGGACGGGAAGGACCACTATGCGGTTATGATCCACAGGGCTATTTTTGGTTCTATGGAAAGGTTTATGGGGATTCTACTTGAACATTATGCGGGGGACCTTCCCCTTTGGCTTGCACCCGTCCAGGTGAGGATATTACCCATAAAGTCCGAATTTAACGATTACGCAAGGAAGGTGGCAAACCTCCTTGAGGAGGAAGGCTTTAGGGTTGAGGTGGATGATAGGAACGAGAGGTTAAACTACAAAATATTGGATGCGGAAAAGCATAAGATCCCCTATATTTTTGTGATCGGGAAGAGGGAGGTTGAAAATGGGACGGTTTCCGTGAGGAAGAGGAAAGAGGGGGACAAGGGTAGCTTTAAGGTGGAAGATATTATCAAAATTTTGAAAGAGGAAGCATTCTTCCAACCGTAAAATTCCCCCTATGGCGGATTTCAGAATAGAAAAGGATACGATGGGGGAAGTTAAGGTTCCAGCATGGGCTTATTGGGGGGCGCAAACCCAGAGGGCAATAGAGAACTTCCCCATATCCGGTTGGAGGATCCCAAAAAAGATGATTTATGCTATAGCAATGATAAAGAGGTACGCGGCGGAAGTAAACGCCGAGCTCGGATTACTCGACCCGAAAATAGCGGACGCGATAATACAGGCAGCGGAGGAGGTGATGGAGGGTAAGTTTGACGAGCACTTCCCCATAGATGTTTTCCAAACGGGTTCCGCAACATCAACAAATATGAACGTTAACGAGGTTATAGCCAACAGGGCAAACGAGATCTTGGGAAGTCCCTTGGGAAGCAAGCATCCCGTACATCCCAACGACCACGTAAATAAAGGGCAATCTTCAAACGACGTTATACCAAGCGCGATACATATAGCCCTCAGGCTCTCCGCGGAGGATCTCGTAAAGTCCTTGGAGTACCTTGAGGAGGCTTTCCGAAAAAAGGAGGAGGAGTTTAAGGATGTGATAAAGATAGGTAGGACGCACCTTCAGGATGCGGTACCTATGACCTTGGGGCAAGAATTTTCCGCCTTCGCAACCCAAATAAAACACTCCATAACCAGGATAAAGAACACGTTTTATCACCTTGAGGAACTCGCCCTTGGGGGGACCGCTGTGGGAACGGGATTAAACACCCATAAAGAGTTTGCCCCAAGGGTTATATCCAAGATCTCCAAGAGGACAGGGATACCCTTTAGGGAGGCGGAAAACAAGTTTGAAGCCCTCGCGACAAAGGATGCGGTGGTGGAATATATGGGAGCCCTGAACACCTTAGCGGTCTCCCTTATGAAGATAGGGAACGACATTAGATTACTTTCAAGCGGTCCGAGAACCGCGATAGCGGAAATAATATTACCATCCCTACAACCCGGAAGCTCAATTATGCCGGGTAAGGTAAATCCCGTTATACCCGAGATGATAATACAGGTGGCGGCACATATAATGGGCGCCCATCTAATTGTAAGCATAGGCGGACAGCATGCCCCATTACAACTTAATGTAATGCAACCCCTGATAGCTTATCATTCAATAACCTCAACGGATATTCTTACGAACGCTGTTAAAGTTTTCGCGGATAAATGCGTAATTGGAATAGAAGCGAATAGGAAGAGGTGTGAGGAGCTCGTTGAATGGAGTATGGCCCTTGTGACACCCTTGGCTCTGAAAATAGGGTACGATAGGGCGGCGGAGATAGCTTATAAGGCTTATAAGGAAAATAAGACGGTGAGGCAGGTGGTGGTGGAGGAAGGGATACTTACGGAGGAGGAGGCAAGGGAGATCCTGGATCCAAAGAAGATGCTGGGACCTTACGGGTAAGTTTTTCCACCTTATAATACAAGTATGCTTTGGATAATTTTAGCGCAAGTTGAATATGGACCTGCGGCGGAGGATTGGAAGCAGTACAGGCACGATTATAGGAGGACGGGTAGGACACCCTTAAGGGCAATTTGCTCCTCCCCTTCCGAGCTTTACGATGCGGTTCACGGTAGCTTAGATCTGAGCATAATTGCCACGAGGGTAAACGGAGGTGCGGATCACGACATAATAGCCGCGGAGAGGAATAACGGCGTTGCGGCCAAGGATGGCGCGACGGGTAGCCACATATGGGGTGGTTTTAGCGAGAGCTTCACGAGTCCCGGTATAGCCTCGGTCGCAGCTTCCGACCAGTTCGTGTTCGCAAACGGGTATAACAGATTTTGGGTTTTGAGGCTTACGAACGGATTAACGGTATATTCTTACGATAAACCCGACGCGAGGGACGCCTCCCCATTAATAGCGGACATAAACTCGGACGGATGTCCCGAGGTTTTCACCTCCTTTGGAAATACTGCGGTTAGCATAAACGGTTGTGCCACAAGCTATACCACTAACTGGACTTATACTTTGCCCGCATCCGCCTTTGCCCCAGCCCTATTAAGGATAGGAGGAAGTTGGTTTGTAGCCTATCCCGCTTCAAACGGTTTTATTTACGTTTTGAACGCTTCAACTGGGACCCTTCACAGCAGCTTTAATGCTAGTGTCCCCTCCGCCATATCCAGCTATCCGGATTACACAATAGCTACGGGAAATTTGGATGGGGTTGGGGATGATGAGATAGTTGTGCCCAGGACTTCCTCAGTTGCGGTTTATAGTTGGACTGGTAGTTCTTGGACCACCCTTTGGAGCGTAAGCGGACTTTCCTCGGTATCTCCCGTTGCCCTTGGGGATAAGGATGGGGATGGATTGGAGGATGTATGGGTGGTAGCGGGGGGTGAGCTGAGGGTTTATAAGGGGAATAATGGGACATTTTTGGGTCAAACCTCGGGTTTGGGTGTTTCGGGTAGGTACGGATCCGCCCATGCCCCAACCCTCTTTGACTTCAACGGGGATGGTACCCTTGATGCCCTCGTGCCTTACAACAACTATTACGTAAGGGCGGTAAACGGGGCAACAATGTCGATCATGGGAACTTTTGGAACTACCCCTTATTCCATCACCTCAGAGGTGATTGTTATCAAATTGTCTTCAACCGAGGTTGGGTTCAGCGTGGGTGATTATTCCTGTTGGATAACCACTTGGGGAAGGTGCGTTTTGGGATACGACGATGGAACCGCGGTTGAGGAGAGGGAAATTAAGGGAAGATACGAGATCTTAAGGGATGGGATAAGGGTAAGCGGAGATATGGAGGTTGTGGTTTATTCGGTGAATGGGAAGGAGGCTAAGAGATATCGCGTTGAAGGGGAAAGCTTTATAAACCTTTCCGATCTTCCGAAGGGCATTTATATGGTTAAAATAGGGAGGGAGGTGGTTAAGTTCGTAAGGATGTGAAATTATTACCAGCAATCGAAGGGAACATAAAAAAGGCGGCGGAGTAATTAGGGGGGGTGGTGTTGTTGCTTTTCCTACGGAGACGGTTTACGGTTTGGGTGCGGATGCCCTAAATCCAAAGGCAGTATCAAGGATATTTGAGATAAAGAACAGGCCCTTTTTTGACCCCCTAATAGTTCATGTATGCTCAATAAAGATGGCGGAAGGGATCTCTTACATTGACGAAATTTCCTTGAAACTTATGGAGAGGTTTTGGCCCGGACCGTTGACCTTGGTTTTACCCAAGAAGGATAAGGTTCCGAACATAACCACCGCGGGTTTGGATACCGTCGCAATCAGGATGCCCGCAAAAGATGTTGCCCTAAAGCTCATAGAGTACTCCTCCACCCCAATATCCGCCCCAAGTGCGAATCCCTTCGGTTATGTAAGCCCGACTAGGGCGGAACAGGTTTATGAGATGCTTGGGGAAAAGGTGGATCTCATCCTTGATGGGGGAAAAACGGACATTGGGGTGGAATCCACGATAATAATGGTCAAAGGTGATAGGGTTTTCCTTCTGAGGCCCGGCGCCTTACCCGTTGAAGAGATTGAGGATTTCCTGAAAGTTAAGGTTGAGGAAATTAAAGATAAAACTTTGGCACCCGGCATGCTCCCCCGCCATTACTCACCAAAGGCTAAGGTTTTGATTATGTCCAGTTGGGAGGATTACTTTAAGCTGAGGGCTATGTACCCGAAAATCCTTCTCGTCCTCTCAAGGAAGAAACCCTATTACGACCTTAAGGCGGTTTATTTATCGGAGGAAGGAGATCTAAAAGAGGTTGCGTCAAACCTTTTTGATACCCTTTACTCCCTGGATAAGATGGGGGTTGAAATTGCGGTTTTTCAGGGGATTGAAGAAAAGGGATTGGGGAGGGCGATAATGAACAGGTTAAAGAAGGCTTCGGGCGAGGCTATCCGCGAGGTTTAAAAGTTCTTCAGCTTCCCTTTCATCCTTTGGAAAACTTTCGTAAGCGTATATCACGACCTTTGAAAATGGCATGGGAATCCTGAAGGAATCCCAAGTATCAAGCTCCCAAAAGGAAGAATATGCCACCCCCACAAAAACCACCCTAACGTTAAGAGCCTTTAATAGGGATATCGTACCCCTTTTAAATTTCTTCCTGGGACCTATTGGACCGTCGGGAGTTATTGCGATATTTCCCCCTTTTCCCAAAACATCCACCATCTCCCTCAAACCCTTAAATCTGTCCCTCCTTTGCGAGGACCTTATCGTCCCAAGGTTGAAATGATATAGGAATCTTGATATAATTTCTCCGTCCCTGCTTGGGGAAACCAAAACGTAAACCGGGGAATCCTTAAAGGCATAAGGGAGTACGAAAAAGTTTGAGTGCCAAAAGAGGAAAACCGTGGGCTTCTCCGTGAAAAATTCCCCAAACTTTGAGATCTCAAGAGTTTTACAGAGGAGATTGTAAATCTTAACGGGAAAGTTCATTTGCTATAAGGTCAAGGGCAAGTTGTAGGGCTTTTGTTGGATAAAACCTTGAGAAATCGGAAGGTTCAACCTTCCAAAATTCCCCAATTTTTTTAACCTCAAACCAGACCTTGTGTATTAGCCTACCCTCCGAAATTATCCCCTTTATCAAAACCGCACCCTCCGAAACAAAAACCTCCTTTATTGAAAGGTGAAAATCGCCTATCCTGTAATCTCCCACGATACTCGCATTTTTTATCTCCCTCATCTTCGGGATCCTCAAGGTTATTTCAGGAATTGTAAAGTCGCAGGGCTTTATTAATTGGAACATCCCCTCGTATATCCCCTTCCCCATCCCCTTCCACTTCCTAGCGTACTTGGTTTCAAATATTCCTCTACCCTCCGAGATATATCCGTACCAACAACCGCTCGAAAGGGCGTTATCGTAGTACCAAAGCAAGGCGGGAAGGTGATCCGAAACTATCCATACCCACCCATCCTCTATAACCCTTAAAGATAATAGCTTCCAGAAATCCTCGGAAAATAAACGTTTGTGCTCGTGCCTTTTCTTGGGCCAAGGGTCGGGGAAGAGGGAATAAACTCTCTGGAATTTTAAATGCTTTGCCCCGAACATTAAAAATGCGTAAGCATCCCCCCAAACCAACCCTACGTTCCCAAGATCCCTCAACCTTCTGCTTGCCCTCTTTATTGATTCCCAAGAAATGTCAATTCCGATGTAATTTATCCCGCGGTTTTGCTCCGCTATAAATTTCAAAAATTCTCCGTTCCCGCATCCTATCTCTAACTCCACGCTACCCGAAATTTTTATCTCCTCAAAAGGGAAGGTTATTTCCATTTTATCTGCCTTATCAAACCCTCCATCCTAAGTATCAGACCCAATTTGTCGTTGGATTCGGGGGCAAAAACCCCAACATCTATAAGATAAAACTTTCCATCCTTGTTAAACGCATAGAGTAAAAACGGTCCTCCCACCACAAGGCTATCGTTTTTCCATATCCCGTAAACCTTTAAGGCGGATATGCCCCCAAGGTTTTCCGAAAAGGAATAGACGTAATCCCTGACCACCAAGTCCCCCTGATAGATCCTCGCGGTTAGGCTATCCCTCAAATTCAGGATATCCTCAAGGTTTAAATCCCTCTCCTCCCCAACAAAAAACATGATGAACCTGTCGGGATTGTGCTTGTTTATTACAAGAATTTCTCTCGTCTCAAACAGAACGTTCCAACCCTTCGGTATGTTAATTTCAAAGTTGAACTTCTCCGAGATCTTCCTTTTGAGGCTCCTATCCTCCCCCACAAGCATCTCCACGTTTGAAATCTCCCTTACCGCCTTTGAGAAAATGCTATCAAAGAGGATCTGAAGATTGTCGGAAACGAGCTTGAGCAAGCCCCGGGAATCGTATGAGCAAAATAAAAAATTGAGGTCACCCTTGATGAAAATATCCCTCCTGACAAAAAATCCCTCCTCATCATTGCACAATTCCCACAGGGAATCGTTGGGTAAAAGAAGCAAGACCTTGTTCCTATAAGCCTCGTAATTTTTAAAATTCTCCCACTTTATGGGATGGATCTTAAAAAGGGTCTCGCTTTGGGGAGTATTAAAAACCCTAAGGAGAAATTTATATATTGCCCCCGCGGAATACTTGCTATCCTCGGAATATGCAAGGACAACCTCCCTACTTGTACCTTTCAGAAACTCCGCACCTTTCCCGCAAGAAATTAGAAAGAATAAAATTAATGCTCCCCTCATACCACCCTTCTTAGGGCGTCAACGGGTTTTAGCCTTGAGGAAATATAAGAAGGTACGAAAGCGGCGAGGTAAGAGATGAATAGGGTTAAGAGGGCTATTATTATCCAATCGGAGATCTGGGGTTTTATGGGAACGTAGTCAAGCATATAAACGTCCGGTGGGAGCTTTACAAGTTTATATTTATCAACGAAATAAGCTAAGGTCCAACCACCCAAAGAGCCTAAAATCAGCCCACCAAATCCCAAAAATGTGCCAACAAGGGTAAAGATGTTCGTTATTTGCCAGGATGTAAAACCGAGGGATTTTAAGAGTCCTATCTCCCACCTTTTTTCAAGGGTGAGCATTGTTATGGAAACCACCACGTTTATCGCGGCTATAAGGAGGATGAGGGTGAAGGATAGGAACATTGCGAGCCTTTCCATATTAAGGGCGGCAAAGAGAGTTCTGTTTACGGTTATCCAAGAGGAGCAACCAAAACCGAGATCATAAATTTTTTTACAAAATTCGTCCGCCTTATAAGGGTCATCAACGTAAGCGAATATAACCCCTGCCTCCTTCTCCCCCAAGTTGAAGAGCCTTCTGGCAAGTTTTATATCGATTAAAATCGTCTGGGCGTCGTATACGTAAAGCCCCGTGGAATAAACTCCCGAAACCTTTACCCTTTTGGGTACGAGGGTTTGCCCAAATGGCGAAGTTTGAAAGACCATTATTTCAACGGATGAGTTTATATCCAAACCCATCTGTGCCAAAAGGTTTTCACCGACGAGAATACCCTCCCCAAAATCCCCATAAAGGAGGTTAAGCTCCCCTTTAAGGTGCCCAAGATCCTGGGCTCTCAAGACCACCCCATCTATACCCTCACCCCCCTTTATTATTACCTTGGTTATCAATGCTGGGTAAGCCTTTATTTTGAGCTTTTCGGATATATATTTTGCTACGCTATCCGCGTCCTTAAATGTGGGTTCAAAGATGTTGGTAATGTAAAGGTGTGGTTGGAGGACCAACAGACGTTTTTTAAGCTCGGACTGAAAGCCGTTCATAATACCCGTGACTATGATGAGAACCGCAACACCCAGCCCAATGGCGAAAACGCTCAATAGGGCAAAAACGGAAATTATCGTGCTCTTTGAAGAGAATATGTATTTTTTAACGATGAAAAGCTCAGCCCTCAAGATACCAAAACCTTATATCCCGACGCCAACAGGAAGTTAAATATTGAAAGCGGAACCAAAACCTTCCAGGATAGGGAGGTCATTTGGTCCAACCTTAGCCTTAGGAACGTCCATCTTAGGAATACGATAATAGAAAACAGGATAAAGCCCTTTATTAATGTCCAGGCTATTCCGGGTAAAAGGGGTCCATGCCATCCTCCGAAGAAAAGGGCGCTTACCAAAAGGCTTCCCGCAAATAGGTATATCCACTCCCCAAGGTAGAATAATCCGAATTTTATTCCCGAATACTCAACGTTAAAGCCCGAAACCAGCTCGGATTCTGCCTCCGCTATATCAAGGGGTGCCCTGTTTGTCTCCGCAAATAAACCGAAAAGGGTTAAAAGGAGGGAAATTTGTCCAATAACGGGTATAAAGGCAAACCATAGGTCCTCCTGGAACTTTATTATCTCGTATATGTTTAAAGTGCCATAAAATACCGCGGGGGTCAAAGCCCCCAAAACGAACGGAATTTCGTATGATACCATCTGTCCAAGCGCCCTGAGGCTTGAAATTATGGGATACTTTGAGGATGAACCCCAACCTGCCATAATTGCGGTTATGGGCTCTATGCTTGCTATGGCAAAGACCAAAATCAGGCTCCAATCCGTGTTGATTATGTAAATTTTCTCATCCAAAGGGATTGGGGCAAAAGCCCAAATCGCCGCAGAAGCGAAAAGTAGAGGGGCAAGGTTAAAAAGGAGCTTATCCGCGTCCTTTGGAACAATATCTTCCTTTGATAGAAGTTTCAATCCATCCGCAACTATCTGTAGCCAACCATGGGGCCTACCCACATAATAAGGTCCTATCCTGTTTTGCAATCTTGCCGCAATTTTCCTTTCTAAATACACAAGAACAGGCCCAACGAGTAGAGCAACCAAAAGGAAGAGAACTGGGTTAAAAATATAATTCGGGATGGTCATAGATGGGTATTTTAAAGGGGTATTCTTTTTTCCCGTTTCAACATCAACGATCTTGAACCCCAATGTGATGCCAATTTTGAAAATTAGGGAACCATATCCCTCCCTTTCCACATCCACGATTGAGAAGAAACCTACCGCCCTTGCCCCCAAGAGCTTTCCTATTCTCGGAGCATAATCAAAATTCCTGCTCGCTTAAGATCTTATCAATGTCCTTCCTATCAACGATCTCCAAATTCTTAACTTTCATAAGTTCCAATATGGCGAAATCGTATATTGAAGCCTTTACATCTTTGGACAAACTTTTACCCTTATCCTCAACCTCCGGCATCAGAGCGAAGGTGATACCCTTTCAACTCCCTTATAATTCTCGGATGAAACCAGCATTTTGGATAAAGGCTTTAAGGATCATACCGAGGATAGAAAAGGAGGAGTGGGACAAGCTCGATCCCATATCAAAATGGCTTGTTTTAACGAGGAGTGCGGTTTTTGTCATAACCTTCATACCCGCATCCATAGCTGGCATATTTGCCTTCCTGAACGATAAGTTTAACTTCCTCAATTGGCTCCTTTTAACTCTCGGGCTTATATTTGCCCACGCTACGAACAACATGTTGAACGATTTCACGGATTACATAAAGAACGTGGATAAGGACAACTACTTTAGGGCTCAATACGGTCCCCACGCCCTCGAGCATGGCCTGATGGACACCAAGGGATTTTTCAAGTACGTGGTTATTACGGGAATTCTCGCCCTTCTGATAGGTATATACTTTGTGTATTTGAGGGGTTTGCCCGCATTAATTCTCCTCATACTCGGCTCATTTTTCGTCCTCTTTTACACTTATCCGTTAAAGTATATCGGGTTGGGTGAGCCTGCGGTTTTCATAGTTTGGGGACCGCTTATGATATGGGGTGGATACTACGCCATAACAGGTGAATGGAACCGTGATGTTTTTATAGCAAGCCTTCCTTACGGACTTGGGGCAACCACCGTACTCTTCGGAAAACACATAGACAAGCTTGAGCAGGATAAGCAAAAGGGAATACGAACTCTTCCCGTAATCTTGGGAGAAAGGAATGCTAGGATAACCGCTATCATATTAATGCTCCTACAATACCTTATAACGGTGTATCTTGTATTTACCGGCTTCTTCAGGTGGACTATGCTTATAGTCCTCCTCGGTCTAAAAAGGTTCTGGACGGTGTTTAAGGTTTATAAGGACGAGAAGCCAAAGGAGAGACCCTCGAATTATCCTCAAGAGACTTGGCCCCTGTGGTATGTGGCCTTCGCTTTCTGGCATAACCGCACCTTCGGGGCACTTTACCTCCTTGGGCTCATATTCGAGGTAATTTTCAAAATCCTAAAAGTTTAAGGACCTCACCTACAAGGTAAAAGGAGCCCGTTATGACCACATCCCCCTCGTTAAGGAGAGAAAGGATTTCGGAAGTTGAATTTAGGATTTTTGGGGGTTTCCCAAAAACGTAAGAATACTTAAACATATCTTCAACCCACACGGAACGGGGGAAGGGGTACCTGGTAATATAAAGTTCGTAATTCGTCCTTGAGAGTTCCCAAACGATCTCTTTAAAGTTCTTATCCGAGCTCAGGGCAAGGACCACCTTAAACCTTTTTTCCGGAAAGAGGGCTTTTAAGCTTTCCAAAAGTTTCTTTATGGCTATTGTATTGTGTGCCCCATCCACGATTATATAGGGATCCTTTGAGATCACCTGTAACCTTCCGGGAATGGATAGGTTGAAAAATTTCGGTTTTTCTATTCCCAAGAGCTTCAAAGCCTTATAAGCTAATGCGAGGTTTTCCCCCTGAAATTCCCCAAGTACCGGAGCGGAGAACCTTTCCCCCTCAACCTCCACCTCAATACCGTACCTATCAAATCTTATAATTTCCCAATCAACTACGTACAATTGAGCTCCGAACTCCTCTACCCTCCTAAGGATCACATCCAAAACCCTCCGATTGTTTTTTGTGGTTATTACGGGAATTTTCCCCTTTATCACCGCCGATTTTTCCCTCGTTATATCCTCCAAGGTATTCCCCAAAACATCCATATGGTCGTAATCTATCCTCGTTATCACAACCATGTCTTGATTTAAAACGTTCGTTGCGTCAAGCCTACCCCCTACCCCCGCCTCAAAGACGTTGAAATCAGTCTTTTCGTCTAAAAAGTACATGATGGCGGATGCGGTTAAAACCTCAAAGAAAGTCTTAAAGCCCCTGTCCTTAACCTTATCCAATATCATATCAACGTATAAGGAAAGTTTCTCTTCGGATATGGGCTTATTGTTCAACCTTATCCTTTCAAGGAGGCTTACAAGATGCGGAGAGGTGTAAAGTCCCACTTTGTACCCCTCGTTTATTAAAGCGGTACTTATAGCAAAAGATACGGAACCTTTACCCTTTGTCCCCACGATGTGTATTACGTTTTTAATTTTTTGGTGGGGATTTCCGATACTTTCAAGGAGGTTATAAAAACTTTCAAGCCCTTTTGGACCAACACCAATCTTCTCGTAGTTTATTAAGGAGTTTAGCCTTGCGATCGCCCTTCCCATATCTTCTTTATTATTGAGGTTGTGGAGTACCCCTCAAGGTAGTTAAAGATCTCCACCCTTCCCCCCTTTGAAAGGACGAATTCAGCCCCCACAACATCCTCCATTCTATAATCCCCACCCTTCACCAGAACGTCCGGGGAAATTTCCCTAATTATCCTCTCGGGTGTATCCTCCGAAAAAGGGACAACGAAATCCACCCATCTAATTGAAAGCAAAACAAAAGCCCTATCCTCAAGGGTATTTATGGGTCTGCTTTCCCCCTTTAACCTCCTAACGGATTCATCGTCGTTCAACCCAACAACCAAAACATCCCCGAGGGATCTCGCGAATTTCAATAGTTCCACGTGTCCCCTATGTATTATATCAAAACATCCGTTGGTGAAGACTATCTTATAGCCCGCCTTTCTCAAAAACTCTCCCAAAAGTTTAGCGTCCCTTGTAAAGCCCTTCATAATTCAAAGGGTACCCTGTTCGTTAAAGCTTCGTAAAGTGTGTAAGGGTCAAGGGATGATATATCCTCCCCCCTTGGGACCCCGGAGGGTAGCCTGCTTATCTTTATCCCCTTTATCCCTTCAACCAAAAAGTAAGCGGTAACTTCCCCCTTTACGTCGTTTGGAAGCCCTATTATTATTTCCGAGATCTTGAAATTCTCCAGAAACTTTTCAAATTTCTCCTTCGGTATTTTTTCCGCCGAAATCCCCTCGGAAGGAGAAATGAGATGGTAAATTACGAAGTACCTACCCTTATATTTCCCAGAATCCTCCACCCTAAAAACCTCAAAGGGGGACCTTACAACCAAAACCACATTTTCCCTATTTTCATCCGCGCAAACCTCGCATATTTCCCCCTCGCATATCATCCCACAAAACTTACACAACCCTATTCTATCCAACTCCCTTAATGAGTTTATGAGGTTTTCCCTCTTTTCCCTGTTAAAAATAAGGTATTGAACCAACCTCTCGGCGGTTATAGGTCCTATTTCTGGAAGGGAGTTTAAAGCTTCCCTAAGCTTTATGTAGGATTTTGGGGGTTTCATAGAAATTTTTCTAGCTCCTTCCTATATTCGGGGGGAAGTTCTGCCAAGAATTCCTTGGTTTTCTCCCTTTGAAATTCCATAGCCTTTTTTATCGCGGAATTCACCGCATTTACAATAGCATTCTCAACGGACCTTATATCCTTCAAGGCATCTGGGTTTATTTTTACCTCCAAAAGCTCACCTGTACCACTTACCACCACTTTTACATTCCCGTTGTAGGCGCTCTCTTCAAATCTCGCTTTTGAAAGTTCCTTTTGAAGTTTCTTTGCCTTTTGCTGGAGCTCCCAAAGTTTCTTAAAATCTCCGAACATAAGTGGAAATTCTAAAGCGAAACCTTACAACTTTAAAATATTCCAAACGCGTCCGTAGCTCAGCTGGATAGAGCGTCGGCCTCCGGAGCCGAAGGTCGCGGGTTCGAATCCCGCCGGACGCGCTTATGGAAAGGATATGGTATTCACACTATGAAAAGGGCGTTCCAAGAACTTTGGAGTATCCAAAAAAACCTGTCTGGAAGATCTTGGAAGATACCGCAAAAACCTTCCCAAAGAACACCGCAATATGGTTTAATGGTTGGACCTGCACTTATGAGGAACTTTATACCCTTTCGGTAAAATTTGCAAACTTTCTAAGGAGCATAGGTGTGGAAAAGGGGGATAGGGTAGCTCTAATGCTTCCAAATCTCCCCCATTACCCAATAGCCTATTACGGCACCCTTATGAACGGCGGAATAGTGGTGCAACTAAATCCCCTATATACCCCGAGGGAACTTGAAGAAATTTTAAACGATTCTGGCGCAAAGTTTCTCATAACCTTGGACATATTCTGGGGAACGGTTGAGCAGGTTATGGAAAGGGTACCCGTTAAGAAGTTCATAGTGGGAAAGGTGCCGGATTTCCTGCCCTTCATAAAGGGAATATTATACCCCTTGGTTGCCAAACCAAAACCAAAAGCGGTTCCCTTTGATGGTGAAATGTTCTTTAGATTCTCGGATTTTAATAAATTCTACGAGAGCTTTGATTTTCCGGAGATAGATGTTGAAAACGATGTGGCGGTCCTACAATACACCGGAGGAACCACTGGGATACCTAAGGCAGCAATGCTAACCCACTTTAACCTCATAGCAAACACATACCAATCCGTTTCATGGATGACGAGTTTAGAACCGGGGAAGGAAGTGACTTTGTGCGTTTTGCCGTTTTTCCACAGTTATGGTATGACCATAGCTCTAAACTTTTCCGTAAAGGTGGGGGCAAAAATGGTTCTTATGCCGAAATATCACACCGATGACGCCTTGAGGCTTATCCAAAAGCACAGGGTTACCCTGTTTCCCGGCGTTCCCCAAATATACGCTTTAATTGCGAACCATCCCAAGGTATCCAGATACGATCTGAGATCCATAAAGGTTTGCATCTCGGGAGCCGCTCCCCTACCCCTAAAGGTGAAGGAGGATTTTGAGAGGATAACAGGAGGAAAGCTGGTTGAGGGGTACGGCCTTTCCGAAGCATCACCCGTGACGCACTGCAATCCAATTTATGGACTAAACAAACCCGGAAGCATAGGACTTCCTCTACCGGATACGGACGCGAAAATAGTGGATGTGGAAACAGGTGAGAAGGAGTTGCCCGTAGGGGAAATTGGGGAACTTATAATAAAGGGACCCCAGGTTATGAAGGGGTACTGGAACAGGCCGGACGAGACCGCCCTAACCCTTAGGAACGGATGGCTATATACCGGAGATATAGCTTACATGGATAACGACGGGTACTTTTACATAGTTGATAGGAAAAAGGAGATGATAATAGTGGGTGGATTCAACGTTTACCCGAGGGAGGTCGAGGAGGTTTTGATGAAACACCCGAAGGTTAAAGATGCAATAGTGGTGGGTATAGAACACCCGATAAAGGGGGAGATTGTGAAAGCGTTCGTGGCCCTCAAAGAAGGGATGAGCGCGAGCGCCGAAGAAATAATTGATTATTGCAAACAACACTTAGCACCCTACAAGGTACCCTCCGAGGTTGAGTTTAGGGCGGAGCTTCCTAGGACCGTGGTAGGAAAGGCTTTAAGGAGGGTTTTGAAGGAGGAGGAGGAAAAAAGGTACAAACCCTATAAGGAAAATTGAACCTTTTCGGTTTTATACCGGTAAGCTTTAGGGATGTTTTGGATATTCTTTTAGTTTCGGTTTTTGTGTATTTGGTTTTGAGGGTTTTGGGTGGGATAAAGGTGGTGACTGTGATTGTGGGTTTTGGGATAATTTCCGTTGTGGGGATTCTGGGTAAGGTTCTAAATCTTCCCTCAGTGTCGATTTTGGCGTCGGTTATTCAAACCTTCGGAATAGTTCTCCTCATAGTGATATTTCAACCCGAGTTTAGGAAGCTATTTATGGAGATGGCATCCTTTCCCCTGATAAGGTTCTTCGTTCCCCCCGAGAGGGTACCCGTCGAGGAGATAATATCAGCGGTTGAGGAGATATTGAGGAGGAGGTTAGGTGCATTGATAGTGATAGAAAGGAGGGTACCCTTAAACGAGTACGCGGAGGAAACTGGGGTGATTATGGATGCGAAGCTTTCCGCGGCTCTCCTGATATCAATATTTGAAAAACGTTCCCCATTACACGATGGGGCGGTGATAATAAAGAACGATAGGATAGTAGCATGTTCGGTTATGCTACCTATGAGCGTAAGGTACAAGGAAATTGGGGCGAGGCACAGGGCGGGGGCGGGAATAACCGAAGTATCCGACGCGATCTCAATAGTAATATCAGAGGAAAAGGGTACGATAACCTTATTCCAGAAGGGAGAATCTTATTACAACATAACCTTCGGGAAGTTGAGGGATTACTTGACAAGGCTACTAAAGTATGAAAGAATTGAATAGATTGATCCTGGCGCTCTTGATTTCCCTCATAATATGGGCTTATGCCAAGCTTAACGAGGATTACCAATTTGTCCATAGAATAAGGGTTGAATACGAGATTTCCGACAAAAACTTAACTCTACTTGAGGGAACGGATAGCTTAACCGCCTTAGTTTCAGGTAAGGGATTCGCCCTTTTGAAATTCAAGTTTGAGAACCCATCCCTTTTCTATTTCTTGGATGGCTCAAAGTTAGAGGGTACCCTTGAGATAAGCCCCTCAAACTTAAAACCCAGCCAAAACGTATCCTTAAATCCCATACAACCAAAGGTAATTACGTACTCCCTTGATAGGATAACTAAGAAGATTTTGCCCGTCTCACCAACTATAAGGGGAAACCCAAAGCTGGGTTATATTTATCTGGGATGGTCGGTAAGCGAGAACGTGACGGTGGAAGGACCTA
>LBFQ01000061.1:18983-20401 GCA_000980735.1 Candidatus Caldipriscus sp. T1.2
CCTGATCCCCGCAAAACCGATAGAGGAAGCCCGATAAAGAGGATTATAAGGTTCATGATAGGGAAAAGGAACCTTACCGCAAGCTCCGTTTCCTCTTCCCAGCTTACGAGCTTTGCCTCCTTTAAAAATCTTATCCTTTTAAGGAGTTCGGGGGTTGTCATAAGGGAATCTCCTAGGGGTTTTAAAAATTCCGAGGGCGTTTCCTTTATTAATGTATCCACCATATAAGGGAGATTAGTTATTACCTCGTCGTACCCCTTAAACTCCCTCACCTTTACACCCTCAAGCCTCCAAAAATTTCCATCAAATGTCGCCTTAATCGCCTCTATCCTCCCCTTTATTTCACCCTTTTCCCCGAACTGAAATATTGTTATGCCTTGTGCGTAGTTCTCCTTTGAGTTGATATACCCAAAAAAGTAAAGCCTGTTTCCCTTGCCGAAAAATAGGAGGTTGTTGGCAAACGTACTTGCTGGTAAGTCTTTCCTTTTTTCTATCTCAAATGCCCTTATTTCCGCCGCCTTTAGTCTCCCTTTCGGTACAAGCTCCCAATTAAGGTATATACCTATTATGGAATTTACCACACCCAAGAAAATTATGGGTAAAAATGCCCTGTATATGTCCAAGCCCGAAGCTTTTAGGGCGATTATCTCCATCCTCCTGTTCATCTCCCCAATTGAGAAGAAACAGGCAAGGAGGGCGGCTATAGGCATAAGGAGGCTGAGGAGGTAAGGGATCTGCCAGAGGTAATATCTAACAATGGATGTTGGATGGGGTTTGTTGTCCGCTATTTTGTCCGTCATCTCAAAGAAATTCACCACCACGTATATCATTATAACCCCAAACACCAAAACCACAAAAACCTTGAGATACTCCCTGAGGATATAAAAGTCTATCTTTTTAATCAATTTCTCTGTCCCTTCTCCTTTCCTTTGAAATCTTCTCCTTTTCTTTCTTCACCTCTCGCGAGAGTAGATCCTTCAGGTCATCTACCGCGGACATCGGATCCTTCCCTTTCACCTCAACCCTTATGGTTTTTCCCTTTATCTTCAGTATCCCAACCCCTTTATAAACCCCCCTTTCCTCTTCAAGGTGAACATCAAGGTGTTGCACCATATTTGAGAACTTATCCAAATCCCCCAACCTCTTGCGAATGTAATCCATTAGAACGTCCGTTGCGGGAAAATTCTTCACCAGAACGTTTATCGTATATCCCTCTTCCCTCATAACCGCTATTTTAAGGTTGAAGTTATAATACCAACCTATGCTGAAGGGACTTAGGGATTTCCTTATGCGTGGGAATGTCGCGGATCTCGCGGTGGCGGTTATAGTGGGTGCCGCATTTAATCAGGTTGTAAATTCCTTAGTTGCGGACGTTCTAACTCCAATTCTTGGAGCCTTGGGGGGGATCCCCGATTTTT
>LBFQ01000061.1:20421-36623 GCA_000980735.1 Candidatus Caldipriscus sp. T1.2
GGGAGGTATCCCCGATTTTTCGGCTTTAAAAATAGGGCCAGTCGCAATAGGCAGGTTTATAAATGCAGTTTTGAACTTCCTCATAGTTGGGACCGCGATCTACTTTATGGTGGTGGTTCCGATGAACAAGCTAAGCCAGCTTATAAAGGAGCAGAAAATTACGGAGGAGACGAGGTTATTGAAGGAAATATTGGAGGAGCTAAAGAAGGGGAGAAAATCACCTTAACATATCCCAAAGTTTTCCCGTAATCAGCCTCTTTATGTCCAACCCTATGGCGAAAATCGCTATGCTAATAATTATTATTATCCCTATCATAAGGGCGGTGGAGCTTGCCCTCTCGGGGATCCTCTTTCCGGAAAATCTGTAATAAATTTCATCAACAACGAGGTACACAATATGACCGCCATCCAAACCCGGAATGGGAAGGAGGTTTATTATGGCGAGGTTTATGGTTATTACTATCAGTATGGATAGCCAAACGTCAAGGCCTGAGGAAGCGGCGGAAGCCATAACCGCCCCTATGGTTATCGGTCCCCCAACGGATTCCTCAATCTTCGTCTCCCCACTCACCAGTTTCTTAAGCCCTTCAAAGAAGAAAAGGGAAAACTTTTTTGTCAGGAAAATTGTCCCATCTATAACCTTCTCCGGACTCGGGGGCCAGATCTTATTGTATTTTACGAACATCCCCAGCTTACCCTTTCCCCCCTCGTACTTCACCGGGAGGGTAAAGGACAATATTTCCCCATTTCTGATAACCTCAAGTTTAACCGTATCCCCTTCTCCCTTTGACTGTACGTAAGAAACTAGATCCTGCCAAGAGAAAATCTTAACCGTATCAACCCTAACTATAATATCGCCGTTTTTTAGGATGTTGTGGGCGGGGAAGCCTTTTACCGTTGAACCGACAACTGGGGGTATCCTAAACTCAAGGCTATCGGAATAATCCCCCGATAAATTCAGACTTAGAAGTTTCCCTTCCCTTAATATTTCAACCGTTTTTTTGTTTTTCCCTTTTAGCAATCTTGTTGCCTCTTCCCCGGAATTCGGGATCTTACCGTTTATTGAGATTATGGAGTCGCCCCTTTGGAATAGTGGGGATTTTGAGGAATATACTCTCGTCGTAAAAACGGAAACCTCTCCGTTGTAAAGGGATACAAAGAAGGCTAATATAGGACCGAGGATGAAGGAGAATAGGGGACCCGCAAAAACTATCCAAAGGCGAGCCCATAAAGGTATTTTAAAGAAACTTTGGGGAATTCCGGTGGGACCTTCTTCCTCAAACTTCACATACCCTCCCAAGGGTATCATGGATATCCTGAAATCCACTCCTTTAAAGTTGAAACCCCATATCCTCTTCCCGAAACCTATGGAAAATACTGAAGGTTTTATTCCGACGGATAGGGAAGCTAGAAGATGCCCAAGCTCGTGCCAAACCACCAGATCCGAAACCAGACTATACCCAAAAGCTCTATCATCTGCCACCCCCACCGCCCTAACTTCCCTTATCACTATCACTTCACCTGTCCAGGATACTGAACTTCTCTTTCTATTGCCCTAGCTATGTCTTCTGCCAAAGCGTAAGCCTCGAGGTCACTCACCTTTTCCGCGTTCACTATAACCCTCACTTCCCTTCCCGCGTAAAGGGCAAAGGCTTTCTCAACCCCAGGGAAGCGGTAAGCGATCCTTTCAAGTTCCTGTATCCTCTTTATGTATTGCTCTATGCTCTCCCTCCTTGCCCCGGGCCTGGATCCAGATATGGCATCCGCAGCCGCAACTATTGGTGCCAAAATATATTGTGGCTCAACATCCCCATGATGGGCAGCTATGGCATTCACCACCGCCTCTTTCTCCCCGTACCTCTTAGCTATGTTCGCTCCAACTATGGCGTGGGAACCTTCCTCACCCTCAACCACCTTTCCTATATCGTGCAAGAGTCCCGCCCTCTTCGCGTCCTCGGTTGAAACCCCCAGCTCCCCCGCTATTATGGCTGCAAGTTTCGCGGTTTCTACTGAGTGCGCCAAAAGGTTCTGCCCGTAAGATGTCCTGAACTTCATCTTACCCACCAAATACACCAGCTCAGGATGCATATAAGGTATTCCAAGCTCAACGAGGACCTCCTCCCCTATCTGCCTAATGTGGTTCTCAAACTCCTCCTCAACTTTTTGGGCTATCTCCTCTATCCTAGCGGGATGGATCCTACCATCCTGTATTAACCTTTCCAAAACGATCTTCGCCTTTTCCCTCCTTATAGGATCGAAGGACGAGAGGACTACTATTTCTGGAGTATCATCCACTATAATCTCAACGCCGGTTATAGCCTCAAATGCCCTTATGTTCCTTCCTTCCCTACCTATTATCCTTCCCTTTATATCCTCGGATGGGAGCTCCACCACCGTGGTTGTGATCTCCGCCGTCCTTGAAGCCGCGCATCTCTGTATTGCCATAGCTATTATCTCCTTTGCTTGCTCTTCCGCTTTTTGCCTCGCCTCCTCCTTGATCCTCATGGATAATTGGGCAGCCTCTAATCTCGCTTTACTCTCTACAATCCTCATAAGTTCCTGCTTGGCTTCTTCCACGGACATCTTAGCTATCTCCTCAAGTTTTTGGGTTATTTCCGCCTCCGCATTTGCCACCCTCTCTTCTCTCTTTTTCAGCTGAGATTCAAGGTTGAGAAGTTCCCTCTCCTTCCTCCTGAGGCTCTCTTCCTTTCTCTTAAGGTTTTCCTGAAGTTCGTTTAAGTTCCTCTCAAGGGTCTTAAGCTCATGTTTCCTCCTTGATATCTCACTCTGGATCTTCTGTTTTTCTTCCTCTATCTTCTGTTTAGCTAAGCTTAGATATTCCTCCGCTTTCTTTTTTGCATGCTCCTTTTCCCTCTTTAAAATCTCCCTCGCCTCCTCCTCCGCCTTCTTTATCAACCTCCTTGTGTACCAAAAACCAAAGCCAACAATTGCTATGCTCAAAATTATAGAAAGCGCCAAAGTTATTATGCCCATCATATCTCACCTCCTATTTCCCTGTTAAGCCTTATGTAATCTACCGCCAAGTGAGCCAATACACCCGCCAAAACGTCCGTAAAGTGCCCGTACCTACCGTTTTTTAAAACCTTATCGGTTTTTTCCGCTATTATCTTCTCCATCTCTTCCTTTAGTTGCTTTAACCTTTTCTCATCCCACCCCTCAACCTCTTCCCTCCCCTCCAGATTCAGACTCCTTTCTATACGAAAATTCCCAACTTTTACCGTTATTTTCATCCTTTTCATATACACCTCCCAAAGCGGTTTTAACGTAAGCTATCTCATAAGCCAGCATAACTATCAACTCCTCCAAAACCTCCCTCTGCGTCCCCTCAATTTTCAACGAAATCCTCTCTATGTTCTTTAGTAGCTTTTCCATATCTCCCTCTTCACCCTCCTTAAGATCCACATCCACCTCGTACTCATGACCCTTCACCCTCAGTTTAATTTTCATCACCCAAAACGGAATCTATTAAGGCCTTCATCTCCTCCAGCTCCCTTAATGTCTCCAGATGTTTTCTTTTTAAATCCTCAAGCTCTTCCAAGATTTTCTGTTTCTCTTTTCTGCAATCCTCAAGCGTCCTTAAGAGGCGGGATACCTTTTCCTTCAGGCTTCCGACGGTGTCCCTTTCGCTTTCCATATCACCTACCCCTTATCTTAAATTCCCTCGACAGTTCCGATACGATTCTCTCAAAGATCGCGTTTATCTCATCCTCCGTGAGCGTTCTGAAGGGCCTTATGTGGAATCTCAGGGTGTAGCTTGTATGGCCTTCCGGTACGTTTGGTCCCCTATATACATCAATCACTTCCCATCCCTCCACCTCGGGAAATTCCGAAACCACCTTCTTTACGAATTTCTTGAGCTTTATGAACCTCACTTCCTTAGGCAGTAGGACGGAGATATCCTTAAATGTGGGGGATAAACTTGAAAGCTCCCTCCTCTTGTACTCCCCCAAATTCAAGGGCTTGAGGTACCAGACATAAACCTTCCTCTTTATCCCAAATACCCTCGCCTTTTTGGGCCTCACCACCCCAATACCCCCTATCTTTTCACCGCTTAGGATGATATCCGAACTTGAGGATGGGTGGAGATAAGGGTCCGATGAGCTCTCCGTGAAATCCACATCTAAACCGAGCTTTTCAAGGAGCGCATCAAGGAATCCCTTTACCACCTCAAATTCCAAAGGCTCGTAAGAGCCAAGGGTTATGTATATCTCCTCGTTTCCCTCGGGATAAAGCCTTGTAAGGCAAAACATTGGAACGGGGGGGTTTCCAAGCCTAAGGTTATAGGATATGGGTTTTAGGATGTGGGGGATGGGGGAGGATGACAAATACTTGAAAGAATCGTTAAAATCGCTTATAATCTCGTATGTATAGTCTTCGCCAACCTCCTCCCTTGAGAACAATCCGAGGGATAGTGTTTGGTATGCTCCCCTGGATGATAGGAAAGAGATTATCTCCTCGTAAAACCTATCCCTGGGCTTTGGAGGTAATTGGGCGCTATGCGAGGGTTCTGAAGGTACTTTATCGTACCCGAGAAACCTACCCAATTCCTCTATTACATCCTCCTGGAGCTTTATATCCGCCCTATATGGGGGTGGGGAAACCTTCAGGGAGTCCTCATCGGAGCTTAAGATCTCGTAATCAAGCTTTTTTAAGGTTCCCTCAAGGTCAAAATTTACCCCCCTAAGGTAAATTGACACCTTACGTCTGCTTAAATTTATCGCCTCTGTGGGACTTTCCTTTCCCACCTTAATCAAGTTTGAATATTCCGCCCCTATCCATCTCCTCAAGCTTTCCGCGACGAAAAGGGATCCAATTTCCACAAAATATGGACTTTGCCCCTTCTCAAACCTTAAAGATGATTCGGTAAAGATCCCTAAGGACACCTCCGCCTTCCTTATGTATTCGGGAAGGAAATGGGCACTTTCAAGGAGAACCTCCTCCGTATCCTCGTAAGTTCCACTCTCCAAACCGCCTATTACACCTCCCAACGCCAAAATATTCTCTTGATCCGTTATTAAAACCAAACCCTCTGGTAATGAGTACTCTCTACCCGATAGATCCTTAAAGGTTTCCCCACCCTTAGATTCAACCACCCTTATCATACCCTTAACCTTCCTCCTATCAAAGGCATGCAGGGGTTGTCCGACTATGTAAGATGCCCAGTTGGTAGCATCAACGGCGGGGTTTATAGCATTAAAACCCACCAGGGAGAGTTTCCTTTTTATTTCAATGGGGGTTTCCCCCTTTTTCAACCTTATCAACCTTAGGGTGTAAATGTCGCAACCTTCCGTTAATATTTCTATCGGAAAATCAAATTTTTGAGAAGAATTCTCTTCAATCTCAAGCCCCCTGAATTTTAAATCCAAAAACAGTGAGATCTCCTTCGCCATCCATAAAACCCCGAGTAGGTCTGGCCTGTTTGGCGTGATATAAACATCAAATAGGACATCCCCTATTAGAAACTCCTTTTTGTAGTTTTCTGGATCTGAAACCCTCGCCAACCTTTCACTTTTTTCTGCCAATCCTAACTCCTCCTCCGATAGGAACATCCCCATTGAAACCCTTTCTCCGAACCTCTTAGGTGGAACATCCGCCCAAAGGAGGACCTCCCCCACGTTTACGTGATCCGTTGTTGCAACATCCAAAACCTCCCCATCAACATTCGCTTTAACCCAATTTATCCTACCCCTTTCAACCTCAAGAACCCTCGCGGGTAGGATCCTTTCAAAACCTTCCCCTATTTTCCTTTTCCCCTCAACCTCAAATCCCATCTTCTCTAAAGCAAAAACGAAATCCCCCTCGCTTATTTTCTCAAACAAAAAGGCGTTTATATCCGAAAGCAAAACCCTCAATGCGAAGGAATTATAAGGTTGTTTAGAACCCTTTCAATATCGGGAAGTAGATAAGATTTTAAGGCTGGGGTTATTGAAAGGTAGCCATTTTTCCTAAAAATAAAACCCCTTGATATTAGATCTTTGACGGTTTGGAGCATCTCCCCATTTATCTCCGAATACCTGTACTTACCTTCTATTGCCATCATTAGGGCTAGCTTTTCCCTTTCAGAGAAGTTTGAAATTATAACGGCCCTTTTTAGTAGGGTCTTTGAAAGCCTTATTTTGCCCTTTTCCCTTGAGTTCCTTGATGCCAAAAACCTCCTCACCGCCAAGTAAAAAGCCCTTACTGGATCTTTAACAGGATGGTAATTTTTGTTATTGATACTCCTTGTCCCCACGAGCTTGTGGCAAACCATCAGGAGGTTCTTATTTTCTTTTTTCATAAGATGGATGGCGTAAAGAATATCGTCTATGTCGTAAAAGTGCGGGTTTTTCTTCCTCCTCTGAAGCCCGAATCTGGACTTTAAGAGCTTGTAAAGTTTGTACCTGCTAATTCCCAGTTCCTTAGCTTTTTCCTCTAAAAACTTACCCTTTTCCCCCTTCCTCCTTGAGATATAATCCTCGTATATTTTTGAGATTATTTCCGGGTCAATCCTCAACGTATTTTGCCGCATATTTTGGCGTTTCCCAAACCCTTACCGAGATCACCTTGTATCCCTTCTCCTTGATCCTTTGGTATATGTACCTTGCAACGTTCTCAGCGCTGGGGGGATAAGGGAGAATATCGTTGAGGTGAGTATGATCAAGCCCTAAGGATTCCAGTTCTTTCTTTAAGATCCCAAAGTCTATCCCAACCCCACTTTTATCAAGCTCCTTAACCTCAACCTCAAGCTCCACCGTCCATCTGTGCCCATGCAAATTTCTGCAGGGTCCTTCAAAATTCGGGAGAAAATGGGAAGCGTCAAACTCGTACCTTACGGTTAAAATCCACCTCATTTTTTTGAGAAGAGGTCCTCAGTTTTTTGAACCTTTGAGAGACGTTTCACCGCCTCTTTGAAAACCGGGTCAAACTTAAGGAAAACCCTATATCTCCCCATCTCTCCGAATATTGATAAGCTATTTCCATGGTTAGGACCCTTCTGAAGTCTTCTTTTGCCTCTTCAAAGTGGCAGTCGTTAAAATCCAAACCCCCATCCCTCAAAGCCTTAGCGAAATCTTTCAGATCCTCCTCCGTTAGGTTTATATTTTCCGGAGAGGATGGCTTGCCCCTCTTTGACGTGTATTTTGTCGCCCACTGGGATATTAGCCCTTTTGCTTCGGCCTTTTGCACAAGCTCGTCCATAGGTTTAACCTCAACGTAAACGTCCGGGGCTATACCCCCACCGCCCTTTATGGGTCTCCTCAAAACCTTCGTGAAGTATGTACCTGTATCCCTCTCAAGGGAGCCTAGCTTCCCCTTGTGTATGGACCTGCCGGAAGGGGTAAAATATCTGGCGATGGTGAGCCTTAAAGCATAACCGTAAGGCAGGGGTATAACCCTCTGTACGGAACCCTTGCCGAAGGTAGTATCCCCTATAACCAACCCCCTATCCCAATCCTGTATTGCCCCTGCCACTATCTCTGATGCGCTTGCGGATCCCCTATCAACTAATACAACCACCGGTACATCCTCGGGTACAATGCTCTGTCCCTCGCTGAAGAACTTCTCCTTTGAGTCTGGCGTCCTACCGTCGGTATATACCACAAGCTTCTCCCCTCCCAGGAAGAACCCACCTATTTTAAAAGCTTCCCTCAAATAACCCCCAGGATTTCCCCTGAGATCCAATACTATTTTCTTTGCTCCCCTCCTGTTAAGATCAATCAAAGCTTCCTTCACCCTTTCCCCAGCATCCTCCTGAAAGGAATTTAGCTTTATATAACCTACCCCATCAACGATATCGTAAAAGGGAACCGCCTTAAGGGTGATCCTATCCCTTACTATCACAAAGACTAGGGTGTCGTTTATCGCGGGCCTATAAACGGTGATTTTAACCCTCGTTCCCTTTGGACCCCTTAACCTCTTTGAAACCTCCTCAACATCCATATTTAAAGTTGAGGTATCGTTTATCCTTAGGATCCTATCGCCGGGTTTTATTCCCGCCTTCCAGGCTGGGGTACCCTCAAAGGGGGAAATTACCACCACGTAACCTTCCCTCTGCCCTATCTGCATACCAACTCCCTCGTATGCACCTTCAGTTTGCTCGTATAGCCTCTGCTTCTCCTCGGGTGTTAGGAAAGCGGAATTGGGATCCAACGAGGATACCATACCCTTTATTGCGTTCTCTATCAACTTTGCCCTATCCTCCTCAACCACATAATACCTTGTTATGTAATTTATGACTTGCACCATTAGATCCGCCATCTGGGAAAATGATGCCTTTCTGTTTTCCTGAGCAAAACCCTTTAAGGCGTACCCAAAGGCCGTTCCCAAAACGAAAATAAACACAAGTACCAAAATCCTAAAAATCCGCTTCATAGAGTATGGGATTTTAAGGTGGAAAACATCCCTTATAATATTTTCTTATGGAAATCCGGCTTGAAAATATAAGCAAGGTTTTTCAAGGTTTTATAGCGTTAAAAAACATAAATTTAACTATATCAAGCGGGGAGTTTGTGGTGATACTTGGACCCTCGGGATGCGGGAAAACAACCCTTCTTAGGATAATATCGGGGCTTGAAAAACCCACTACGGGAAGGGTGTATTTTGGGGGGAAGGACGTAACGGATCTGCCACCTTCAAAGAGGGAGATCGGTATGGTTTTCCAGAATTATGCCTTATATCCACATATGACGGTATTTGAGAATTTGGCATTTCCCTTAAGGATGGCTGGAGTTGATTCAAAGAGGATAAAGGTTGAGGTCGAGGAGATAGCGAAAAAACTCAGGCTTTACGAGCATTTGAATAAAAAACCAAGACAGCTTTCGGGGGGTCAAAGGCAGAGGGTGGCCTTAGGAAGGGCCCTTATAAAGAAACCCAAGGTTTTTCTATTTGATGAACCATTATCAAACTTGGATGCAAACCTTAGGATGGATATGAGGGTGGAGATCGGGCGCCTCCACAGGGAAATAGGGACAACAACAATATACGTAACACACGATCAGGTTGAGGCTATGAGCCTTGCAGATAAGATCGTGGTGATGAATAAAGGGGAGATAGTTCAAGTGGGAACGCCAATTGAGATCTATGAAAATCCAAAGGATACCTTTGTAGCGACCTTTATAGGTTCTCCACCTATGAACCTGATATTTGGAGAGTTTTCCGAGGGAGTATTTTTCTCCGAGGGAATTAAGATCTCAGGGAATTTCCCTTATAAGGGTAAGGGTTATATGGGGTTCAGGCCGGAGGGGGCGGAGATTACATCAAACGGGATTTTGAGGGGAAGGGTGGAACATAGGGAGATATTCGGCGAAGAGAGCATCGTGTATATATCGGTTGATAACAAAATAATCTCTATTAAACATTTTGGTTTCCCTCCAAGGGTGGGGGAGAACGTGGGGATAAATCTTAAAAAAATTTACGTTTTCAACGAGGAGGGAAACTCAATATACCACCCTTCAAGCCGGACCATCCCATAAGGTAAGCATCGTAAGAGAGCTTTATGTATGATGGCATAACCGCTACAGATCGGGTGATATATGGCACCATAGACATAGCCAACCTTATTAAACCCTCATCCGAGATCTTATAGAAAAGGAGGAGCCTTTCGGTCTTTCTAACGGATACGCTATTTTCCTCCACCTTAAGGAATTCATCCGCTATTTGTGCGGGAAGCTTCAACTTTGAACCTATGCTCACGAGGTTATAATTTCCCGAGAAATAGGTTAGCATAGTATCCGGGATCACCTGAGCTTTTCCATTCGCATACATCCACCACATATTTGCCATATAAACTGCGAAATCTTTCGTCCAAAGTTCGGAGCTTGAATAAACTATCAGGAATGGGGAATAGAAGGTCTCCCTTATCAAAACCGGCCTGCTATAATTGTACCTTTCCACTTTCTCCCACACCCTACCCTTTACAAGGATTTCCCCCTTGTAATTCTTTATCCTCGTCCCATCTATTATTACATCCCCCCTGAAATTTGTCAAAACCAGAGCCTTTATATTTTCGGTTTTAATGTTGGCGTCCTTATCGTAATTTATGGTGAATTTTGCCTTTTCAAATGGCCTTTCAACCTCAAGGATCCTAACCCCAAAAGCGGAATCGCTAACATCAAGGGAAAACGTAACAAAAATCTTCTCCCTTCTGTTGACCTTTAATGAGAACAAAGCCCTCCAAGCCTCCTCGTGATCCAACACCCCATCCCACCAGTGCCCCTTTTTAGGAACTTCTATATACTTAAACTTTACCCCATACCTTGACATTATATCTGCCATAAGCCTACTATGAAATGGTGGCACTACTTCATCATCTCCACCATGCAAAACCACGATGGGCAAGTTTAAGAGATTCTCCACGAGCTTGTAGGGTTCGGATTGCTGGAAGATCCTTTCCCTTAAATGCGTAAATTCGCTTTCTGGGAAGAGCTTAGCCCTCTGTAGATGTGTGGATAAATAGAACTTTACCGATGTCCAACCCGCCATAGGTAGGCAAGCGGTCCAAATTGACGGGTAGGATGTGCATAAATGCCAGGTTCCATGCCCACCCATTGAGTGGCCGGTTAAATAAATTTTATTTCTATCTATTGGGTAATTTTTTAAAGCCTCGCTTAAAACCTCAAGGGCATCAACCCTACCAAAATCCTCCCAATCAAAACCGAATCTCCTCCTGTTGGTGGGACATACCACAAAAGCCCAATCCTTCTGCTTGTAAGATCTACATTGATTAAACGCTTCAACTCCAGCTCCATGAAGGGAAAGTATCAAAGCATATTTCTTATTGGGGTTATATCCCTTTGGGTACCTTACTGCGTAATACTGAACCGAAGAATCCATCCCGCTTATAAACGTCCTCCTTATTACCTCATCTTCGCCCTTAACTTCAAGTGGGATCTCGTACCTTTTCCCCATAAAGTTTATTGGAATAACCACCCTACCCTTTGAATTTGGCGCCTTTATTGATATTAAAACCGGAACCTTAAGAACCTGAAAACCTTCTAAAAAGTATTTCCTGTTGTTTAAGGTGATCCAAACCCCATCCTTTGTAGGGTTTGCAACCGGTATCCCAACGTACCCAACAAAGTTTTCCCCAACAGTAAGGTCGGGCTTTGTGATATCGTTTTCAACGATGTACGGTTCTTGGGGGGCCTTCTTAATTTCAAATTTTACCGTCTTTTCTCCGCCCAGGGCGCTTATTGCCATAAAGAGTTCGTTTTCGGCTCTTAAAGGTACGGGGACGAAGAGTCCATCGTTGTAAATGTCCATAATATACCTCTTCCCGTTTATCTCCACCCAAAGGACGTTCGTAAATCTAACCAAATAAACCCCAGAATCCGCCTTAATTTTCCCCTTTACGTAATACACCGCAAGGGATGCGGAAGCACCCTGATATTCCGAGAGCTTCTTAATTTCCGAAGTATCCCATTCAACCTTAAAGGAATCTCCGAAAAATTTCAAGGGCCTCCACCTTAGAGGTTCCGCCGAGAAAACGGAGTAATATTCTTCACTTTTTGGATAAAGGAAATCAACAAAAGGCTCCCTAACGCCAGCAAGAAAAGGACCCAAAACGTAAAGTTCCGTTATCATAGGAAGTAAGCCTTAGGTTTCAAAAGTTCCCCAATATTTATCAAGCTTTCCCCCTCAAGCATCCTCTGCAAAAGTCCTTTCCTCTCCTTCCTATGGATAAAGCTAACCTTCTTTATCTTCGCCTCCTTCTTTAGGATCTCCAACGCATCCCTCCTAGTTCCAAGAGTATCAACTAGATTCCACTTTAAAGCTTCCTGGGCGGTTAAGATCCTACCATCCGCTATGGGCAAGAGATCCTCAACCTTCCTCTTCCTACTCTCCGCAACCCTCTCAAGGAAAACCTTCCAGATATCCTTTGCCAATTCGGGTAATAGAACGCTGTCCTTCTCGGTTCTTCTCCTGAAGGGTTGTGTGAGATCCTTATTTTCCCCAGACTTGTATATATCCCACTTTACGCCGAGTTTAGAAGAAAGATCCACGATGTCGGGTACCACTATTATTGCCCCGATGGAACCCGTTAAGGCGGTAGGATTCGCAACTATCTTATCCGCGACGCTCGCTATGTAATATCCACCGGATGCCCCAATTGAGTGTATATACGCTATCACCTTCTTCCCTTTACTTTTTGCGTATTTTAAGGCTTGGTACATCTCCTCGCTTGATGCGGCGCTTCCCCCAGGGCTGTTTATCTCAACGAATACCGCCTTTATCCTGTTTGCCTTATCGGAATCTATAACGTCGTAAACCCACTGGGCGAGCTTGGGTATCTCATCGTCGTCTATTGGCTTGTCAATCTTTACGTAGAGCGTGTTCCCAAAAAGGAAGTTCAACCTAAGAACCCTAACAAACACAAACAGGGCAAAAACCAAAACAAGGAGAAAAATTAAAACCAAAAGTAGCAGATCCTTACCTTTCATTCGCAAATTCTAACGTTGAATTCCACCTTTAAAATACCCTACTATGCTCCTTTTGGTTTCTCAAATAAGCGCAAGTTTTAGAACGTCTGGGGAACTTATCCCCAAAAATACGAGATGGGTACTTACCATAGATATATCCCTAAGCTCCTCCTCAAGCTCCGTTGGATATATAAGGCTCACCTTCCCAACGGGTTACACCTTTTCCGATGTAATGCTGGATGGGGGGTTAAATGGGGCAAGCTATAATATATCCGGGACAAATTTGGAAATTTCGGGATTCACGTTAAGTGGAGGAAACGAGGGAAGGATCTCCATAAGGGACCTATACACCGAGAACATAGAAAAGCTTGATTCCATTAACTTAATTTTGGCGAACTCGACGGACACCTTAAGGAGATGGGTAAAAATTATGGTTATAAGGGAGGATACCACCGTTCCCCTACTCTTCTTCCATAAGCTATTGGCAGAAAGGCCCTTCCTCCTCGGGAAAAACGTAAGCGTTAGGGGTGTGGTTAGTAGCGTGATAGGTCCAAAGACGTACATACAAGATACCATAAGGGATACCCTAAGCGGTATAGTCATATACGGAAGCTTGGGTGTTTATCCTGGGGAGTTTGTGAAAGTTTCGGGAATTTTTCAACCTTATAGGGGGCTTGAGGAGATAGTATCCCCAACTCTAAAGTACAGGGAGTACGTTGGGGAACCTTCCCCTTTCCCGGTTGATAGGCTAACGCATGCAAGGGAGCTTAGGTCCGGGGTTTTGATAAGAATAGATAGCGTGAGGATAGATACACCTTATGTGCCCCAAGGTGTGAACGTAAGAATAAGGGACAAGTACGGGAACACGGGGAACATCTTCATAGATAGATACACGTACATTGACGCCTTTTATCCCCCGGACACGATATTTGATATGATCGGCGTGGTTGATGAGGATAGCACATCCGCGGGCAATATATACAGGATAATACCGAGGAGCACAAGGGAAATAATCTTTTACTCTTCGGTTTATGTGGATAGGCTCATTCCTATGTTCGGAAAAAAGGGACAAAGGCAGAACTGGAAGGCGGTTTTAAGTTCAATAAATACAACAAGGAAGCTCAGGGTATGCTCAAACGGTTTGAACACTTCCGAGATATCCTCCCTTAAACTCGGAAACTTAAGCCCCGATAGCATATTTACCCTATCGGATACCGTATGCGCCCAATTTTGGGATAAGCTTAAATTTTGATACCTGAGCTTTTAACTGAACTAAAGCATGTGGATTCGGTTATACTCTTCGTATATTCCTCCCGGGATACCCTAAGGAACTTTAGGCTATCAATATACTCGCCGAGACTATACTTCACGACACCCATAAGCGATATACAGGCGAGAGAACCCGGACAGTACTCCTCAAGGCTTGAGGGTCAGACGGTTTTATCCGCTGGTGTAGTCCTTGCGGATTCAAGGAACTTTTCAACTACAAGCACATCAACCTATATATACGATGGAACGGGCGGAGTAAATTTGTATTCTTCTTCCTTCTTGAGCTTGAAGGCTGGAAATGTAGTTTTGGTGAGGGGGACAGTTACGGAGTATAGGGGGCTTACGGAAATAGTCTTCTCCGATCTTAGGATAATAGGGAACGACACTTTACCCGCGCCCCTTAAGCTTTCTCCTGGAACCGCGTTAAACGAGGACCTTGAGGGACTTTTGGTAAGGATAGACACCGCGGTGGTCTCCTCCTTACCCGCATACGCCGGCATAGGCAAATCTTTTACTATATACAACGGTTCTGCTCCCATCACGGTATACGTTTATCCAAACACAGGTATAGACCTTTCGGATATAAGGCCGGGTAAGTTTGTCTCGGTTGTGGGGATAGTTGGTCAGTATTCAACCACACCCCCGTACAACACGGGATACCAGCTCATACCAAGGCAAAAAGAAGATTTGATAATATTGGGAGGGGATCTTTACTCGGACAACCTTGAGGTCAAGATAAAGAAAAATATTTTCCTTCCTTCAAAGGGGGAAACAGCTTTGATAGAGGTTAAGGGTCCGGAAGGGTTTTACGAGGTGAAAATTTACGATAATATGGGTAGGCTTGTTAGGTTAATATCCCAAGGGAACAAAGCGGGGGGTTTCTTCCAGTGGGATGGAAAGAACCAGAATGGGAACGTTATGCCTCCCGGAGCATATGTCCTTTACGTAAGCGTGAGGAACGGGGATAAAGTATTAAAGAAGGTTAAACCGATAATAATAGGGGCAAGGTGAGGATAGGGGTATTTTCCGACACGCATTTGGGAAATACAACTTACAAAAACCAGAATGTGCCGGATAACGCGAAGGATTACGGGAGGAAGGAGGATTACAGGGAGAGCTTTGAGGAAGCCATAAATTTGTTCTTGGAAATAAAACCGGATTTTGTTTTCCATCTTGGGGATATCCTGGAAGCCAAAGCGGATGGGGAAATTTACAACGAGAGCATAAAGGTTGCGGTGGATGGTATAAGGAAACTCTTAAAGGCGGGGATAAAGGTGATTTTGGTGGAGGGGAATCACGATTTTGTAAAATCTCACGACGAGGAGAATAGGGTATTCTCCATAATTGAAAGGGTTTTTGAGGATCACCTTGATAGGGAGCTCTTCGTGGCAAGGGCGGGGAAGATTAAAGTGGTGGATGTTTTTGGAATACCGGCGGTGGCAATTGGGTACATCGATGAGGCGGATCCGAGCATAGTTAAAGCTAAGATTTTTAAAGCGGAGAAGGAAATAAACGGTCAGAAGGCTATGATTCTCCTACATCAAAGTGTAGGAGAGGATATACCATACCGCTCCCTAAATTACGACGACGTACCACAAAACTTTAGGATCATATTCAACGGGCATATACACAAACCATTAATAAAGTATCTAAGTGATAACAGGCTTTTTTTAAACGTAGGATCCACGGAGTACGAAAACGTGGCGGAGGCGGTGGATTACAGGGAGGTTTTGAATTACGAAGGGGAAAGTCTATTAAGGTTCATCCTTAAGGGTATTTACGTCCTTGAGGGGAGGGGGATATATAAACCGAAAGTTGAAATAACCGATGGGAATATACCCAAGCATCACTTAGAGGATAGGAATTTTATACCCTTAAGAAAATGTAGGCCCTTTATAAAGTTTGACTGCTCGGATTGGGCAACCTTTGAGGAAGTTTTAAAGAAGATAGCGGATCACAACATAAAGTCCCCATATGTAAGGGTTGAATTGGGAGGGGGGATTAGGGTTGAGGATGTGGAAAGGAGGTTAAATAATCTCATGGAGAAGGGTTATATTCACAGATATATTTTGAAATGGAAGCAAGTGGAGGTTTATGAGGGGGGAAAGGTTAGGAGGGGTGGGGAAATTCTTTCCTTCGAGGAGCTTGAGGAGGTAAGGCCTTATGCGCACATAATAAGGACGTTGAGGGGGAAGGATGTTGAGGAGATGAGGGAGGACCTCAGCCGTATAATATTTTCTTCGCGGCGGTAGCTCAGCTGGGAGAGCGCCTGAATGGCATTCAGGAGGTCGGGGGTTCGAGTCCCCTCCGCTCCACTTTGGGGATTATTAAAGAGATAATTCTCAAATTTAAACACTTATTCTTATTCAAAGCCTTCTTCTCATTCTTAATCATACCTGCTTTAGCATTTTTGGAACCCATTTATAATAAATATTTTTTTGATTATGGAATTATGTCAGGAAACCTTAAGAATTTTATAATCATCATCCTACTAATAATCATAGTTAATATTGCTTT
>LBFQ01000062.1:0-4838 GCA_000980735.1 Candidatus Caldipriscus sp. T1.2
ATTTAGGGGTGGATTTTTGAAGTAGAAGGGGTTTACAGGGACGGGTTTTGCCCAACCGAACCCCACAAGGAGGACCATAAGGAAGCCGATGGGGTCAATATGAACGAGGGGGTTTAGGGATAACCTACCCTCATACTTTGCGGTGCGATCTCCCAACTTATAAGCCATCCAAGCGTGGGCGAATTCGTGGAAGGTTAGGGAAAGGAGTAAGAAGGGGCTTATAGCCAGTCTTATTATCAGACTTTCCATAGAAGTTTGTATATCCTCTGCTCAAGTATTCCCAAAAGGGAATAGGTTAGCCAGTAAAGAACTATGCCCGCGGGGAAGGTCAAAAATAGGAATACAAAGAGGAGGGAGATTAAAATGGATGTGCGCTTTGATTGGGGATCTATATTAGGCTGTAAATAAGCGTTTAGCACACTCACACCACCCATAATTATAGGAAGAACATAGTAAGGGTCCCTTGCGCTTAGGTCCTTTATCCAGAATATAAACTCCGCCCCCTTTAGCTCTATTGAGTTTTGCAGAACCTGGTATAGGGCGAAAAATATTGGAAGCTGTAGGAAGAGGGGGAGGCAACCGGAGAAGGGATTGAAACCCGCCTCCCTGTAAAGCTTCATGGTTTCCCACTGTAGCCTTTCTGGATCGTTCCTGTAAAGCTTTTGGATCTTTTCCAGTTTGGGCTTTAATTCCTGCATCTTTGCGGATGCTTTATACATATTAAATGAAAGGGGAGAGGTTAGGAGTTTTATAAAAAGCGCCAAGAAGATTATCGCAATCCCATAATTCTTCGTCAAACCCTCAAAAAACGTCAGGACCCAGTATATCGGCCAGGCGAGGAAGGTAGTCCAACCCCCTCCAAGATCAAAGGCTTTTTCCATATTGGGTTCCATTGAAAGGAGCCTCTTCTCCGCTGGACCAAAAAATACGAAAAATTCCTTGTCCCCCTTTGGATAGAGCCTTAAAGTTATCCTATCCCCATCCTTGAAGGATACGACGAACCCCCTAAAATCCCAAACCGAAACCATATAGTACCTTGACCTTAAGCCTATCCACCTTACGCTATCGGTATAAAACTCTTGGTTAGCATTTTGATAGTTAAACTTCTTTAATTTCCCATCAAGGTATTGCACGAAGAGCTCCTTCCTCTCGTGCTTTGGATCCTCCGTTATTGGGAGGGTTATCTGTAAGGGCCTTTCTTCCTTCAGGGTTATCTTCAGGCGGTAATTACCGAGATTCTCAAGGTTAAATATCTGTGTATCCCTTAAGGGTTTTATAATGTAGCCCGTTACCCTCGCCTTATGCCTCTTATCGTTTAAGCCGTAAATTGCGCCCGTATTCTCATCTATTAGGTATTCGTATCCGCCGGCTTTAAGGGTTATAAGTGGAGGTTCAGGGGAAGCCTTTATAACCGTTTCCACCTTTTTTTCGGTTTGTTGTTTAAGGAGATCTTCCCTTTTGGGCCTTAAGACAAAATAGTCCCAAAGGAGCAAAAAGGTCATTACGAAGATAAAATATAGGATTATCCCCGTTGTTCTGTTCATCACCTATCAACGTCCCCAAAAACCGGATCTAAGGAACCCAAGATGGCAATGGTATCCGCTATGTAATGTCCGGGTAATATATGCTGTATTGCCATGAGGTTTGAGTAGGATGGGGAGCGGAGCTTTACCCTCGCGGGTTGGGGCTTTCCGTCGGAGTATATAAACGCCCCAAGCTCCCCCCTCGGGCTTTCAACTTTGGCATAAACCCAAGTGTTCGGGGGAAGCTTTATACCCACGGGTGTCTTCACGGGCATACGGGAGCTTATAGAACCTGAAGGTAGCCCATCTATAACCTGTTCAATTATTTTGAGGGATTCAAAGAGTTCAAGGTACCTTACGGTGGCCCTTGAGAAGGCGTCTCCCCCCTCCAAAGTTATTACGTTAAACTGGAAATCATTATATGAGGAGTATCCGTCCGCTTTCCTGATATCATACGGCACACCGCTAGCCCTTAATGTGGGTCCGGATGCCCCTATTCTCAGGGCCAAATCCTTCGGTAAAACACCAACATTCACCGTCCTCGCTTTGAATATTGAGTTAGTTAAGAAGGGCTCATAATCCTCAAAGGACTTCCTTAGATACTTAACGGTTTCCTTGACTTTCCTGTCAAAACCTGCAGGAACGTCGTACCTTACCCCACCTATAAAGACGAAGTTGGGATGGAACCTTGAACCCGTAAGGATCTCTTTAAGATCCAAAAGTTTTTCCCTATCCCTAAAACAGAACATGGCTAAATTTGTGCCACCCCCAAACGCCCCACCGAGGTCAAGCCCGTAAGTTCCTATCGCCACAAGGTGGGATGTGATCCTCTCTATCTCCGACAGTAAAACCCTAAGGTATTGAGCCCTTTTCGGCACCTCTATTCCCGCCCCCTTTTCCACCGCCAAAACGAAAGCTAAAGCGTTTAGTGATGGGGCAAGGTAATCGTTCCTTTCAAGGATAGGAGGAATATTGTCGTAACCCCTATACTCGCAGAGCTTTTCAACCCCCCTGTGAAGATAACCTATTACGGGCTCAACCTTAAGGATCTTTTCCCCTTCAAGGTGTAAAATCAACCTTAGGACCCCATGCGTTGATGGGTGCTGAGGTCCCATATTTAGCACAAGTTCTTCCGTCCTTAGGGTCATAAGCGGAGATTATACCGCTGTTATGTTCCCCCTTAAAATAAACATAATGGGATTTAGAATATATTTGGCTCACCCTAGAGGTTTCTGCGCGGGGGTGGACAGGGCTATAGAGATCGTGGAAAGGGCTTTGAAGCTTTTCGGGAAACCCGTATATGTGAGGCACGCGATCGTTCATAACAGGTACGTGGTGAGGGATTTGGAGCAAAAAGGGGCGATATTCGTTGAGGATATAAACGAGATCCCGGAGGGCTCAATAGTGATTTTCTCCGCGCACGGCGTGTCCCCTAAGGTTAGGGAGGAGGCTTTGAGGAGAAATTTGAAGGTTATAGACGCGACATGCCCGCTTGTACATAAGGTTCATAAAGAGGTTAGGAGGTTCGCCCAAGAAGGATACACGATAATCCTGGTTGGTCATAGGGGACACGTTGAGGTGGAGGGTACGATGGGGGAGGCGCCCGATAAGGTTATATTGGTTGAAAACGTTGAGGATGCGCAAAAGGTTGAAGTTCCCGACCCCAACAAGGTGGCGCTAACAACGCAAACAACACTTTCCGTGGATGATACGAGGGAGATAATAGAGGTTTTAAAGGGGAGATTTCCTAACATCGTTCTACCAAAGACCGAAGATATTTGTTATGCCACACAAAACCGTCAAGATGCGGTGAAGAAACTTGCGAAGATTTCGGATTTGGTTTTGGTAATAGGTTCAAAAGAGAGCTCCAATTCAAACAGGCTTAGGGAGGTGGCGGAAAAAAACGGGGCAAGGGCATTCTTAATAGAGGATGAGAGCTATATAGAGGAAAGTTGGCTTGAAAACGTTAAGGCGGTGGGTGTAACATCAGGGGCATCGACTCCCGAGGTTTTGGTTAGGAGGGTAGTTTGGAGGCTTTTGGAAATGGGTGGGGAATTTGTGGAGGAGTTGGACGGAATTAAGGAAAACGTAAAATTTGCACTACCAGAGGAGGTAAGGGTTTGAGGTTTAGCTTTATAGTTAATCCAGTATCAAGGTCAGGTTTAAAGGTCTTTAGAGAGTTCTCCAAGATCCTCGAAGAGCATGGGTATCAGTACGAATATTTCATAACCGAGAGGAGGGGGCATGCAAGGGAGCTGGTTAGAGAGATTAAGGGAAATGTTGTCTTAGTAGCGGGAGGGGATGGGACGTTAAACGAGGTGGTAAACGGGGTGATAGAAAACAACATAGATATTCTTATTGCTCCCATATTCGGTGGGACGGGTTGCGATGTTGCGAGGAGCTTAAACGTTAAAAGGAATCCAAAGGAAAGGGTTTTGGAAATTTTGAAGGGGGAGATAAAGGAGGTTCATCCGGTTTTGCTTAAAACTTCCGAGGGTTTTAGGTACTTCGTGGGAGTTTCGGATGTGGGATTTGGGGCGGAGGTTGCCTACAGATTTAACGGTTTGAGGAGGTTTGGGAGGTTCGGCTATGCCATAGGCGTCTTGAATACCCTTTACGAGTTAAAACCCATATTCGTAGAAATGGAAGTTGGGGAAATAAATTACAAGGGATATACGATCCTTATAGCCTTCGCTAATTCGCCGTATTTTGGAGGTGGTATGAAGATTTCCCCTAATTCAAACATCACGGGGGATACGAGGGTGATAGTTGTTGAATACGTTCCCAAATGGAAGTTCGTTTATTATTTTCCAAGGGTTTATTCCGGGAAACATATAAATTTGAGGGAGGTTAAAGAGTTTGAGGCGGAAAAATTGAAGGTTCTTACTGAGGGGATCCCAGTTGAATGCGAAGGTGAATTTGCGGGTTATACTCCCGCGCACTACGAGGTTAGGAGGGATATAACCATAAAGTTTTTGTGATCACTTAGCTTTTCCGGGTCTTATCGGGCTTCCCCTCCTTTCATACTCCTTGTTTATATAATCGTAAATCTGGTTGTAATATTCCTCGGACTTTTTTGTGCTGTCCGAAAGTTCCCTCGCCATCTCCCTCAACCTCCTTATTTCCAACCTCAAGCTATCCACCTCCCTCTCCAACCTTTCCACCCTCCTTACGTACTCCTTTGGCACCGTTGAACAGGATAATAGAACAAAAGAAAATAAAATCCACCTTTTCATTTTGGAATTTTAAGGTTGCCTTAAATAACCCCGGGCGAACTCCTCTCCCGTATAACCCTCCTCCCCTCCACCTGAATTT
>LBFQ01000062.1:5707-10703 GCA_000980735.1 Candidatus Caldipriscus sp. T1.2
AGCTTGCATGCCTGCAGGTCGACTCTAGAGGATCCCCCCTCGGGCCTTACGAACTCCTCCTCAGGCTTTATTTTTGGAGCGTAAGAAACTTCCCCAACTTGCTCCTTAAATCCCCTAAACCCCTCAAGGATCATAAGCGCAGACCTATAAAGCATCTCCGCACCGATCTTTGCCACCTTTGGTATCACATCCCCCTTTGTTTCTTCGCATGGATTTATGGGGATCTTATCCTGTAAAACTATCTTTCCCTCGTCTATCCTTTCCGTCATAACGAAAACCGTCAAACCTAAAATATCCTCGCAGTTGAAGAAAGCCCTCTCAATTGGCGACGCTCCCCTGTATTTGGGCAACAAGGATGGGTGAAAGCATAGGGGGAAAAGCTTTGGGATCTCTAAAACCTCCTTTGGTAATTTTCCTCCGTAATCCGCGAGCATAATGAAATCCGGATTAATTTCTTTCAGTTTTTTTAAAAAATCTCCGTCCGTTAAGGAGTCAGGCGTTAAAACCTCAATTCCAACCTCCAAAGCAAGCTCCTTCACAGGTGTCGCTTGAAGTCTTTTACCCCTACCCTTCGGGGCATCGGGTTTCGTAACCACCAAAATTGGTTTAACGAAGTTTAAAAGGTTTTTCAGAACCTCCCTTGAAATTTCACCCCCTCCAAAATATACGACTTTCAAATCTACCTTATTATCACCTTCTCTCTAATTGTTTCACCCCGAGTTTTAACCTCCAAAAAGTATGTACCTCTTCCAAGTTTTATCCTCGCTTCATTCTTCCCCTTAAACTCTTTAATTAGATCTCCACTTACCTTGTATATTTTCGCTTCAAACTCACCCAATATCCGAATTAACACGCCATCCTTGTAAGCGGATATTAAGGGCCTATTATTTGGGCAAATCTCGTGTACGGAGAGAGGGCAAGGTTCGGAAATGGCAAACGAAACATTTGAAACCATAATTGAGGGATTGGAGATCGTGATACTCGGAGATATTGCGGAAACCGTGATACTGTTTTCCACGGGGGATACCGAGCTTGAGCTTGGAGTCACACTTTGAACTATTCCGCAAGAACCTATATTGCCGTTTCCATCAGTTTTAACAAGGAATACGTCCGTGGATCCGGCTCCGTACGAAGTCGTCCACCCTGCAACCCCGTACCCACCGTCGGAAGTTGCCTTGACGGAAAACGCCCAATCAAAACCCGATCCTCCGTAAGTCTTACTCCAAACCACATTTCCACTTTCATCCAGCTTAATAAGGAAAACGTCCGAAGTTGTACCAAAAGAATGGGTTGGTCCCGCCAAGATATATCCCCCATCCGCGGTATAATCAAGGGAATAAGGCCAGTCATAATCCGATCCACCGTATATCTTGCTCCATTGAATATTCCCATTTGCGTCGGTTTTAATGAGAAGTATATCTCCACCTATGCCAAAGGAGTAAGTGCTACCTACAAGAACATATCCTCCATCAGGCGTTTGATGGAAGGAAAACCCCCTTTCCTCGATGGTTCCACCGTAAGTTTTGGACCACTGAATGTTCCCATTTGGGTCCGTTTTAATGAGAATGAAGTCAGCGTCTCCCGCCCCAAAGGAAAAGGTGGTTCCAAAAAGTATATATCCACCATCGGATGAGATTTTAACGGTTTGAGCTATGTCGTCCGCGCTTCCTCCCCACACCTTCACCCACTCTACATTCCCATTCGGGTCGGTTTTTATAAGCAAAATGTCCCTATTGCCCGCCCCAAAAGAGCTTGTCCAACCGGCCAATATATACCCCCCATCGGAAGTTTGTTGCAAGGAATAAAGGACTTCATAACTCGTTCCACCGTAAGATTTGCCCCAAACGACATTCCCATTTGCATCTATCTTGATAAGGAGGGCATCGGAATTCCCGACTCCCAAAGTCGTAACCCCAGCAATTATATACCCACCGTCCGAGGTTTGATGAACAGCATATGCGATATTATCCGTTCCCACAGCGTAAGTTTTGCCCCACTGCATATTTCCCCTCTCATCCGTTTTAATAACAAGGACCTTATGTGTGCTAACTCCCGCTATAATGTACCCTCCATCAGAAGCTTGCTGTAAGAACATGGCCTGGTTATCGCCAGAATCACCGTAAGTCTTTGCAAAGGATGAGGTGGAGAAGGGACGGAAACATAAACCGGATCCTACAAGTAACTCAACCTTAAAAATTAAAGAAATCGCGGTTAAACTTACAATTAACCTACCTTTCATATTCGGTTATTATAAAGGGGTTTTATACTTTGGTTGCGAGTAAAATCCCCCTTACAATAAACGCCTATGGCAATAGTTAGGAAGTCTTCCGCGATTTGGAAAGGTGGCTTAAGGAACGGGGAAGGAAGGATGGTGGTGGGAAGAGGGTACTTTGAGGGGCCTTTTACTTTTGCTTCAAGGTTTGAAAGCGGTGAGGGAACCAACCCGGAGGAGCTTATTGGGGCTGCGCATGCGGGTTGCTTCAGTATGGCCCTATCTTCAACTTTGGAAAAGGCGGGATACAAACCCGTTGAAATACGCACCGAGGCGGAAGTAATAATGGAGATGAAGGAAGAAGGACCGAGGATAACGAGGATAGTTTTACACACTAAGGCAAAGGTTGAGGGGATAGATAGGGATACCTTCCTGAAAATAGCGGAGCAGGCGAAAGATAATTGCCCGGTTTCGGTTGCATTAAGGGGGGTTGGTGAGATAGTTCTGGAGGCGGAACTCCTTTAATGGATGTATATATAATAGGGGCACCGTTTACGGGAAAGAGCACCCTTTTGGAGAGGCTTACGGGTGGAAAAGGTGTGGGGTCTTTGAAATTGAACGATGAGAGGTTTGAGGCTTTGGTTGAATTTTTCAAACCAAAGAAGATTACACCACCTTACATAAATTTGCACGATAATCCTAAAAACTTAGCGAACGCGGATGCCTTGGTAGAGGTCGTCGGTGGCTTAACGGAAAACTTCACCTCCTTCGTTGATACTACTTTGAACTTCCTCAGCTTTGAAGCCGAAGTTTTACTCTCAAACATAAAAAAGTTGGAAAAGAGGGGGGAGGAAAAAACTTTAAGGATCCTGAAAAGAGCGTACGATGCTGTTTCGGAGGGGATCCCTTTGTTCTCGTTGGGTCTTGATGAGGAGGAGGTAAAAGTCCTAAGGGGTTATGGCCTTCCTTCCCTAAAGCCCAGACTTATAATCCTAAACAAAACAAGGGAATCAAATATAGGGGAGGAGGTATATTCTGAGCTTCGAGCCCAGAACCTTCCGTATCTGGAGATGAACATATTGGAGGACAACCCGGAGGAGATGGGAAGGAAAATCTTCCTGAAGATCTTGGAAATAACGGGTAGGATCGTTTTCTTTACCCCTTCGGAGAAGGAGGTTAGGGGTTGGCTTTTGGAGAGGGGGGCTACCGTGGTTGAGGCTGCGGGAAAGATCCACAACGACCTTGCTAGGACTTTCGTGAAAGCGGAGGTTATAGACTGGGAGAGCTTAATAAAGGGTGGGGGGTGGAAAGGGGCAAAGGAGAAAAACCTTATACGCCTTGAGGGAAAGGATTACATAGTTAGGGATGGGGACTGCATATACATAAGGGCTTCCGCAATAAAATCCTAAATTATGCTCGGGATCCTCATCCTGGAGATCCACCTACCCTTCGTAAGATCCCTTAAAGAAAAAAGGAAGTATATTAGCGTTCTTAGGGCTATTTCAAAGGATTTCAGTGCCGCATTTTCGGAGCTTGATCATCAAGACGAATGGCAGATAGCTACCGTGGCCTTCGTGGTGGTTGGGAACAACGGTGGGGTTTTAGATTCGGTTTTGGAGAGGATAATAGACAGGGTTGATGAGGAGTTTGAAATTTTGGGCATAAAGAAGAGCATTGAACCCATCTCGTTTGATATAATCTGATCACTTTATCCTTATTAGGTTTCCCAAGTAAAAACCCAAACCCGTCCTGTGGTTATAAACCAATGCCGGAAAAAAGTCCCCGATTGACAAAAATATGGGAAATCCGAAACCTAAGGAATACCCAAATTCACCGTCCAAAAAACCGAGATCTAGGAAGGGTGAGACTCCAAGTCCCCCATCCAAAAACCTTGATAAAAATGGGATCCTATTTAAAAGCAAAAATCTGGGCTCAAGGGAAAATATTACCCTCTCCCTCCCCAAGATCCTCTCCGTTGGTATGTCTCCCCTAAGGGCGTCATCCGTACCTATGAAGTTCGGCATAAAGTAGAACCTTTCCTCCCCAAAAACCCTTGAATAACCGAAATACGCGGAAAGTGTAAAATTGCCGAAGGTTTTATAAAATTCACCTTGAAGGTCAAATCTCCTTAGAACAAAATTTCCGAAGTTTTCGGATAATTTCCCCCTAAGGGCGTACCCCTTCCTCGGGTAGTTTAGCCAATCCCTCTTATCCCTCGTTAAAGTAAATTTGTAAGCGAAAAATTTATCCGCATAGTTATAAGAGTAAAGACCCACGGAGATATCCGTCCTTAGGTTCTCGGAGATGTTTTCGGAAAAATACCCTTCCACCCAATCCCTGTGTATATTCTCCCTATACACCGAGCTCTCGTAATCGTTGCTCCCAATGGAAAAACCGTATGACCTTTTCAGGAACCTGTACCTTGGGGATTGCCAGCCAAACTCCCAACCCTTACGGGCACCCAAGGTGAAATAAACATAAAGGTTTTCGCCGTATCCCCTGAAGTTGCTGTGATATAAACCCATACCTAAGGTTAGTCCCTCGCTGAAACTATAGTTTATTATCGGAGAAGGCCAGATGTACCAATACTCCTTCAGCTTTACGAGGAGGGTATCACCAAGTGTATCAACCTCCACCTTCAAAAATAGCCCGGTTTCCTCCAACCTTCTCTTTACGTTTAAGGTATCCACGCATAGGCATTCCCCAAGTTCAAGGATCTTATATATAAACTCCGTTTTTGTTTGCCCGTTTCCAATTATCTTAACGAAAAAGGAAAGGAGTATT
>LBFQ01000063.1:0-4049 GCA_000980735.1 Candidatus Caldipriscus sp. T1.2
CTTGCGTTCTCGTCCTCAAGTAGCCTATATTCCCTAAACTGCCTCCTCACCTCATCCACCATCTTATTGGCCGCCCTACCCACCGCATTTAAAGTAAGGGCGGAGATTATCGCGGGCATAGCAGCACCCAAGAAGGCTCCTACTACGCTCTCAACCTTCGTAAAGTCCAAGATGTTAAGCCCAACCGTCTCCTTATATGCAACTATTAGGGCTAAAGCCGTCATAGCCGCGGAACCTATGGCGAACCCCTTTCCTATCGCCGCGGTCGTATTTCCCAAAGCATCAAGTTTGTCGGTTATAGCCCTTACATCCTTCCCAAGTTGGGACATCTCCGCTATTCCGCCGGCGTTATCCGCTATGGGACCGTAAGAGTCCGTTGTCATAACTATACCTATGGTGGAGAGCATACCCACCGCCGAAAGGGAAACGCCGTATATACCTAGCCCCGGCTGTCCCCAGTACTCCGAGGCAAAGTAAGCGATAAAAACGGCCAAAGATATGGTTATAAATGGTAAAACTACGGATTCAAAGGCTACCGCTATCCCGTTTATTATTACCGTTGCGGGTCCAAACTGGGCGGATTCCGCGATCCTCTTTATTGGAGAACCCGATGTGTAGTACTCGCTCTCAAAACCTATAAGGAGTCCCGCAATAATACCAGCCAAAACCGCTAAAAATGTCCCCAAGTAACCCACCAAGAGGTTGTTTATAAAGAAGGCGCCTATTATGAAAAGGAGGGCGGTGAAAATCGTGGCGTTTCTTAATGCGGTTTGTGGGTCTGCCTTCTTGAACATATCAATAGACAAAACTCCCAAAAGGGAGGAAACTAAACCCCAAGCCGCAAGGGTCACGGGTAAAAGGGCGAAGGTAAAGGATCTTTCGGCAAGGGCAAAGGATGCCGCAAGGGAAACCGCTATCGTAGCCACCATACTACCCACGTAAGATTCAAATAGGTCCGCTCCCATACCCGCGGTATCTCCCACGTTATCCCCCACGTTATCCGCTATAACCGCGGGGTTCCTAGGGTCATCCTCCGGTATTCCCGCCTCTACCTTACCCACGAGGTCAGCACCCACATCCGCCGCCTTCGTGTATATCCCTCCCCCCACGCGAGCAAATAGGGCAACGGAGGAGGCGCCCATACCGAAGGCGCTCAGAACCATCGGATCTTTACTTACCCAGAGCCAGAAAGCAACCCCCAAAAGCCCTAAGGAAGCCACCGTGATCCCCATAACGGAGCCACCCTTAAAGGCAACCGAGAGGGTATCCCCAGGGTTTTTCGTCCTGTAAGCTGTATATGTCGTCCTTACGTTAGCGAGGGTTGCCGCCGCCATACCCACGAATCCCGCGCCCAAAGAAAGCAGGGCACCGGTAAGGTAAGCTATACCCGCAAGGGGTTTGACGAAGAAGAATAGGGCGAGGAAAACCAAGGAGGCGAAAATTGCGATGTAAGAGTACTCTCTCCTTAAAAACGTGAAAGCCCCTTCCCTTATCGCCCTCGCGTACTCCAGCATCTTTCCTTCACCCGCGGGAAGGGATTTTATGTAGAAGTATGTGAAGATTGCCACCGCAAAGCCCAATATTCCCACTAGGATGGATACAAGAAGGAAGGCTTCCATAGTTGGGTATTCTATACCCGAATCGCTACCTTATAATCCTCCCTTTGTTATTTGAACTCTCACACAGATTTTACAACGATTACGGTTGGACTAACCTTATTTTCCAAAGGGAAAAGACCCTCTTGATCCTTCAAGATTACAGGTCCCTATCAATAAACAGGCGCACCATCCTTTTAAACTCCCAAATTTACATTCGGGGTTTTAAACTGTTTTCAGATAACACGTTTTCCTTACAGTCCTCCGAAAACTCCTTTGGAATAACGAAAAATTTATGGAAATTTGAAATTGGCGGGGATATGAGGTTTATAAGGGGGGATAGGTGGAGGAACAATTCTGGAATCTTTATGAGATCCGATTTTTTGAACCTTGAATTTCGCCCCCTCTTAAAGACCTTAAGGTTTTACCCAAAGCTCTACTTCTTAAATTTTCACCATAAAATTGAAATCCTCCCCAAACTTGAATACTTCTCTTATTCCCTCCCCCTTCACTCCGAGGCGGGATACAGATACGGAATAAACCCTTATATCTCCTTTGGTGAAAGGTTCGGGTATAAACTCCTTTTTAATCTATCATCCTCAAGATATCCGACCTCCCCAACCAAGGACAAAAACGAGAGGGGAGTAAGGCTTGAAGTTTTCGCAAATTTGGAATTACCCTTATTCTTTCACACATTCAACATATCAAGGTCCTTAAATTCAACAGTTTTCCCATCCATAGGAGCGGATAGGTGGGAGGACGATATATCCTTTTTCTACTTCCCAAAATCAAGGTACTTTTCCTTACGTTTCGGGATAAGGAGGTACTTGAATATATACGGTGGAAATCTCTCTTACCAATCCTCAGCATTGAGGGAGATCCTAAGCGGGGGTGAGGTTGTCTTGGGGAACTTCAGGGCTTACATAGGCGGAAGATCCGAGGAGTACGTTTACCTCTCCCCCATAATGTCCTCCGAAAGCAAAAAAATAAGGAAGTATTCTATGGGTTTTGAAAACCTTGGTGGAAACTTCCTTTTAAGGGGAGAGATCGTCGCGCTTTATACATTTTACAGGTTTAAGGAAACCGAAAACACCCTAAACAGGTACCTTGAAATTGAAGCAAAATACAACTCAAACCTTGAAAGGTAACATAAGGATAAGATTATCGGATTTTGGATGGTTTTTCCAAGATACTTATTACAGGGTAGAAAAGAGATGGACTTATATTCCTCCGGTTGGATCCCTTTGGTGAAATTCCTAAACTCTTCTGTGGGGGCAATTTTCAGTATAAAACCCGAGGGCTCGGGTGTGGGTTTGGGGGGAAGATTCGTAGGGGGGGAAATTTATGCCATAAAGAGGTTCGAAAACTCAAAGAGGTTTTGGGAGTTCTCCCTATCTTACTCCACTTCCTTATAATTTTCCCTTGAGCAAAACCCTAATTTTTAGGATCCTTTGGGTATTTTCGGGTTTGCTTTTGATATGGACTTTAGTTTTTCCGATGATACCCAAGAAAAAGGAAAATTCCAAAACGAGCATAACGGACGAGAGGCTTGATGTGGTCGTGCTAAACGGAACTAAGAGGGAAAAGCTAGCTTATAGCGTATCCCTATACCTAAGGTCAAAAGGCATAGATGTCCTATATTATGGGAACGCGGATAGCATTTATGCCCAAACCCTAATAATAGACCGTAGGGACAGCTTAAATCTTTCTTACGCAAAAAAGGTAGCGAGGTTTATTAAGGGTAAAATTTTGTACATCCCCGACCCGGACAACATAGCCCCCGTTTTCGTAATTCTTGGAAACGACTATAAATGATCCTACTTTTGGCCCTTCCGATATCGGATATAAGGGTTTCGGGAAACAAGTTTTTCAAAACCGATTTTATAAGATCCGCCTTTGGGTATAAAAGGGTACTTTTTTTCTTCCAATCTTACCCTAAGTATTCCCCATTTCTCATAAAGAGGGGCATAAATTTCTTGGAGGAGGTTTATAGGGATAGCGGTTTTTTTGATGTTTCAATAAACTGGGAGGCGAAGTTTGAAGGAAATTCGGTAAAGGTTTTTGTTTATATAAAGGAGGGGGAGAGGTATAAAATTTCGGAAATATACGCGCCCGAGGAGTTGGGGATAAAGTTTAAAAGTCGCCCCTATTCCTCCGCCTTCCTTTCAGATCTCGAAAACCAAATCCTATCCTTTTATAGGAACAAGGGTTATCCTTTCGTTGAGGTTAAGAGGGAGGAAATCAAAGACACTGAAAGCAAAACGGTCAAGGTTTCTTTTGAGGTTTCAAAGGGAAACAGGATAAGGATAAGGGAGATCTTACTAAAATCTGCGGGGGATAAACCCTTAATAACGAGAAAAAAGATATTTTGGAGGGAAATCGTTATAAAGAAGGGGGATTATTTCTCGGAAAGGGGGATTGAGGAGAGCATAACTAGGCTTTACAGGACGCAGT
>LBFQ01000063.1:4069-10246 GCA_000980735.1 Candidatus Caldipriscus sp. T1.2
CCCCCCAGGATTTTGGACATAAGCGGAGGGCTTCAGAGTGAGAATAAAAGACCCATTCTCCTTTAACCTTGAAAGTTTATTCCAACACCTAAACCTCTTCAACAACCTCCAGAGGGTACAAGTTTCTGTTGGAACCTCAATTGATATCCTCCGTTTTTCTCCAACATCCTACAGGTTCAGTTTAACCTATCAGGAGCCGTACTTTTTGGATCTTAACTTAAGGGCGAGTTTAAGTTTGCCAATTAATTACGACGTTGATAGGGACATATTTCAGTACGGTTTTTCGGGACAGATAACCAAACCTTATTTTCTCGGGAAAAACGGATCAGCAACATTCGGATCCTCTTACGAATTAAGGAAGTCCTTGAAGGGTGGGAAAAATTACGAGCTCTTTAAGCCTTACCAAAATTTAATTTTGGATTATAGGGATAACATATTTGACCCGAACTTTGGGAGCTTAATTAAGGGGGAGATTCAGGTTTCGGGTTTAAGTATGCTCGGTGATTACGATTTTGTAAAGTGGAATGCGGAAATTTCAATTTACCAAAGGTTCTTTCTAACGGACTGGAAGTGGGCTTTAAGGTTGTATATGGGAAATATTTTCCCCTTTGGAAGGAGTGACACACTGCCGGTTTTGGACCTTTTCACCTTGGGAGGTGAAGGCTCGGTGAGGGGTTACGATAGGTTCTCAATAGGTCCCCCTTTAGGGAAATGCTTTTCATCAATATGCAAGGCGGGAAAGAGGCCGTTCGTTATAAACTACGAGATAAGGAGAAAGATAAACGAAATTTTTGGTTTTGTTCTCCTCTTTGATTATGGCTACCTTGATGGATATAAAGGATATTCCGCAGGCTTAGGTTTGAGGTATTATACCCCCGTGGGACCTGTGAGGTTGGATTGGGCCTTGAGCTTAAAGGATAGATCCCCAACGGACAGGGGAAAGATTTATGTTAGCCTTGGACATATGTTTTAACACCCATAGAATTTAGAATCATGGTTGAGCCATTTAAGAGAAGGAAGAGTAGAGTAGTAAAAATAGGGAACTTGGCTATAGGTGGGGATATGCCGATAGCTGTCCAATCTATGACGAACACGGATACGAAAGATGTTGAATCTACGATAGCCCAAATAGAGAACTTGATGAATGCGGGGTGTGAAATTGTAAGGGTTGCGGTTCCAAGCAGGAAAACCGTTGAGCCTTTTAAAAAGATCGCTGATTACTTTAAAGGGAAAATACCCATAGTTGCGGATGTGCATTTTGATTACAAGATAGCGGTTATGTGCGCGGATGCGGGGGCGGATAAGATAAGGATAAACCCTGGGAACATTGGGGGATTTGAAAAGGTTAAAGAGGTAATAGCCGCAGCTAAGGCGAACGGGATACCTATAAGGATAGGGGTAAATTCCGGTTCCCTTGAGATGGATCTAATAGATAAGTACGGGGGTGTTAATGCGGATGCCCTCGTGGAAAGTGCCTTAAGGTGGGTAAGGTTCTTTGAGGATCAGGGGTTTTACGACATAGTTATATCCGTAAAATCCGCTTATGTTCCCCAGATGATAGAGGCGTACAGGAAGATAGCTAAACTTGTGGATTATCCCCTTCACTTGGGTGTGACGGAGGCTGGAACACCGAAAACCGGAATAATAAAGTCCGCCATAGGAATAGGAACGCTCCTTGCGGAAGGCATAGGGGATACATTCAGGGTATCCTTAACCGCAGATCCCGTGGAGGAGGTTAAAGTGGCTTGGGAGATCCTCAAAGCATTACAGATAAGGACGAGGGGGGTGATGCTTATAGCCTGTCCTACATGCGGAAGGACAAAAATAGACCTTATATCCCTCGCGGAAAAGGTGGAGAAGGCGCTTGAAGGGGTAAACAAGAATATAAAGGTGGCGGTTATGGGGTGCGAGGTAAACGGTCCGGGGGAGGCAAGGGAGGCGGACATAGGAATAGCGGCGGGAAAGGGGCAGGGGATCCTATTTATAAAGGGTAAACCCGTAAAAAGGCTAAAGGAAGAGGAACTTTTACCTGCCCTCCTTGAAGAAATAGAAAAACTATGATCCTAATATTGGTTTTTCAACTTAAAGGGATGTTCCTTGTTGATTCCCTTCGCTTTGATACCCTTCGCACCCAAAGATACTATATAATCCCACCAAAGGATTACACGTTTTCTCCTGGGGATATAGTGTTAGTAAGGCTTTCGGGAAATTTGCCCCTAGAATATACTACTGTGGTAGATTATAATGGCAGGATTCCCTTATACTCCCCTACGGGTAAAATCCTCTTTGAGATAAAAATATCCGATATGAGCTACGATTCAGTATTAACCTACCTCAATAGAACTATTTCCCCGTCCCTTAAGGGTTATAACGTTTCCCTTTTTCTCGTTTCTCCTTCCGTTTTTCCCGTTAGGTTTGAGGGTGAAGTTTTTGGACATTCGGAGATTTACGTGAACGGTTTAACAAGGTTGCACGAGATATTAAAATTTGTTCCACTAAAACCGAACGCCTCTAGGGATATTTTTGAAATTACCTTAAACCACAAGAGGGATACGGTAAACCTCCTACCCCTATACAGGGACGGGGATATTTACTCAAGTCCCCTCTTGAAACCCAACTCTGTCATAAAGATTTTCCCGGATTCATCGTTTTGCTGGGTTTTGTTTGGGGGAATATCTCAAGTGAATTGTAGGGAAGGGGAGGATATTCTAACAGTATTTAGGAGGGCTACCTTTGCGGATCCCAAGGTAAAACCCGTAGATATAAAGGTCCGACGGGGGAAATTTAAGGATAAATTGGATGTTGGGGATACCCTGGTTCCCATTTTCGGTTTTGATAGTGTAATAGTGTCCGGTTATGTAAATAAACCCTCTTCAATTCCGTATATAAGTATGGCTACGGTTTCCTATTATATCTCGCAGGCGGGGGGGTTTAAAGATAACGTGGTTCTTGGGAAATATACGGTTATAGGTTTGGATGGGAAGGTAAAAAAGGTTAAGGAGGATTATGTGCCTCTTCCGGGCGAGGTGATATTCGTTGAAAAATCCAATCTTAGGGATTACCTGCTTTTTGCTTCAACGGTATTAGGAATGGCTATATCACTATTAAACACTTACCTGATACTAACGACGAGATGATATTATTGTTGGCGGATATAATAGTAGTGCCAAAGGATTATACGATAAATCCGGGCGACCTTTTGATGGTTTCCGTTTATTCAAGAAAGGTTAAGGTTTCGGAATACAACGCTTACGTTGATAATAGGGGATATTTCCCGCTGATATTAGGGGGTGCGAAACCCATATCCGTTAAGATCTCGGGTTTAACCCTGGATTCCGCAAGCAAAGTTCTCCTAAAGGAATTCTCCTTTTTCGTAAAGGATATAGGGGATGTATCATTAAACCTATTAAAACCTTCGGAGTTTTTTGTATACCTATATGGGAACGTACAAAGGGCGGGAGCTGTTAAGGTTAATTCCCTTACGAGGCTTTCGGATCTCATTTTTAGCGATAACGTCCTACCTTTTTCCTCCTTAAGTAGAATAAAATTGAATTCAAGGGAGGTTTCAATATGGGAGGGTTTAAGGGGAAATTTGGATCATAACCCCCTCCTTAAAGACGGAGATAGTATATTCATACCTAAGACGGATAGGGTGGTTTATGTCGTAGGATTCACAAGCGGTGGATTTGTGAAACCCGTTGAGTACGAGGATGGGGATGATGTTTATACGGTTATATGGAAGCTTGGGATATCATCCGAAATTTATAGGATCCTGAAGGTGGTGGTTGGGGAAAAGGAGGTGGATCTTAACCATAAACTTTCGCCTGGAGATACAATATTTTTGGTTAAATTTCCCAATTTCGTAATAGTCACGGGTGAGGTTAAGGAGCCCAAAAAGGTGGAGTTTGAACCGGGACTGACGGTTATAGACTACATAAACCTTGCAGGTGGATTTACGGAGAGGGCAAATAGGAGGGCTATATTCGTCAAGAGGTTTGGGGATGAAAGGGCCTTTAGAGTCCCCCCTGATTATCAACCCTCGCCGGGAGATGCCATAACCGTTTCAAGGGTTTATTTAACATATTCCGAGATTCTCTCAACCCTTTCCTTTATCCTCACCTTCACGACCTTTTACCGAGTATTTTTTGGTAGATAGGGGTGAGCCTTGAGGGTAGAGAAAAGGCTTTATCAAATATGGTGTAAAAATCCATTATCTTCAAATTCACAAACAGGTCCGTTATAAAGGTGGGTATCCTGGGGATCCTGAACCTTTCAAGTTTTTCCCTCCTCCCGCTTATTCCGCAGAACGCGAGTTTATAACCCGCCATATAAAGGGCTTTTTCTGCCAAAGGCGAATATATCCCAAAGGGATAGGAAAACATAAAAACTTCCCTTCCCGTCAAATCTTCCAAATACTTCTTTGAATAATCTACCTCCCTTAAAACCTCCTCAAATTTCAAACCCTTAAGGCTCCTATGGGTCTTCCCATGGGAACCTATTATCCAACCTTTCCTTGATAGCTCCAAAATCTCCCCCTTATCCATATGATATACTGGCGTCAAAAAGTGTGCATCCCAAAGGTTCCTCCTTCCTATGTAATCTACCACAATGAAAACTATCCCCTTTATTCCCATCCCCTCCATTATTGGATATGCGTTTTCGTATACTCCAACAAGTCCATCATCGAAGGTTATCAAAAACTCATCTTTGGATAAACGTAGGGGTTCTTTCGGATCTCCGAATTTAAACCTTTCCTTGAGGAATTTTAGAAGTCTCTCAAACTGCCAAGGAAAAAGCCAATTTCCCGCAAGATAAGGACTCCTTGAAACGTTGTGTATATTAAAAATAAGGGGATAGCGCAAGGGGAGATTTTAGGGTGGCAATTTTTGAAATACTTAAACACAAAATCTAACATAAAACCACAAATTAACCATTTTGTTTAAACTTTTGTAAATTGACTAATTTTTAATTTTACCTTAAATAAATTAACATGATAAGCACAAAAACGGGTATAAGTATCGGAATTGAATACTTTATAATGTAAGTAAAGAAATCTGGCATTTTAAATCCCCATTCTTCAGCTATAGCCTTCACGAGGAAGTTTGGAGCGTTCCCTATGTAGGTGCTTGCACCCATAAATACCGCACCTAAGGATATAGCCACCAAAAGCTTCTCGGGCACCCCCACATGCGCCAGTTCCGGAGGTATGTGATACACTCCAGGCATCTTTTCCGCAACTCCCTGAGCTAAGGAGAAGAAAGTTAAGTAAGTGGGGGCGTTATCAAGGAAGGCGGATAAAATCCCCGTTGCCCAGAAGAACTGCCAGGGTTGGGTTATACCGAGCTCCGGACCCTTTTCCCTCAATATCTCAAGGGCTGGAACCATGGTTATGAAAATTCCGATAAATAGGAAAGCAACTTCCTTTATAGGCTCAAATGTAAAGTTGTTTGCTTTCCTTGTTTCGGAGGATAGGGGGGAGGTAATGAGAGACAGGAGGGCAAGGGCGATCATAACGTACTCCCTTAAAAACTTTAATGGTCCGTGGGTTAGACCCCAGCTTTCAAGTCTGTTAGGTGTTAGGAATATAACCGCACCAAGAACGCCAAACAACCACAGAAAGTTTATAGCACCCTTTAACCTCAAGGGACGGTAAGCCATCTGTTCCAACTTCTCAATGTAAGCCTTCTCCCTTTTGTATGCGAAGCTATCCCAAATGTAAAATATCAAAAGTAATATTCCCAACGCCGTTATCCACTCAACTATCAGCCTAAGTGTCCAGAAGAATGGCACACCTCTAAGATAACCCAGGAAGAGTGGGGGATCTCCTATGGGCAAGAGGCAACCTCCGATGTTGCTTACGATGAAAATAAAGAATATTGGTATATGGGCGGTTATTGCCCTTTCCGCGTTTGTTCTAAGCAAAGGCCTTATCAAAATCACGCTTGCCCCGGATGTTCCGAATATGTTCGCTAAAACACCACCTATAGCAAGAAATGCTGTATTTACCAGAGGTTTAGCCTTTAAGTCCCCCTCTAAGTATATACCACCTGATATCACAAAAAGTGCAAATATCAAACTTATAAAGGCAAAGTACTCTTCTATGCTGTGTAAAATTGGATCCCATATCTTTATATAACCGAAGAAGGCTAGGGTAGGGATGGACCAGAGAATCGCTAT
>LBFQ01000063.1:10266-13550 GCA_000980735.1 Candidatus Caldipriscus sp. T1.2
GCAGTACGGTATATATGGGTAAGTTTAGGGCCCTTATGTGATCCTTCGGCGGTTATTATCGCCCAAAGCATAGCGGGTATTATAAAGGCTGTCTTAAATTAGTTGATGAATTATCTTCTCCGTGTGCTCTTGCCACGTGGGAAAGATCTTCGAGGTTTTATGCGCATTTTCTCCGATTTTTCTCCTTAAATCTTCCTCTTTTGCAAGGATCAAGGAGTATTCCCTAAAATCCTTAACCTTAAAATTTTCCGCATAAAATCCATTTTCCCCATTTTTTATTATTCTGTCTGTTGAGTGGGCCTTGAAACTTACCGTAGGAAGTCCAAAGTAAAGGCTTTCAACCATAACCGCGGTTATATTCCCGTATATGTATGGCATTATGACAAAGTCCACAGCGGAATATACGAGGTTCATAAGGGTGTGGGGAATTTGTTCTATTATAATAGATTGAGTTTTTCTTGCCCAAATTCTAAGTTCTCTTGCGTCCCCGCTTCCCACGAGGATAAGGGTATAAGGGTCCCCCTTTTGGTATATTTTAGGGAGGAATTCTATGCCTTTGAACTTGGAGAACCTTCCTATAAAAGCCCCTATAACCGAATTTTTCGGCAATTTTAAGATCTCCCTAGCTGAACACTTATCTAACCTCTCAAATTCTGGCTTAGGGTTGAGTAAGGTTATATAATTTACCTTGTACTTTTCTGCAAGCTTTTCTCCCATAGAGCCGTCGTCGGTTATCAAAAATAGATCGGCTCCACCTTTAAAGGCATAATCTAATTTTCTGTACCTGTAAAGATGCAGAGGATAAAATATTTTGTTCCTAAGTCTTAAGGGAAACCTTTCAAATATCCCGTATATGCTAACCAAAAATTTGTTGGGTTTTACCTTACTTACTATCTCCCTCGCGTAAGGGTAGGGTATTTCGGATTGACACCATACGGTTTTGTATTTATTGTACTTGGGTTTTTCTCCGGGCGAAATCACCTCGTAATCAACCAAACCCTTTAACCTTTCTCTTAAATAGAATATCTCGGGGTAAGAGAAAACCTCATTTGAAAACCATTCTTCCTTCCAAGGGGTTATAATCAGGAGATCCAAGAATTAAGATTATACCGTTGGGTCAAATAAAAAGAAAGTTGGTTAACATAAGTTTTATTATGTGCAAATCCTCTGGCATCCCCCCTAAAACACTACCCGTATATCTTCCACCTCCCAACCGCGCATTTTTACCTCCACCACACTCATCGCGCAGTTTATCACTATACTTTCCCCAAATTTAACCCACTTTCCTCCCCAATTGTGCGCATGCCCCGATATTACCAATGGAAACCTTTCACCATGAGTATCCAAAAATTCCCTCAAAACCCTTGAACCCACCCTTATGCCCCTTGGGATCCTATCAAGTATTCCGTAAGGGGGAGTATGCGAAACTAAAACAAATTTTTCACCCTCATTTACTGCCTTTCTCAATATATCCTCATAATACCCTTCGCTTCTATGGGTTATCCCACGTATAGGGCCGGGGGAACCCTCAAGCCCTAAAAAGTTTAATTTACATTTGAAGATTTTCCCACTCAACCTTACCGCCCCAAGAAAGGAAAGGTCTATTTCCGGATCATCGTTTCCCTCAACGTAAATAAACGCCATTTTTGGGTATTTTACGAGGTGATCTATGACCCCTCTTATTACCAATGAACCTTGTAGTGTAAGGTCTTATACCCTCCGGGAATTTGTTTAAATACTCCTCCGATAGAAATCCTAACATCCCATCACCCGCAAATATCAAAAAATCTGGCCTTTCAATCTTCTCCAATATGGATAGGAGAAAATCCGCGCTCAAATTTCCCTGCCAGTCTGAAAAACATAATATACGCAAGTTGTAGAATTTTAACGGGAGAGAGGAAAGGACGATAATACTGTTATGGTAGAATATCATAAAGTCTATCACAATAGATTAAAAACTCCAAGATACATCACGCTTTAAGCGAACAAAATTTGTTCTTAATGTAATCGTCCAATCCCATTTGCGACTCAAACGCTACAAAATCCCCTTACCAACAGCCCTTGGCGATTTGTTCTATTTTAACCGATTTATATTTGTTCTATTGTAATATTTTAATCTTCCCTCTTCCCTCCCCACCTTAAAATCTCAACAATGAAGAGGGTTTCCTTTATTATGGCGGGTGGGAAGGGAGAAAGGCTGTGGCCCCTATCCACCGAAGAAAGGCCCAAACAGCTTATTCCCCTTTTAAACGGTAAAACTCTATTAGATATGGCTATTGAAAGGGTTAAAGGTATATCCGAAATTGTTATTCTAACCAATTCAAAAGTGGCAAAGAAAATAAAGTGGGAATTTGGTATGATAGTTGAACCCATATCAAAGAACACCGCGCCCGCCCTTATTTACGCTACTTATCTCATCCATAAGGAGTACGGAAATACCCTCATATCCGCCCTACCCGCCGATCACTACATATGGGATGTTGAAAGATTCAGGGAGACACTTTTAAAAGCCTACGATTATGCGAAAAATACTGGGAATATAATAACCTTCGGAATAAAACCCACACACCCACACACCGGATATGGATATATAGAAAGGGGGGAGAAGGTTGGGGATGGGGTATATAGGGTTTTGAAATTTCACGAAAAGCCCGATATAACAAAAGCGGAAGAATATGTAAGATCGGGGAATTTTTATTGGAATTCGGGGATGTTCGTATGGGAAAGCGGTTCATTTTTGGATATAGTTAAGGAAACATCACCCAAAATATATGGACTTTTAAACCTTCCCATGGATGATTTCTTTGCTAAGGCGCCAAACATTTCCATAGATTACGCGGTAATGGAAAAGACAAATAAAATTCTTGTTATTGAGGCAAACTTTGGCTGGCTTGATGTTGGTTCCTACAGAAGCATATATGAGATCTTACCAAAGGATGAGGATAAAAACGCATTTTCCGGAGAGAAACCGTTATCCGTGAATTCAAGGGGAAACTTGGTTATAAGCAATAAGAAGGTTTTTATTATTGGGCTTGAGGGTATAGGGATCGTAGAAGGGGAAGGGGTAATTATGGTATTAAACCTTGAAAGGGACCAGGAAGTTAAGGAGGCTTTAAGGAGGTACTGCGATGAAAATAGGGACGATATGCGTACATAGTGCCCTTGAGCCTGATCCAGAAACGGGTGCGGTTTCTCCACCCATATATCAAACCTCCACCTTCGTTCAAGAAGGTCCAGGGAAACCCAAGAAGGGTAAATACGAATATAGTAGAACAATAAACCCG
>LBFQ01000063.1:14079-15166 GCA_000980735.1 Candidatus Caldipriscus sp. T1.2
CCGTTAGATTTTTCACTGGAGAAGATGCGATAAAATTCGTTAGTAATCTTAAACTATTCGCCGTTGCCGAGAGTTTGGGAGGTGTTGAAAGCCTTGTATCCATACCAGCCCTTATGACCCACGCTTCCCTACCCTACGAGGAGAGGATAAGGAGGGGAATAGATGAAACCTTGGTTAGGTTATCCGTGGGGATTGAGGAAGCGGAGGATATTTTGGAAGATGTTAAAAATGCATTGGCATCCTTATAATAACGGTTTATGTTGAATATTTCAGAGTATAGGGATCTAATTTCCCTGTTCGGTGAATTCTCGGAGAAAGAGCTTTCGCCCAAGAGGTTGGAGATTGATAAAGGTGGGGAAGCCTTTAAAGATGCTATCAAGAAACTTGAAGGGCTTGGGGTTTTTGATGAGGAAATTAATTCCATTCCCCTACCCGTCAAAATTAAGATAATAGTTGAGCTTTCAAAGGGGGAAGCGGGAATTGCACAATTTGTTGCAAAATCTTGGACGGTGGGGAATTTGGGGATCGCAAGGTCGGAAAAACTCGTACAATTTCCTTCGGAAAGGGTGTACTATAACGGGAAGCTGGCGGAGTTTAAAGGTGAAAATGTAGATGTATTGGGGTTAAGATCATGTCCTTGGGCTTTTGGAGAGATAAGGATATTGGGGGATTACGGAGATTTTGATAAGGAGATATTGTTTTACGATATTGCGTGTTTGGTGGGTATCTCGGAGGCGGCTTTGGAAAGCGCGGAAAACTACGCAAAGGAGAGGAAAGCCTTTGATAGAACTATATACGATTTTGAGGAGATAAGGGGTTTTATACAAAGGGGCAGGTCTTACGTTGAGGGGATAAAGCCTGCCCTTTTGGTTTCCGAGGATCCCATGAAGCTTTTAAACCTAGCCCTTGAAATGGCATATTTTTGCACGGATAAGGCGATGCAGATTTTCGGTGGATATTCGTTTATAAACGAGTATCCGGTTCAGAAGTTCTTAAGGGACGCGAGGATGTTAAGGAGCCTTTTGATAAGGAAGTTATGGTAAGGCTTTCAAGGGAAGGGTGGGAGGCGGTTTTTACCTTCTTAACT
>LBFQ01000064.1:0-1370 GCA_000980735.1 Candidatus Caldipriscus sp. T1.2
TTTTGATATTGCGATTGCTATTTTGGAGGAAACCAAAAGTAAAATCTTGATAAAGTTTCTATCAAAAAAATAATTTGCGTTGTTCCATTTTGCGGTTGCATTTTTAATTTCTCAACAAATTCTCCTTTTTCAAATACCAAAAGTGGATATAATTTTCATCAATGGGAAAATTTGGACGGTTGATAAGACGAAACCGATAGCTGTTGGTACGAACGCAGAAGTTAAAAAATACGCTGATAATTTAAAAGGTCGTCTTATGTTGCCTGGTTTCATTGATGGCCACACACATTTTGTAAGCGGTGGATTTCAATTCCTGATGAATTTGCCAAAAGAATAAAGGAATACGCCGAGAAAAACCCCGGGCGCTGGATTACAGGTGGCGACTGGGATCATGAACTTTGGGGAGGGGAACTCCCGAGAAAAGAGTGGATTGATTGATTTATGGACATATGGGGCTTGCCGATATAACACGAGAAACTCCAAATCCACCCGGAGGTTTGATCGTGAGAGATGAAACCAATGAATCAAGCGGGATTTTAAAAGATGAAGCACTGTCAATGTTTTATAAAGACGCTCACCTTTGGAAAGTATTTTAACTTCCTCAATAAAGGCAATGAGATAGGCACCTACGAATTTCCCTATCTCAACCTCGGCTTTTTCCAATCAACAATAGATATCGTTCTTGGCAAAAACCGCCATGGTCCCTACGGTGTCAAGGTTGAACTGGGGAGATATTCAACCTTAACAATAAATATAACCTTATGCTTTTGGTTTTTGGTTTATCTTCCGGCACGAGTATTAAGGAAGTTATGGTTGAGGGGAGAATATACTCAAAGGCCGAGGGGTACGTTGCGGAATATAAAGTTTTAAGGGAGAAGGTGGAAGGGGACCTGTATAGGGTTCTGATATCCGCAAAAGTTAAGATGGGGGATATAAAGGATGACTTGAAAGCCATAGGGATCCTCGTGGAGTATTTGGGAAGGCCGAGGATAGCGGTTCTTTTGGAAGATGAGGATATAAGGGGCACCATAGAAGATCAGTTTATAAGTAACACGGAAAAGGATAAGCTGAAGGCGGTCCTTGAGGGGGATGAAAATCTGGCAAAGGAGATAGCCTTGAGGAATGGGGCGGAAGTGCTCGTCATAGGTTCATCAAAAGTAGTGGAAGGGGATTATAGGGGTAAGAAGGTTTATGAGGTTGCGATAAGGGCAAAGGTGTGGAATCTTCTACGGGGAACATAATCTCTTCAAAAGTTTTGACGAAGAAATTACCCTTTGACGAGATCAAAGCAAAAGTTGAATCCGCAAAGGAAATCGCTAATCTACTTTCAGATGAGATTCTGAAAAATTGGAAAGGTTAAAGCATAAAGG
>LBFQ01000064.1:1390-4642 GCA_000980735.1 Candidatus Caldipriscus sp. T1.2
TTAATAACCCTCGAAAGGTTTATGGGGGTTGCACTAATTATTACTTCCGCGGGTGAAGAGTTTATCACCTCCTCGAGTTCCCTTATTTGCCTATCCGAATAGCCCAACGCGGGTAGAACCTCATACACCCCCCAAGTTTCCATAGCATTCTTTATGCTACCTACCGCGTACTCATAAGGTTTTATTATCTCCTTCGCCCCAAATTTCAAAGCGGCTATGTACGCTGCGCCAAATTTCATCTCTCCGTGTGTTGTTGTGGGACCATCCTCTATGCATAGGACCCTTTTACCCCTGATTAGTTCGTGGTTTTCAACGAAAATTGGGGATGCTGCTTCAATAACAATGGCATTGGGATTTACGGATAATATGTTTTTCCTAAGGGTGTTTATGTTCTCCAGGCTTGCGGTATCAATCTTGTTTATCACGATAACGTCCGCCATCCTAAGGTTAGTTTCACCAGGGTGATATCTAAGCTCATGTCCCACCCTATGTGGATCCGTCACAACTATAAATAGATCGGGCTTAAAGAAGGGAAAGTCGTTATTTCCCCCATCCCAAAGGATCACATCTGCAATACTTTCCGCTTCCCTTAATATCTTCTCATAATCAATCCCCGCAAATACAACGTTCCCCCTATCAAGGTGCGGTTCAAACTCCTCCCTTTCCTCAATGGTAACGTTGTATTTATCAAGGTCTTCGTAAGTTTCAAACTTCTGGACTACCTGTTTCCTCAGATCACCGTAAGGCATAGGGTGTCTTACAACCGCTACCTTTTTGCCCAAGGATTTAAGTATATCCGCCACCCTCCTTGTGGTTTGACTCTTTCCGGAACCCGTCCTTATTGCCCCCACCGCTATTACCGGTTTGTTGGATTTTAACATGGTATCCTTTGGACCTAAGAGCATAAAAGATGCCCCAGCGGACAATGCCCTTGATGCCCTGTTCATAACGTATTCGTGGGATACGTCCGAATATGCGAAAACCACAAGATCCACATTCTTTTCCTTTATTAGTCTCTCAAGGTCTTCCTCGGGGTATATGGGTATCCCGTTTGGGTAATTTGGTCCTGCGAGTTCGGGTGGATAAACCCTACCCTCTATATCTGGTATTTGGGTCGCAGTAAGGGCTACTACCTCATAATTCGGATTGTTTCTAAAAAATACGTTAAAATTGTGGAAGTCCCTTCCTGCAGCACCCATTATTATTACCCTTTTCATAGGCGGGAATAATAAGGTTGTATTTAATTTTTCGTTTTGAACGATCGTTCAAATTCACCTTTAGAATTCTCGTATGCTTTTCTTGGTAGTTTGTTCCGCACCATTTAGGGAGGAATTTGAAAGGTCGTTGTTGGAAAAAGGGATAGAGGGATATACATTAATACCTAAGGTTTTGGGGAGGGGTGGGGGAAGTGAGCCCGTTATGGATGACGAGGTTTGGCCGGGGTTTTCCGTCCTTTTTCTTATATTTGTTGAAGGGGACAAAGTTGGGAAACTAAAGGAAATTTTGGGGGAATTTTCAAGGAAAGTGAAACCATTTAAGGCTTTTGCTTTAAGGGAGGTGGAGGTAATATGATATGGTTTATTGCTACAATTGAGCTTACGGAAGAAAGGGCGGTTGAGATAGCTTTGAAAAACAACCCTAACTTTATTGCGGATAGCTTGGATGTTTTGTATGCGCAACAAATCGCAAAGGAATTTGGAACATCCCTTTGGCCCAAGCTAAGCTTACAATTCGGATACACCTATAACTCCCTACAGATAGACTTTCAACAGTTAGTCCCACAAAGTGGGGATTTCAGGAAATACCACCCGGTTCTGGACAGGGGATAGTGTTTCCCATAGAGGTGGAGACGGTAAATATAGCATTTAGCAGGCATAACAACTATAAGCTCGGATTAACTTTATCAAGGCCCCTTTGGACTTGGATGAGGTTGGAAAAGGGTTATACCTTACAAAAGGAGGGATATCAGGCAAAATATTACGAGTTCTTATCAAAGAGGGTCCAGTACGAGTTCAACGTAAGGCAGGCTTATACCCTTGCCTTGCTTTCAAGGGATATGGTGGAAATAGCGAGGGAAAACTTGGAATTTTCAAAAAGGAGGTTGGAGCTTTTGGATGAGGCTTACAAGAAGGGTAGGGCAAACAGGATAGATTATCTCAGGGCGGTGAGCGATTATGAGATGGCGAATGCGAATTTAATAAACGCCGAGAACGCTTATAAATCCTCCATAAGAATGCTTGCCCTAATTTTAAATTTGCCAGATACCGTAGAGATAATCCTAACGGATAGCCTGACGGGGAAAGACCTTGAAATAAAGGAGGGGGAAATAAGGAGGTATGATATAGAATACTTGCGTAAACAGGTGAAGATCCTGGAGGAACTTTCAAGGGAAGAGTTAAAAGGGTATTTACCAAGCCTTGTGGGTTTTATTTCTTATAATTTTCAGAGACCCTACGGATTTGAGGATAGGTGGGGGGGAAGCTGGGTGGCGGGCTTGACTCTTGATTGGACTTTGTTCGATGGATTTTCTCCATCAGTTAAGAGTAAAAAGTACAAAATACAGGCGGAGGCTTTGAAGAGGAGGATAGAGTTTTTGGAAAATCAGGCGAAGGAGGATATAGAGAGGGCAAGAAGGGATTATGAGTATGCCCTTGAGGCGTTAAAGGCTTACGAGAAAAACCTAAGAACTATGGAGGAGGCTTTTAGTCTTGCTAAAGAAGCTTACCTTAAGGGTAGGATGTCTTATATTGATTTTAAGCAGGTGGAATTGGGCTATATGGGTGCGCAAATTTCGTATAAAAAGGCTTTAGCGGATGTTAAAATGGCAAAGCTCAAGGTTGAGTATCTACATCTAACCTCCTTAAGTACCAGATGAACCTAATGTGGATATAATTAATCCAACAATATACCAGATGAAAGCTATGAATAGGATGGCGAGAGTTAGAAACAGGGCTATCAATATCAGGTTTATGAGATCCAACCAACCCATCCATTTAAAGTATTCAGAGAGATTCTTAAAGGCTTCCTTAAGATCTTCTTCACTTTCAGAATTCTTGTATTTCTCAAGGTAGTTTGCGGTATTCCAGAGATTTACGCCCGCAAATATTTCTAAAACTCCCAAAGGTACGGTAAAGATGCTAACTATACTTAGAGCTCCTTTTACGATCTCAACGATAGCACTGAATTTTGCCCATTCAATCCCCTTTATGTTCTCTTTCAAGCTTTGCGTATTACTCTAGACCCTACATACGG
>LBFQ01000064.1:4729-5985 GCA_000980735.1 Candidatus Caldipriscus sp. T1.2
TTCTTGTAATTCTCTAAATTCTTTGCGCCCCTCCAAAGCTTTATACCCGCTATGATCGTCAATATCCCTATAGGTATGACAATACCTCCTACTATACTCAAAACCGCTCCAAGTATATTTGCAATTTCCCTATCAATTTCCCTATTTCCCCAAAGATATATACCCAATATTATCACCAGTATCCCAATGGGTATGCTCAAAACCCCACCCCCTATACTCATAACCGCTATGAACTTTACCCATTCAGTTCCTTTTATGTATTCTTTTAAGCTCATAGAGCTTATTTTAAGGTTGCCTTTCCCTCTGCAACACTTTGTGCGCCAAAAAGGTTGGAATTTCCCACCCGTTCCTTATGAAATTAACAAGGTATGGTCAGAACTCCTCTTAAGTGTTCTCTTTTAAGCTTTCATATTGCCTATTACCGTAACCCCAAGAATAAACTTGCTATGATAACAAGAGGCACCATTGCCAGACCTATAACGATTGCCCAACCTGCAAATGTAAAGTAATCCGAAAGGTTCTTTATAGCTTCTTTCAGATCCTCTTCTTTCTCGGTGCTCTTGTAAATCTGGAGGTTACTTGCCGTTCTCCAAAGCTTTATACCCGCCATGAGTGTCAATATCCCAATGGGTATGCTCAAAGCACTAAATACTATACCTGTAGACCCTTGACTTATACCCGCTATGGTCCCCACTATCCCGCTGAGTATTACGAAAGCCCCACTCACTATATTCACAACCGCTATGAACTTTGCCCATCCCGTTCCTTTTATGTATTCTTTTAGGCTGTTCATAGAGTTCATTTTAAGGTTGCTTTATTCTTTTTCTCCTTTCCCTCTGCAACACTTTGTGTGCCAAAAAGGTCGGAATTTCCCACCCGTTCCTTAAGAAATTAATTACAATTCTCAAGCTCGTCTCAAGGGAAACCCTATGTCCAGGAGAGATAAAAAGAAGGTCCTTACCATATCCGCGCCTTATTACCCAACCCAATTGTTCGTCCGAATCTCGGGAATACAATGGTGTATAACTCTTAGGGTTAGGTTCGGAATACCTTCCGTAAAGTAGAGATTTTGCAACCCCTATGCTTGGGACGTTTAAAACCACTCCAAAATGAGATGCTATCCCCATTCTCCTCGGATGCGCTATCCCTTGACCGTCAATAAGGTATATATCCGCCTTTGTTTTTAAATTTTCAAAAGCCTTTATTAAAAGGGGTAGCTCCCTGTAAGCAAGAAATGTGGGGATATAAGGGAAATC
>LBFQ01000064.1:6559-12382 GCA_000980735.1 Candidatus Caldipriscus sp. T1.2
CCCCATCATAGAAGTGACAGCATCAACAAGAAGAAGTGTATCGGGTGATGTCTCCTTTATAGCCTTTCCTATCTCCTCCAATGGGCTCAAAACCCCAGTTGATGACTCGTTATGAACCACTATAACCGCATCGTAGTGATCCTTCTTTAGCTCGTCCGCTACCATTTCGGGTTTTACCGCCTTCCCCCATTCTATATCGTATGATTTAACTTCCTTACCATTAAGAATGCTCGCTTCCACCCACCTTTCTGCGAAGGAGCCGTTTTGCATAACCAAAACCTTTTTCTTAACGAAGTTCCTTATAAAACCCTCAATTACGCCGGTTGCGGAGGAAGTGAAGACGAAAGCGTAATAACGGGTTTCAAATAGCCTCCTTAGGGTCTCTATGATCCTCTCGTAAAGTTCCGAGAACTCTTTTGACCTGTGCCCTATCAGGGGTTTTGCTTGAGCTTCAAGGATTTCCCTTCTAACTTCCACAGGACCTGGTAAGAAAAGTTTTTTGCGCATAGTTTAGAAATTCTAACGTGGTTAGAATTTTCACCTATGAAAAAACTTTTACCCTTTTTGATAGTAGGGATTCTGTCCTGTTCAAAGGAAAAGGGAAGTCAGATTAAGGATCTAAGCTTTAAAACCATAGACGGGAAAATTTACAGGTGGGAGGATCTTAAGGGCAAGGTCCTGATAGTGGATTTTTGGGCTACATGGTGCAAACCATGCCAAAAATCCCTACCAGAGTTGAACGAAATTTACAAAAAGTACGAGGGTAAGGTTGTAGTCATAGGATTTTCAAAGGACGATAACGAGGATGCGGTTAAAAGTTTCTTAGCTAAGGTCCCAGTATCATACCCTGTGGCTATGTCCAACAGGAAAGTGGAAGAGATGTTTGGGGGAATATTGGGGCTTCCCACGAGCTTTTTGGTCGACAAAGACGGGAGGATCGTAAGGAGGTTTTTGGGGTATGTACCCCCCGACATCCTTGAGGAAAACATAAGGAGGCTCCTTTAGGGGTTTTACACCCTTATAATACCCTCTATGCGAGTATTCCGATTTGGGAATATAATTATCTTAATAAAAGATTTTCAGAAATTCCTCCTCTCCTTCCTCGCAATGCTGGGAGTTTTTGTGTTTTCCCTCGTCGGTGGAATAACATATTTTTACGTAAAGTTCTTTAAGAGGATGAGCCCCAAGGCCGTTTATGAAACCCTTCAAGCGGAAAACAGGGAGCTAAGGGAAACCTTGAAATTTCTTACACACAAACTTGACAGTTTGTATCTAAAGCAGAGGCAGTTGGCGACGGTCCTGAATATTCCCACTTATGATATATCTTACGAAAACCTCGGGATAGGAGGGCAGATAAGGGACGTTGATATAGATAAGATAACCGCTTACGCCAAATTTCAGGAGGATTTACTGAATAAGTTGGAGGAAAAGGCTAAAGCTTTGGGGGAAGAGATAAGAAGTATCCCGAGCATACCACCCGTAAGGGGGGTGTTTTCTTCTGGTTTTGGCATAAGGAGGGATCCCTTCACCGGTGGGCTTGAGTTCCATAAGGGTATAGATCTTTCAGCTCCAACAGGCACACCAGTGGTCGCAACCGCGGATGGAAGGGTGGAAAAGGCCGAGTGGAACTCGGGAGGGTATGGCAATGTGGTGGTAATAAATCATGGAAGGGGGATAAAGACCCTGTACGCCCACCTTTCAAAGATCCTAGTTAGGGAAGGGCAGAAGGTCAGGAGGGGACAGATAATAGGCCTTGTGGGTAGCACGGGCAAATCCGTAGCTCCCCACCTTCATTACGAGGTTGAGGTGAACGGTGAGGTGGTAAATCCAATAAGGTATGTCCTAGTTGATGGGAAATGAACTGCATTTTTTGTAAGATCGCAAAGGGTGAGATAAATGCGAGGGTTGTATACGAGAACGATAAAGCTATGGCTTTTTATGACATAAACCCACAAGCACCCATACACATTCTGATAATCCCCAAGAAACATTACGAGAACCTTTTCGAAGAGATTGATAAGGAGGATGCCATGGCAATTTTGGATTGCGTAAAAAGTGTGGTAAAATCCCTAAACATACAACATTATAGGCTTGTTAGCAACGCGGGTAAGGGGGCAGGTCAGGAGGTCTTTCATTTACATTTACACCTCCTGACGGGCAGGGAATTTCCCGCAAAGACGGTATGAATTGCGTATTTTGCAAGATAGTTAGGGGAGAAGAGAGCGCAAGGAAGGTTTATGAGGATGAGAAGGTTTTAGCCTTTTATACTATAGCTCCGGAAGCGAATTTTCACGTCTTAGTAATACCAAAGGAGCACTTTGAAAAATTTGACGAGCTTGATGGGGAAACCGCCTATTATTTACTACAAGCGGTGGCAAAAATAGCAAGATCCTTCAATTTGGATCACTTTAGAGTTGTAAACAAAAACGGTTTTTCGGCGGGTCAGAGGGTCCCCCACCTCCATATCCATATCCTGTCCGGCAACCTGCCAAAAGGGATAATACCTTAAAGGCAAACCGCTATTTCCCTTAAATTCGTTGTTAAAACGTAAGTTCGAGGTGTTTCGTAGATTTTTATGGCTTCCGCATCAACCCTATTATTTATGTATAGGGCGATATTTTCAAGGGTGGGATTTTCAATTACTTCGTTCAATAACCTATGGTCAAGCTCCCCTACGACCCTTTCCGCCTCCCTAAATGTCCCCTCCCTATCCGAGAAAACTATCAGTTTATAGTTGTGCCCGTGGGATTCCCTTCTGGCGCATTTTCCGAATACCCTTAGGTTCTCCTCGTAAGAAAGCTCCCTTAAACCCATTATATGAGCCGAAGAAAACCTGTATGTCCTAAATTCCATCTCCTTTCCCCCAAAGGATACCCTCCCAAAACCCCTAAGATCCTCAAATTTTTCAAATATCTTCCTTTCGGATACTTTTACCCTTTCAATATCCTCAACTCTACCCAGATCATCAATCTCACCCCTCACCCAAACTTCCCTCTTTAAACACCCTTCTATGCATCCGAATCCCAAAAAATGCCTACCATCGTAAGCTCCAAAGATATCCTCATCCTCAAAAACTCTAACCGCAAAAAGCTCTCTTAGGATCCCCTTTATAGCCCCGTATAAAACCCAAGATATTACTTCAACCGTTGGGTTTTTCCCATTAAACTCTGGCAAAGAATTTAGTAATGTGTGGTCAAACCTTTCTAGAATTGGGATTACCTTTTCCTTGATCTCGGAGATGTTTTTTACCATACCAAAGGGGTTTAATTCTCCCTCAATTAAAATCCAAATCTCGTAGTTGTGCCCGTGTAGATTTCTAAGCTTCCCTCCCCAATTGTAAAAGTGCGAAGATTCAAACTCAAACTTCCTCGCAAGGATCACGTTGGGATTGTAAGGCGGTATATGGAAACCCTAGTCCTGTAAATTTCCCTTTTGTGAAACTTCATGCTACGCTTGATTGAAAGGATAAAATTTCCCATTTTTTCAAATTTAAAACCGTAAATTTTTGATAGCCTTTCTAGGAACGGGTCGCTGTCCACGCCCAATAAGGTCCAAACCACCTTTGAGCCCTCAATAGCTTTAACGATAAAATCCCTGTCCGCTCCCTTCCTCTGCATCCCAAAGGGTGGGTTCATTACCACCGTATCCGCCCTAAATTTAAGTTCCCTTATATCCGCATTTACAAAATATACCTTTAGTTCTCCGTAAATACCCCTGACCGCCTCCAAGTTCTTCTTTGCAACTTTCAAAGCAAGAATATCTATATCAACGCCCACAACCATCCTCGCACCCAAAATTGCAGACCCTATGCTCAAGATCCCAGTTCCACAACCCAAATCAAAAACTACCTTGTCTTTTATATCTTCGTAGGCTAAATTGAGGAATTTAACCGCAAGATCGGGAGGGGTGGGATACTGTTCAAGGTGGGGTTTAGGGTACTGGAAGGTCGCCAAACCTTGAAAAATTATCTCATCCTGTTTTTTCAGCATTCTTGAACCTCCAAAGGGAGAGGGAAAAGAGTATGACGGAAATATAAAATATTACTAACCAGAGGGGAGGGTTAAGGGTTATTGGGGGTAAGTTTAAATTGCTTACAAGATCCACGGTTTTATAAAGTAGGTTAAAAAGAAGTTCCGAAGAATTTGCAAAAGGATAGGGCAAAAACATTGCCAAAATTTGGGAGTAGAGGTAAAGGGTTGTTAGGGGTATTACTATAAGGTTTAGGGGGGCATAAAGGAGGGCGGACTTTCCGAAGAAGTATAGGGAAATAGGCGTGGAGAATATTAGAGCTCCAAAAATGGATGTTAATAAATTTTTCGGAAAGAGGATGAGGCCCAAAACCGCAGAGAAGGACAACCAAAAGGAGACGGAAAAGATCCATAATGGTTCCCAGAGTAAAGAGGTTGCGAAAGATAGCATAAAAACATTTAAGGGTTTTACGGGACGGGAAATAACTTTTGAAATTGCGTAAAAGGTTAGCATAAGGGAGGCGCGGAAAACTGAGGGGATAAAACCAACGAAAAATGCATAAAGCCAAACCAAAAGCGATGGGATTATGTGGGAATAAAGTCCTAAATTGAAAAACCTGATGAGCCAATAAATTCCCAGGTAAATTACGCCCACATGCAAACCGGATATGGCAAGAATATGTCCGACGCCGGTTTCGTAAAATTTCCTCTTTGTTTCGGGATCTATCTCCCTTATCCCAGTTATTATGGATTTTGCAAACTTATATTGCCTTTCTGAACCCGTGGATCTTATAAGGAGGGAATCGACAAAATCCACAAAAGGTTTAAAGGCAAGTTTCCTCTCGTATTCGTATATATAAAAAGTGTCCCCAGAAAATTCCCCTTTTGCCCTAATGTTTCCCAAAGGGTAAGCAGGTTTATCCCCAAACATAACCGTTTTAAAACCTTCCCCAACAACAAAACCCCTTCCCAGATCGTATATACTAACCTCGTAAAATTCTCCCCTTTCTCCCAAGGTCCTTTCCCATATCCTAAGATATCCCAAACCAAAGCTTAAAAGGACCCCCAAAATATACGAAAGTTTCCTGAGGAGAATAGGGACAAAGAGCAGGGGAAGAAAGGCAAAAATGGAAAACTTTGAGGCAATACCCAAGAACAAGAAAAAGGAACATAAAGCTGGGTAGTACAAGGCAATATTTTAAAACCGCTTCAACCGTAGAATGAGGATAATGGAAATCTTGCTAACCCTTTTGATAATCACCGCTATATTAAGCCTTGTATCCATCACCGTAGCAATATGGTATCTTGTTTTGAGGATCGTTAAAACGCTTGAGAATGTTGAGAAAAATATGGAGAGGATAGCGGATGATGTTGAGAGGGTTTTAAAGAACACCGATGAGATTACCAATAGGTTAAACAACATATTGGCACCCATCGAAGGGATCGCAAAAATTTCGCCCATTTTTGGTTGGATCCTTAACCTTTTAAGGTTCTTTCGAAGAAAATAAACAACCTTAGAATTCTATCTTATGAAACGGCTTGCTTTATTTTCGGCTTTTTGGGTTTCCGCTTTGGGGGCCCAGCCTTTCTATTCCGCCCCCCAGTCCTTCCTCGGGATCTACTCCTTCCGCTTCATCCACACCGCCTTCCTCTTTGAGGACGACCTTGATAAACTCTTCTATCCAGTTAAACTCGCGGAGATAGAGGGAGGAAGGTTATTTACCGCCCTCTCCAACCCATTCGGGAACGAGAGGCTTTTCGATCCAACCGCCACGACCAACAATCAGCTCGTTTTAGGTGCAAAAACCAACTTCTTTTACAACCTTTCCCCCTTATACATACAGGGGGATCCTCT
>LBFQ01000064.1:12402-18071 GCA_000980735.1 Candidatus Caldipriscus sp. T1.2
TATTACGAGAACTGGAGCAGTACGGATAACAATTACAGGGATAGAATAGAACTGAGGGATTCCGTGTTCTCGGGGAACCTATATGGGCAAAAGGGCTTCCTTCTTTCGCTCGGAAATCAGTCTTTTGGTTTTCTATTTTTGTATGCTAACGAAAGTCGCAAGGCTTACCCTAACAGGGGGCCCGGATTTCCCTTCTATTACGGCAACTACGTTTACAGCTACTCCGAGTACAACAACCTGAACAATAATTTGACCCGCAAGGATACCGCCATATCCAATTATGTTGCGGATACCACCTTCTCCCCCTTGATAGGCGCCATATCATTCTCTTTTGGAAAGTTTTCGGGAATGGTTTTTGGAGGTTTCCATACTCTTGGAAACAGGGATACCGCAGGGTTTTTTGCGGAAAGTAACACCAATCCATCAGCGTCATTTACCGGTACGAGGTGGAACGGAAGTAAGGTTATAAACGCCAAGGCGGGAGGTCCCATATTTGGACTTCAGACGGATTTTGGATTCGGTGGAGAAAACTGGAAATCCAACCTAACCTTAGCGTACATATTTAGGTCTTTATCAAACGGGAACGGGAAATCAAACGAATTTAGGTGGCAGGGAAACTACAGCGCAACGACAAATCCCGTATTCCAACAGCTTGACACAACCCAAAGCGAATATAAGTCCTCTTCAAACAACCACGATATAGTGCTCTTCCTGAGAAACAAGTACCCAATACACGAGCAGATATGGTTTGGCGCAGGTTTGGGTACGGAGTTCATCTTTGGATCGGAAAACAGGGACTACTTAAAGGTTTTAAATAAAAATATAACTCACTTGGATAACAATGGGAACGGAAGCATAGATCCAGGCGATTTCAAGACTACCACCTATACCCTTTCCTCATATAAGCAAAATATATCAAGTTCTTCCTTTAACTATTATATTCCCGTTGGGTTTGAGGTAATACCCGTATCCGCTTGGGAAAACTTTAAGCTCAGGTTCGGCGCCATGTATTCCCATATTTCAAATACATCAAAAAACAGAACTTACGACTGGTCGGTTGAAAGCAAGACAATAACGGAGACATCAGGCGGAACCACAGAAACCCGCAATGACATCGCTGTTCCCGGCGAGAATATATCAACAACAAAATCCTCGTTCTCAAATACCCGTTTCTACTACGGCGCATCCCTAACATTGGCTGAGAGGTTGGTTATAGACTTTACGGGTTTTGGAAATGGAATCTTGGTACCCGCCTTTTGGAGACTTTCCATCGTTCTGAAATTTTAAACGACCTTAAAATATAGGGTTAAGCGGAGAGGTGGCCGAGCGGTCTAAGGCGGCGGCTTGCTAAGCCGTTGGGGAGGGTAAAACCTCCCCCGTGGGTTCAAATCCCACCCTCTCCGCTTTTTTTATGAGTCTCTACGAGATATACATAGAAAGGTTTTCGGAGGAATTGGTGCCCCTTGAGGATTTCTTGTTAGACATTAAAAACGGAAAATATGGAAATTTTGGAGTTGGAGAAATAAGGGCTTTCAGGTTCCAGCTTGAAAACAACATTCAGGAGAGCGCGTACATCAAGGGTGGGGAGATGGGAATTGGTGAAAACGAGATTGAGAGGATAATTGAGGAGAAGATTGAGGAGATAAGAAGCTATTTTTGGAGGTTTTTGGTTGGTTGTAGAGAAGGTAATTCTTGGGATAGTTCAGGCTTTAACGGAGTTTCTACCCGTCTCAAGCTCCGGACATCTTGTACTTTTAAAGCACCTTTTTGGCTTGGAATTCAAGGGGGCGTTTTACGAGACCTTTTTACACACAGCAACTTTTTTATCCGTGATTTTCGTTTTAAGGGATAGGATCTTTAACCTTGATAATCTCAAGAGGTATATCCCCCTTTCCATAGTTGGGATATTACCGCTTTTTCCCGCGGTTTTTTTCTTGAAAGAGCTTGAAGGAACGTTTGAAAATCCCAAAATTTTACCCTTCACCTTTCTTATAACCTCCCTATTTCTCTTCCTTACCCTTTTCTTTAAAGGGGGTAAGGAGGGGGCGAATTTTAAAAACTCTTTAATTATGGGGCTTGCCCAAGCTTTGGCACTTCTGCCTGGGGTCTCAAGGTCAGGTTCAACGATATCAACGGGGTTGTTTTTGGGTATGGATAGGGAGGAAGCCTTCATTTTATCCTTTTGGATATTTTTACCCGCAAGCATTGGCGCCTCTATCCTTGAAAGTAGGCATATTGAAGGTGTAAATCTTGGAATTGGGGACGTTTTTGTCTGGCTCATAACCTTTGTTGTTGGTGTTTTCGCTTTAAAGGTTCTAAGGAAAGCACTTTTGGGAAGGTACTTTTGGGCATTTTCCTTATACACATTCTTCCTTTCGCTTTTGTCCTTCTTTCTCTTTTTTCCCCTTTAAGATTGTAGTCTATGAAAAGGTTGTTATTTGCCCTTTTGCTACTGTTCCCCCTTCTAACCTTTGCTGATAAAAAGGGTAAGAGGGAGATGAGGAAGGAGAAGGAGCTGGTAGGCGTAGTGACTGGGGCGGTTTGCGGGATAAAGCATCAATTTTGCTCCCACCCAAGGGGCGAAAAGTACGAGCTTTTAGGCATATTGGATCACAAGAGGGGGTTTTTCTACATAGCCAACGTACCACAGGATATCCTACAAAAGTTCTTCGGTGAGGAAATTAAAGTTGAGGGTAAGGTGCATAGGGAAAGGGCGACGATTATAGCGGAAAGGATCCTAAAGGGGGACAATGTGGTTTGGGAAGGGGGCGAAAAAACTCCAAGCACCCCATCTAATCCAAAGTAATTGCGTACTTAAAACCTTTACCCTTCGCCATATTTTCAAAGGCGAGGTTGATATCCTCTAACCTGTAGAAACCGCTTATAAGGAATTCAAGTTTGCGGAAATTTTGTAAGAGAAAGTTGTAAGCTTTTCTTACGCTAATTGGCGTGTGATGAAAAGAGGTTAGGATCTGGATCTCGTTGTAATGGATAAAGGGTTGATCCAAAAAGATCCTCTCCCCTTCCTTAAAGCCCGCAAACAAAAATAAGTACCCCCCCTTATTTACAAGGTTTAAGCCCGTTTTTACGACATCGGAATTTGCGGTTGTATCTATAACAAGGTCAAATCCCTTACCCAAATTTTCAAATTTAACCCATTTTACCCCGGCGTTTTCAGAAATTGTTTTCATTTTTTCTTCGTTCCTCCCACTAACTAGAACATCCTTACCGAGCTTGGAAAGTATTATGGAGAACATGGCGGATATTGAACCACTTCCAAGAATTAAAACACTATCAACATCATCTATGGGTAATTTTTCCAGGGCATGAAATACGCAGGATAAGGGTTCAATTATTGGGGCTATGTGGAAGGGAAGTTCCGGAGGTTTTTTGAAAAGGTTTATTTTAACCACCTGTTGGGGGATAAGCAAATACTCCGCGTATGAGCCTATGACCATATTTTTCTTTAAGTTTTCGCAAAGGTTGAATTTTCCTCTCATACAGTTCTCGCATTTGAAACATGGGGCGGTATTCACCCCAAAAACCTCATCCCCAACCCCAAAACCCTCAACCCCCTCACCCAAGCTATAAACTATCCCACTGTACTCATGCCCGAAAGGTCCTTCCCTCAAAATGGGATGACCCCTTAAAAGGGCCTTCAGATCCGTCCCATCAGTTAAAGCAACTTTTACCCTTATTACCAATTCACCGTATCCCGGCTTTGGTTCCTCAACCTCCCTTATCTCCAACCCCCTATTCGTTAAGTATACCGCTCTCATTGGGAAATTGTAAGGTCGCCTCTCAGCCTTAAAATAATTTGTTGCATGCGCAGGAATTACATCAAGGAAAACCTTGAGAAAATATATTCAAGGCTTGGTTATACACTCCTTGAGGTGGACTTCATAACGGACAAAATGATAAGGCTCACACTTTTAACCCCGCGTTGGACCATAAAGGAAATTTTGGGGTTGGTTGAGGTTGGTTTTGATGGGAATATTAAGGTTAGGATTCTGAGAGGGTAGATATGAGGGTTGAGAAGGGGAAGTTTGTTAGGATAGAGTATGAGGTTTATCTTGAGGGGGAAAATAATGTTTAGATTCTGGGACGCTAACTTACCTTCACGGGAATGGGGAGATTCTACCCGCATTGGAGAAAAGACTTGAGGGTGCCAAGGTGGGGGAAATCTTGGATATTACATTACCGCCATCCGAAGCCTTCGGGGAGTTTGATAAGGATCTCGTGAGGGAAATCCCTTTGGATTACTTTGAGGATAAGGATATAAAGCCGGGGCAATTTGTCAGAGCCCAAACCTTGGACGGTTCAATATTGCAATTTACCGTGATAGATGTTTCCGATGGGATTGTTTACGCGGACTTTAACCACCCACTGGCGGGGGAAACCTTAAGATTTAAAATAAAAGTTTTGGGGGTAAGCGATGAAAAGCCACCCTGTGAGTGCGGAGGAGGTTGCAATTGCCAGGAAGATTAGGGAAAATTTCCCATCCCTAAAAGGTTCCGAGGTATATCTCGACTCCGCCGCAACCTCCCTAAAACCAAGATCCGTAATATCCGCGGTGAGAATGTACGAGGAGGAGTTCCCAGTAAATGTCCATAGGGGTGCATACCCCTGGGCGGAGAGGGCGACGGAGGAGTACGAGAAAGCCCGAGCGAAGGTTGCAAAACTCATAAACGCAAAGGCAGAGGAGGTTATATTCACAAAAAACGCAACAGAAGCCATAAACCTCGCCGCAAAGATCCTTGAAAAGTATATAAATCCGGGGGACAAGATTTTGGTGAGCATACTTGAACACCATGCGAACTTTTTGCCCTGGATGAACTTGGCGAGGAAAAAGGGGGCGAATTTTGAAGTGATTGATATTACGGATGATGGGTTTTTGGATATGGAGGATTTTCGGAGGAAGCTGGATAAGAGGGTGAAGGTTTTGGCAATTACTATGGCATCAAACGTCCTCGGCGTAATACCACCGTTGAGGGAGGTAATCAAGGAGGCGAAGGAAGTTTCCGCCTTCGTAGTTTTGGATGGGGCACAGTATGTACCACATCATCCCATAAACGTGGGAAGCTTGGGGGCGGATTTTGTGGCATTTTCGGGGCATAAGATGTTTGGACCTTCGGGAACTGGGGTACTTTGGGGGAAAATTGAGATTTTGGAGGATGGGGAACCATTAATTTTGGGAGGTAGTATGATAAAAGAGGTTTATATTGACGATTTTATTATGGCGGAAAGTCCCCAGAGGTACGAGGCCGGAACGCCAAACATAGGCGGGGTGATAGGCTTGGGTTATGCGGTGGATTTTATAAACGAAATAGGATACGATTTTATTGAAAATTACGAAAGGAAACTTACGGAATATCTCTACTTCTCCCTGAAGGGTATAAAGGGGGTTGAAGTTTACGGTCCTGAGCCAAAATTCAGGACCTCCCTCGTATCCTTTAATGTCAAGGGGGTTCATCCCCACGATGTAGCTTGGTATTTGGGATTGGAGGGGATCATGGTCAGATCGGGGGGCCATTGCGCCCATCCTTTACATCAAAGGCTAAGGATCCCTTACAACCAAAGCGTCAGGGCAAGCCTATCCGTATTCAACCTAACCGAGGATATAGATAGGTTGGTAGAGGGTATAGAGAAGGTCAAGTTTGCCTTTAAGG
>LBFQ01000064.1:18091-26715 GCA_000980735.1 Candidatus Caldipriscus sp. T1.2
CCCTGAACTTTTCCACCACATCCTCCCTTAGGACCCTCCCAAGGACCCTTGGGGTTGCCCTGTAAATTACCGTTCCGTTTTTCGACACTACCCTGCTTATTATATAAGGCTCAACATCCAAACCCGTGCTTGAGATTATTGTTAGCCTTATGGCCTGGATTGGGTTTAGGGTTGAGTGATCAAAACCGCTTCCCAAAAGGGCAAGATCGTAATCGTTCTTAGGCGGATTGATTATCCCGAAGGGTATCCCATCTACGGTATCGTTGAAATAAAACCTCCTTGCCACATTCATTATAGATGGAAAACCTAACATGACCGCCAGCCTTCCGAAAAGGGGGTTATTTGATGTGCCGAAGGCGTTGTATAAAGTTGAGAAATACTCTTTTTCGCAGTTTAACCATTTTTGTGGCCTTTTTCTGTAAATGGGTGGGCAAAATCTAAAGGTATCCTCGGGTTTTACGTCATTGTTCTCAAGGAAGGAAATTAGGGTTATAATTTTAAATATTGAAGCGGCTGGGTACTTGTTTATTTTAAAGGGATAAAGGCTTTTTTCTCCCCTATAAAGGCCCGCTATAGCTAGGATCCTTCCGCTTCTCAAGTCAAACAAAACTATACCCTCAATTTCCTTAGGGTAGGTTGATATCAGGGTATTGGCTATCTGCTGAAGGTTTGGATCGACCGTGAAATACACCTTGCTCCCGTCCGACATCCTATATACGTATTCTCCGTTTTCTATCTGGGCATTTTGAAACATCCAGAGGGCCAAATTCAAATTCGGGAGCATAGGTATATTATAAGGGGGTTTTAAAGAACCAGGATCTTATATGTTCTGCCCTTAACCTTCAGGAAATAAACCCCCTTCTTAAGGGCAATCGTAGTTTCACCTTTTATGTCTTGTGCTTTCGCCCCGTTTGGGTAAAACAGCGAGGCTTCCTCATACACCTTAAGGATATTTCCGTTAAGTTCAAAGGGTTTCTTGGTTTCGTTCTTTGCGCCTTCCTCAATCCCAGTAAAAGCATTCAGGACAGCGCAGTGGGCGCATATCATACCATAACCGTAATACATATCCCATCCGGAACTACCGAGATCAAAAGTGGAGTTTCTCAATATAGTTCTCACCATAGAGTTTGTCAGGCTCGGCCTTACCGAGAAGACGAGGGCTGCAACGCCGGATACGTGTGGGGCCGCCATAGATGTTCCCACCCAGCTACAACCCGAACCTACGTCTCCGTAAGAGTTAAGCGGTAAGGTTGAGAGGATGCAGTACCCGGTGTTGTTATCCCCACCCGGCGCGGTTATTTCTTGTTCAGGTCCGTAGTTGGAATAGGGGGCTAAGTAAAGGTAATAACCGTTCGTACCTATGGCCCCCACAGCGATAACCGAGGGGAAGGCAGCAGGGTAGCTTATCCCATAACTCCCGTTGTTACCCGATGCCGCTATTAGGAGCTTTCCCCTGTTCCATGCCGTATCGCATGCCATTTGGATCAGACTGGAGGGGGCAGAGGATCCGAGGCTCATGTTTATGACCCTTACCCTTGAAATTGAAGAGGCGCCCAAGATCCCATTTGCAACCCAGGTTGATGTCCCTCCTCCCGTTTCGTCCAAAACCCTACCCGCGAATATTCTCACGTTAGCCATACCCGCTATACCCAAGGAGTTGTTGAGGGTCGCGGCTACGGTTCCCGCAACATGGGTGCCGTGTTCCTCCGTGTAGGGATTATCCGGCCTCGGATCCGAGTCATTATCTACAAAATCGTACCCGTACCTGACGTTCCCAAGATCCGGATGTGTGTAATCCACGCCCTGATCTAAAACCGCGACCATAACCATCGTGTCCCCCCTCGTATAACACCAGGCGGAATCCGCCCAAATTACGTAAGGACCCCACTGGTAGTTCCAATAGGTATCGTTAGGGGGACAGGCCATCTTCCTGTGTATAACCTCGGGTTCCGCGACGATCACGTCGGGATTTTCTTTTGCTTCCCTTAAGAAATTCAAAACCCTTTCCCTCGTGGGGTTCGGAAATTCAACTGTTATAAAGTTTATGGCTTCGGGTTGTATGCTCCTCCCCACCACCCTGTTTATGTTCCATTTTCTCAGCAAGCTTGAGATTCCAGCGGATCTTTCATCCTTACCACTTCTTAGAATCATCACGACTTTGCTTATATCAACGTCCTTCCAGTAATCCTCGTTCTGGGCGTTCTCTAAGGCGTACCATATTATGGGGGTGTGGAACTTATCGGGAACGGGATCCTGATAGTTACCTCCCACCCTCAGGTTGGACCTAAGGGCGTCCATCTGTGCGAAAGCGAAAAAGCCCATTAGCATAATGTTTAAATTATAACGTCGATACACCCTTATAATACCTACTATGATGCATAGTAGATATTTAGTTTTGCTTCTGCTCCTCTCATGCTCAGGAAAAAGCTATGTGGAAGTTTTGAAATTCTCGGGTGAGGGGTACGAAATAAGAGTTCTATCGTCGGATGGGGAAATAAAGGTGGGAATAAACGAGATTAGGGTTGAGGTTAATCCCCCCGCAAAAATAGATGAGTTCTATTTATATATGCCCGCTATGCCGGGTATGCCGGAGATGAGGGAGTATGCGGATTTAAAGGAGATGGGGAAGGGCAAGTACGAGGGGAAATTAAAGGTGAGTATGGAGGGGTCCTGGCAGGTTAGAGTAAAGATAGGCGGGAGGATGATATATAAGGATATAAATGTTCCCATAAAGGGCGGAGGTTCCAAGGAGCACGAACACGGTTTGATTTCCCTTTACAAGGTTGATAGCTCAAGGGCTCCCGTAGTTATTTATTCTGCAGGTAGGTTAGAAAGTCCAAGAAATGGAATTTTTTCCGTAAGTCCGAGATTTTCGGGTTATATTACGAAAGTTTTTGTGGATAGGCAAGGAAAGTTTGTTAAAAAAGGGGAAGCCCTCTTTGAATTCTACTCCCCAGAGGTTTATTCCACATATTTGGAATATTTAAAGGGGGGTTCGGATTTATCCCTTGAAAGGCTCTCCCTTATGGGGATCTCTTTAAATGATGTTAAAGATTCCCTTGCGGTCTTTAGATCGCCCGTTTCGGGAAGGATATTGGACCTTAATGTAAAAAGGGGAGAAAGGTTTGAAGCGGGTGAATCATTGTACGAGATCCTATCGGATAATATACTGTACTTCGTTGGGGAAGTGCCACAGGAAAAGGCAAATCTTTTGAAGGTTGGACTTCCGGTGGAGGTTGAGGGTATAAGTTCAAAAATTGCCGAAATTTTACCGGGGGTAAATCCCGAGACGAGGACAGTCAAATTTTTGGCGGTGATCCCAGCAAAGGAGGGTTTATTTCCGGGTATGGTCTTAACTGCTAAGATTATGGACTTTAAAAGTGGGATATTTGTTCCAAAGGATGCGGTTATTAGGACCGGGGAATGGGATATAGTTTTTGCCAAAGAGGGGGAAGGGTTTAAAAAGAAATCTGTAAAAATCCTTTATGAAGTTGATGGGGGTTATATAGTTGAGGGTTTGAAGGTGGGGGAAGAGATAGTACATAAGGGGGTATTCTTCGTCTCCGCGGATGAAAATTTGAGGGGAAATGAATGATGGAAAAGGTCATCCTCTGGAGCCTAAGGAATAGGGGAATAGTCCTTTTTTCTACGGTTATAACGGTTGCGCTTTCCGTTTTTTTGATGCTAAGGACCCCTTTGGATGCGATACCCGATATTTCCGACACGCAGGTTTTAATAGAGGTTGATTGGGAGGGACAGGATCCGATAACGATAGAAGATCAGATAACTTACCCTATGGTATCGAAGCTACTTTCCGTTCCAAGGGTGAAAAATGTAAGGGGAATATCTATGCAAAATAAGGCATTGATATATGCGATTTTTGAGGAGGGAACGGATATATATTGGGCAAGGAGCAGGGTTTTGGAGTATATCTCGGGCATAGAGCTACCCGAAGGGGCAAAGGTTGAACTTGGACCACCCGCCACATCTTTGGGTTGGATCTTTATGTACGCCCTGGTGGATAGAACGGGTAAGTTTGACCTTGCGAGTTTAAGGGCTTTCAACGATTTTTATTTGAAGTACAGGTTGTTAAAGGCTAAAGGTGTTGCGGATGTGGTAAGCGTTGGGGGTTATGTCAAGGAATATCAAATAGATGTGGATCCTTATAAGCTTAGAGCTTACGGGATCACTTTTGGGGAAGTTATAAATGCGGTTAAGTCCGCGAATCTTCAAAGAGGAGGGAGGTTTTTGGAGGTTTCGGAAAGGTATTATACGGTTAGGGGAGTAGGATATATAAGGTCGGTTGAGGATATTAAAAGTGCGGTATTAAAGGTGGATCCGAAAACGGGAGCAAGTATAAAAATTGGGGATGTTGCTTTTGTTCAGATCGGTCCCGCTTTAAAGGAGGGGGCGGTGGATCTTGACGGGAAGGGGGAGGTGGTGGGAGGAATAGTTATTATGAGGGATGGGGAAAATGTGTTGAGGGTTATAGGGGAGTTGAAGGAAATTATTAGAAAAATTGAACTTCCTGAAGGTGTGGAATTGGTTATTATGTACGACAGGAGCGAGTTGGTTAAGGAGGCCATAGAAACTACCATCAAAACCCTGATAAAGGAGATCCTGATAGTTTTGGTTGTGGTTGCCATATTCCTGATGAACGTAAGGGGTTCTATTCCAATAATTTTCTTTTTGCCCACCGCCTTAGTTTTACCTTACATTTTCATATACCTATTCAAGATCACTACAAACATAATGAGCCTTGCGGGTATGATCCTGAGCGTTGGTGTTATGATAGATGCGGGGGTGGTTATGGTGGAGAATGTTTTCAAAAAGCTTGAGGAGGGATCTCCTAGGAGCTTTGAGGAAAAATTTAAGCTCGTATATAGCGGGGTTTCCGAGGTTGCACCTTCGTTATTCTTTTCCTTGGCAATAATAACGGTCTCCTTCTTGCCGGTTTTCTATTTAAGGGGGGAGGAAGGTAAGCTTTTTTTCCCATTGGCTTTCACAAAGACCCTTACTATGCTCTTCGCAACATTTCTTTCGGTTACCTTGGTTCCCGTCCTGATCCTTACTTTCTTTCCAGGCAGGGTTATCGAGGAGGAAGATAACCCAATAAACACATTCCTAAAGAGGGCATATGGGAGGATTTTTGAACTATCGGTTAATAAACCTTACCCATTTATCCTTTCCCTTTTTTTGCTTCCCATATTTTCCCTTTTTATCTTTAGGAAAATTCCGTCCGAATTTATGCCGAACTTGAACGAGGGGGCTATTTTGTATATGCCTTCAACCTTACCCGGAACACCCTTAGACGAAGGGGTTGAAGTTTTAAGAAATCAGGATTCCATCATAAGGTCCTTTCCGGAAGTTGAAAGGGTTTTTGGGAAGATAGGCAGGGCAGAAACACCAACTGACCCCGCTCCCCTGTCAATGATAGAAACGGTAATACTGCTAAAACCTAAGGAACAGTGGAGAAAGGGAATGGATCTTGACAGCTTAATAAAGGAACTTAACTCTGCGCTTAACTTTCCCGGATGGATAAATACTTGGGGTATGCCTATAAGGGTGAGGATAGATATGCTTAAGACCGGGATAAGGACACCATTGGGAATTAAGGTACTTGGGGATGATCCCTTTAAGACGGAAAGCCTGGCATTGGAAATTGAGAGATTATTGAAAAATTCGGAGGGAATACTTAACGCTTTCGCCGAGAGATCCGCCCGATCTCATTATATAGACATAATTCCAAAGAGGGAGAAGCTTGCGGAATATGGGCTCAGTGTGATGGATATAATGGAGATATTGGAAAAGATCGTAGGAGGTTCCCCTTTGGACCGTTCGGTGGAGGGAAGGGAGAGGTATCCTATAAGGGTGCGCTTGGCAAGGGCTTTCAGGGACGAAATAGAAGATTTAAAAAACCTTGAGATAATAACACCTTCCGGCGCTATAACTACCTTGGGAAACGTTGCGGATGTTGTGGTTTCTGAGGCCCCCTCCGAGATAAGGAACGAGGATGGTTTCGTTGCAAGTTTCGTTTATATTATACCAAAAGAAGGGGCGGATCTGGGAAAGGTCGTGGAGGAAGCAAGGGAAAAGCTGAAAATATTAACCTTACCTAGGGGGTATTTCCTTGAATTTTCGGGCCAGTACGAGGATATTAAGAGGGTAAGGGAAAGCCTAATGTTTATCCTACCAATAACAATCCTCGCAATTCTTTTCCTACTTTATTTAAACTTCCGCTCCCTCCTAAAATCCGTTATAGTTTTGCTTGGGATCCCTTTTACCCTTTTCGGAGCCTTTGGATTGATGTATCTCTTAAATTATAAAATGTCCGTGGCAAGCTGGGTGGGTATCACAGCCCTACTGGGGATCTCCGCGGAGATGAGCGTAGTTATGCTATTATTTATGGATATAGGTTTAAAAAATCACCCGCACAATCCTTTGGCGGGGATAAGGGAAGGGGCGCTAAACAGGCTCAGGCCGAAGGTTATGGCAACGCTTACCACCTTCACATCCCTAATACCCGCGATGTTTGAAACGGGCATAGGTTCGGAAGTTATAAAGAGGATAACGGCTCCTATGGTGGGGGGAATATTCTTTGCCCTCATATTAACTTTGGTTATTTACCCCGCGATTTATTCTGTGATTTACGGGAGGAAGGGATGATAACTTTAATTTGCTTAACTTTGGAGGATTACATAAAAGGGGTCAAAAAGAACTACGAGGTCCTTGCATATAGAAAAATTGAGAAGGTTTATTCTTATGCCTTCCTTTCCGAACTCTCACTAAAATACCCTATGCTTTCCTACAATGCTATGTTTATGGATGGTGCAATATCCCTTGAGCAACCGATAAAGATCTCCCAACCCTTTAAGATCCTTTCATTGAGAGAATTAAAAAGGGCAAAGAGATACGAGGGTATGGATCTTGAAAATTCTTTCGTTTTATCCGCGGTGGAGGCTTACATTGAATGTGGGGTTTTGAGGGAGAAAAGGGGGATATTAGGGAAGCTTTCGGATAACTTAGAAAATTTGATAAAACTCTCGGAATATCAGTATAAGGGGGGAAACTTAAGGCTTTCGGAAGCTAAGGTTATAAAGGCAAAGATGGAATTGATAAACGCAAAAATAAGAAAAGTTGAGGGGGAGCTAAGGCGTGTGGAGGAACTGGTAAGATTCTATTATGGAGGTGATGTGGGGGAAATTTTTCTCCCAGAGGTTGAAACCCTTCCTAACTTGGATAGCCTGATGAAACTTTTGGAAAATTCCCCAAGCTTGAAATACAGGGAGCACATAAAAAGATCAAAAAGGTACGATAATTTCTCAAAGATCCTTCCTTTAACCTTATCGCCAGGTATCCTTTATCACGATAGCAAGTTTTCCTTTTCCTTATCCATTGAACTTCCAATATGGATCCTGAGGTATTGGGGGGAGTTAAATTCAAGCAGGGAGGAGTATAAGATGGAGGAGTATATGTATAGGGCTGAGAGGGAAAAGAGAATCGCACAGATTAGGGGACTGTATGGGGATTACATCTCTTCCCTTGAGTCCTTAAAGAGTTTGGAGAATTCGTTAAAGGAGATGGAGAGGGCTTTGAATTTAGAAAGGGAAAATTACAGATCCGGTAGATCCAACCTTTACGATGTTTTTATGCTATACAACGAAGTTTTGGAGTTGGAAATGGAGGTGGTTGAGACTAAGGCGGAGGTTTTGAGGAAAGTTTATGAAATAAAGGGGTTAGTTGGGATTTTGTAGATCCTTTTGAATTTTAACAAATACCCGCAAATTTTGCCATCTTCGCAAGGTGGCCATCCCAACACCAGGATGGATTGGGATTTACCTTATCAAGTCTCCAATCAAACCTACAATAATCTCTACATCCGAGCCTTTCAAAGAGCTTGAGGGAACTTTCCTTTATAAATTTTTCAGTTTCCCTTGGGAGATCGGCGGGTACAGAAGTTATTTCCCAGTATGGGGAATCGGATAGTCATTTCGCCTCATACCCGCATATTTAAGGATCGGCTTGTCGTATCCCAAATTCCCCCTTAAGTTTGATATAACGTTTATGAACTCCTCAAAGCTATTTACAACATTTTCCTTGGTTATCCCAAAACCCCCATCCCCCATAGCAGGTTTTATAATCACGGGAAATCCGAAAGGAACCTTAAATTTCGTATCTTCCGGATTTATCAATATTCCTTTAGGAACGGGTATTCTCATATCCTTAGCTATAGCCCTTACTATTGATTTATCGTAGCATATGGCAAGACAATGGGGGGGGTGAGCCCTTATATCGTTTTGAAAACCATCATCGCACAGGTTAAAAACTATATCCGTTTTAGCCTTAAGTTTTTCAAGGGTTTGTATCAGGCTATCGTGATTTTCAAGGAAAATGAACTCGTAGCCCTTTAAATCTCGGAGTAAGATTTGAACTATCCCCTAGGAGCACCACTACCGTTTTTTTCCCTTTTACTTCCCTCCTTGATGGTTCCTTCTTTCCGAGATCCTGTTTTCTCTGGGAATTTGTGAGTATTTCGGTGTGAAACGTAATTTCCGTAAAACCCACCTCCTCAAGTACTTTCCTGATCAGTTCCCTCGTGTATAACCTCTCCGCGTAAAACCTAT
>LBFQ01000064.1:26735-36470 GCA_000980735.1 Candidatus Caldipriscus sp. T1.2
TATTGATTTATCGTAGCATATGGCAAGACAATGGGGGGTGAACCTGTATATCGTTTTGGAAACCCTCATCGCACAGGTTAAAAACTATATCCGTTTTAGCCTTAAGTTTTTCAAGGGTTTGTATCAGGCTATCGTGATTTTCAAGGAAAATGAACTCGTAGCCCTTTAAACCTCGGAGTGCCTTTTTTAGCTCAGCGATAACCCCAATGTCATCCTCATCAAATATACCATAAGGTTTTACGGGATCGGGTTTTGAGCTATCCCCTAGAAGCACCACTACCGTTTTTTTCCCTTTTACTTCCCTCCTTGATGGTTCCTTCTTTGCTATTGCACTTACAACTATCCTCCTCTCCATCATACCGAGATCCTGGTTTCTCTGGGAATTTGTGAGTATTTCGGTGTGAAACGTAATTTCCGTAAAACCCACCTCCTCAAGTACTTTCCTGATCAGTTCCCTCGTGTATAACCTCTCCGCGTAAAACCTATCCGCTATAACCCCTTTCTCTACGTGTATTATTATCTCCCTCGATATTAGGAGGGTTTTGTCTGACGATAGCTCCCGCTCCCTACATACGAGCCTCTTCTTGTCTATCCATTCCCAGGACATCTTTTGGTAATTTTTTGAAAGGTAATCCCCATCCGCAAGGTCAAGTAAAACCTTACCGTAAGGTTTTAAAACCCTAAAGACCTCGCGCAAGATCCTAACATCATCGTTTGGGTTATCAAAGTATCCGAAGCTGTTTCCAACTATCATTACAAAGTCAAAGGTATCCGACGGATAAGGTAGATTACGGGCATCCCCCTCCCTGAACCTTACGGGCAAGTTTTCTTCCTTAGTCTTTGCCTTCGCCTTCCGTATAAGGTACCTTGACCTATCCAAACCCTCAACGTTTACAAATCCCCTCCTTGCCATCTCAAGGGAATGCCTACCTTGACCGCAACATGGGTCCAAAATTCTGCTTTCCTTATCGGGTTTCAATATATTCAAAAACAGATCCACCTCCTCCTTTGTGATCCTTTCATCGCACACCACATCAGCGTCGGTTTTTAAGTTTAGATAACTTTCCAACCTCTCCACCTGCCCCAACGGCTTGGGCTTCCTCCTCCTGTGGTTCTTCATCGTCGGAATATTATAAGTTAGTTTTTATTACCCCCAACGATCCTTGCCACCCAAATGCTGATCTCATACAGAATTATTAAGGGTAAGGACATCAAAATAAGGCTTATAGCGTCTACGGTTGGTGATATGACCGCAACGAGTATTACTATCAAAACTATGAATTCCCTCCTTCTCCTTGATAGGGTCCTATGATTTAAAATTCCAAACCTTGTCAATATCCCAATTGCTATAGGGAGCTCAAAAAGTATTCCAAATATAACCACACTCCAGAATATGAAGTTCAAATATTGATTTGCCCCTATCACTAACTGAAAGTTCCCTGCAAAGGATAGTAAGAATTCAACCGCCCTTGGTACTATCACGAAAACCGATAAAAAGGCTCCCGTATAGAAAAGGAGAAGGGTGGAAAGGAGGATGAGTCCTACCGCAAGCTTTTCCTTATGGTACAAGGCTGGTGATATAAAACCCCAAACTTCCAAAACAAAATAAGGGAAACAAAGGAAAAGGGCAGAAAGCAAGGAAACTTTGAACCTAACCATAAATGCATCCTGAACGTTGAAAATATAAAGCTTCCCTACGGGTTGGGATATGAAATGAATAATTTTTTCGTGAAAGAACCACATTACGAACGAAACCAGAACATAAACAATTATCGCCCTTATTAACCTGGTTCTGAGCTCAGCGATATGGGGTTGTAAGCTATCCCAATCCACCTATTAAAAGCTGTAAAATCTGAACCGCGTTTGTTGCTGCGCCTTTTCTAAGATTATCCGCAACCACCCAAGCACTCAACGCCCTTGGGTTTTCCGGGCTGAACCTTATTCTACTTGCGACAACAAAATCCTTATCCTCAACGTCTACAGGGGTTGCAAACCCATCCCTTAAAACCTTCAAACCCTCCTGTTTCTCCAGAACATCGTATACGTCGCTTAAAGATGGGGAGCTTCTTAGGATCACCGTTATAGCCTCACTATGACCTATTTCAACGGGAACCCTAACCGTTGTCGGATAAACCTTTACATCGCTTTTTAGGATCTTCTTTGTTTCCCTAATCATCTTCCATTCTTCCGTAGAGTAGCCTTCCGAGAACTCCCCTATCTGAGGTATGACGTTCCTATATATCCTCGTCGGAAATGGGGTTTCGTCAAATATACCACCCTTCTCCTCTTCGTTTAACGCAATAATTCCTCTCATACCAGCTCCAGAAACAGCCTGATATGTGGCAACAAAGACCTCCTCTATGCCGAAGGCGGAAAGTAGAGGTTTTAGGAAGACGACCATCTGTATTGTGGAGCAGTTAGGGTTTGAGATTATCCCCCTGTGTTTAAACGCCTCCTCCGGGTTTACCTCGGGAACCACGAGGGGAACGTTCGGATCCAAGCGGAAGGCACTTGAGTTGTCTATAACCACCGCCCCCTTTTCCACAAAGAGGGGAGCATAAGTCCTTGCCACATCGGAACCTGCGGAAAATATGGCAAAATCCACATTTGGGATCCCGTACTCTATGGGTATTACCTCAATCTTTTTGCCGAGGAATTCAACAAATTTCCCCTCAGACCTTTTTGATGCGAGGGGTATTATCTCGGGATTTTCCTTCCACAACCTTTCCTCTAAAACTTCCAATATTTTCCTGCCCACCAAACCCGTCGCCCCTACTATCGCTATCTTCAAAGGGCGGCGGACGGGATTCGAACCCGCGACCCCCAGAGCCACAGTCTGGTGCTCTACCCCTGAGCTACCGCCGCCGTTTAGGTGTGTATTTTAAGGGTGAGAAAGCTTTAAAACCTGTAAAATTTTTTCTTTCAGGCTTTCGTTGTCAAGCCCTATTTCCTTAAGGAGCAAGCCTTTATCCCCGTGCGTAATAAACCTATCCGGAATTCCGAACCTTACGATGGTTTTCCCGTTCAAAAGACCCCTATCCGCCAAGAACTCCAAGATGGCACTCCCAAACCCCCCATTCAAAACGTTATCTTCAAAGGTGAAAATAAACTTATGCTTCTCAACCAAGGAATTTAAAAGTTCCCCATCCAACGGTTTGACAAACCTCGCGTTTACAACCGTCGGATTTATACCCATATCTGATAGGGAATTTGCTATTTCTAAAACGGGATAAACGAAGTACCCAACGGGAAGAAGAAGTATATCCTCCCCCTCAAGGAGAACTTCCCACTTCCCGATCTCCAAAATTTCGGGATTTTTACCGGTTAGAGGTCTTGGGATCGTACCTCTCGGGTACCTCACGAATATAGGACCCTCCTCGTATTTCCAAGCGGTGTATATCAGATCTATAAACTCGTCCCCATCCTTTGGGGCAGCGATCACACAGTTGGGAATAGCCCTTAGGTAAGAGAGGTCAAATACACCATGATGTGTGGGTCCATCATCCCCAACGAGCCCTCCCCTATCAAGGAAAAACCTCACAGGGAGCTTTTGTAAGGCGATGTCGTGTATGATGCTATCGTAAGCCCTTTGGAGGAATGTGGAATATATGGCGACGAAGGGTTTTACGCCGGATCTGGCAAGGCCACCCGCGAAGGTTACCGCGTGCTGTTCCGCTATCCCCACATCAAAATACTGGGCCCTTAAGTTGTCCCTAAGTTTATCCAAACCCGTCCCCTTTGGCATTGCAGCGGTTATACCCACAACCAAGGGGTCAATCCTTGCTATCTCAAGGACGGTATTCCCAAAAACGGATGAGTAGGTGGGAAGGTCGCTTTTTTTCTTCGCTTTCCCATCAATTTTATCGTAAGGTCCCAAACCGTGAAAGGTCTCAGGATCAGCGAGGGCAGGTTTAAACCCCCTACCCTTTTCCGTTATTACGTGTATCAATATGGGTCCTTTTAAATTCTTTGCCTTTGAAAAGATCCCGTCAAGAACTTCAATATTATGCCCATCAATGGGTCCAATATACCTAAAGCCGAAGAATTCAAAAAGAGCCGCGGGATCCTGAACGATGGTTTTTATCACATCTTGAAGCTTTGAACCCCAATACTTTCCCTTCCTCGGAAGGAGGGAATAAAGTTTTTCCCTTAGGATGTTGTAGGTTGGGGATACTTGAACCCTTGAGAGGATATGGGCGATTATTCCTACGTTTTTATCTATTGACCATCCGTTATCGTTCAGGACAGTTATTAGATCCACGCCGAGGCTGCCCGCGTTGTTCATAGCCTCCAAGGTCATACCCACCGTTAATGATGCGTCTCCAATTACCGCCACCACTTTGTATTCTTCCCCCGTGTAATCCCTTGCCTTGGCAAATCCCAACGCTGCGGATAGCGCGGTTCCCGCATGCCCCGCCCCCCAAGGGTCATATGGGCTTTCAAATATGTTGGAAAAGCCGGATATACCCCCGTAGGTTCTCAGCGTATGAAACCTACCCAACCTATCGGTCAAAATCTTATAAACGTAAGTTTGATGCGAGACATCCCAAATTATTTTATCCCTTGGGACATCAAAATTCCTAAGGAGGGAGATCGTAAGCTCCACCACCCCCAAGTTCGGTCCCACATGTCCCCCGTTCTCGGATGTAACGGAGATTATCAGTTCCCTAATCTCCTCCGCCAAAACCTTAAGTTCGCCGTAGTTTAAGTTTTTCAGATCCCCAGGCAGATTAAGTCTTTTAAGGAGCATAAATCCTATTCTATGGCAGAGAACCTATCAAAAATTTTATCCACAAAAATTTTGGGATCCAACCTTAACCTTCTTCTAAGTTCATCCTCTCCCACGAATTGGCGGATCTTTTCATGTTTTAATGCCTCTTCCAATATGCTCGTACCCTTTTCAAAGGAGTTTTGGGATACCTCCTTTACCCAAGCGTAACTCTCATCCCTGCTTGCCCCCTTTTCCGTCAAAACCATCAATAGGACCGAAGATAGATAGAAATCACCGAATTTTTCAATGTTCTCCTTTGCCCTTTCCCTATCAATAACCAAATTTTTTACAAGGTTCCTCGCAAGCCTCAGGGCATAATGTAAGGTTGTGGTTGCATCGGGGAGTACAAATCTCTCAACGGAGGAATGACTTATATCCCTTTCTTGCCATAGAGCAACGCTCTCATTTTCCGCAAGGGCCCAACCCCTCAAAAGGCGGGCTATGCCTGTAAGCCTCTCGCTCTTTATGGGATTCCTCTTGTGGGGCATTGCGGATGAACCCCTCTGATCCTTACCGAAAGGCTCAAATATCTCCCCCGTTTCCGTCCTTGAAGACAACCTTATCTCAAGGGCAAGCCTTTCCAAAAAGGAACCAATTAGGGAAAGGACATTTAGGGCGAAGGCGTACCTATCCCTCGGTATTATCTGTGTGGAAAGGGGCTCAACCTTTAGTCCCAAGTAGGATAAGGCAAGCTCCTCAACATACGGTGGATTCGTCAAGTAATTTCCCACAGCTCCCGAAATTTTCCCGTATGATACCTCCTCTATAGCATCCTTTAACCTTTTCAAGTTCCTTAATGCCTCGGAGTAAAAACTTAGGAACTTTAAACCAAAAGTGGTGGGTTGGGCAAAAACCCCGTGCGTCCTACCCATAACTGGGTCATACTTGTAATCTTTTGCCTTTTCAAACAGTGCATCAGAGAGAAGTTTCAACTCTTCAAGGATATACTCAAGGGCTCTTTTTAAAAGAAGGGAATTTGCGGTATCAACCACATCGGAAGAGGTTAAACCGAAATGTAGGAACCTTCCAATATCCCCAATATCCCTTTCTATCACCGCTAAGAAAGCTAAAACATCGTGATCGTACCTTTTTTCTATTTCCTCAACCTGCCTTGGGATATCCTCCCAAAATTCCTCGTCGTTTATAAGTTTTTCAAGCCTTTCGGAAAGCCCAATTTTGGGAATTATACCTAATTCTTCTTGAGCTTTGGCAACCGCCCATTCAACCTTAGCCCAAGTTCTGAACTTGTTGGATTCAGACCAAAGGGAAAGAAGCTCGGGTGTTGAATACCTTAATAAGGGCAATGGCCCCAGGGGGACTCGAACCCCCACTTCCACCTTGAAAGAGTGGCGTCCTAGCCCTTAGACGATGGGGCCGAGGTGAGTATTATAATGTGGACAAATATTCTAAATCAGTTTCGTCCGTAAAATTATCTACCAAAGTTGAGGTATAAAGGATGATCGTTATAGATACCATTTTTGTGTTTCCTAACGAAAGCTTTTCATATACTTTAAAAAATGAGATTAATCTTGAGAAGACTATAAGCTATTTGCCTGCTGTATATCTTAAAAACAGATTTCCATCTTCAGGATACTTCAGGATACATAAATTTGCGAGCCTCGATTTTTTACCCATATCCTGATCCCTTTTATAATACACGGATATTATGATATTCCTATTTTCCCTTGTTGGCGTTGATAGGGTGGAAGTTAAAGGGACTAATGCGGGCGTTTTAATTCTCGTTAAATTCGGGGAAAAATTGAAAGCGGATTCCATAGAGGTTTTCAAGGCAGACAAGCTTAACCCCAAGGAAAAACCCATATCCTTAGGAAAGATAATATATCCAGAAACTTTACTGATTGATACGACAAAGACAAAGGGTGAATACTTAGTGAGGGTGTATTACGGGAAGGAGAAGTTTGATACGGGTTGGATAACGGTGAAATTGGAAACCCCAATCCCCCAAAAGGCTTCCGTAATATCCTTTGACACCTCAAAAACGAACATACTGATAGGTATCTTACTTTTTTCCGCCCTATTTGTCTTTTTGTTGTATTTGGCGAGGGTAAACCCGAGACTTTACATAAGGAGAATAGCTGGGCTTGATGCTATAGATGAAGCGGTGGGAAGGACGGCGGAAATGGGAAGACCCATAATATACACTACGGGTATAGGTAGCATAGATAATCTTGCCATCCTTGCGGGTTTAACGGTTTTAAAGCACGTTACAAAAAAGTCTTCCTTATATGAGGTGCCAGTTCTAATGCCCAACAACGACCCCCTAACCCTCGCCGCGGCGAGGGAAGTAGTTAAAGAGGCTTACCTTGAAAGCGGGAGGCCAGATCTTTACAGGGAAAACGATATTTTCTTCTTAACCTCCGAGCAGTTCGGGTTTGCATCCGGAATGAGCGGATTGATGCAGAGGTTAAAACCGGGGGCGGTATTTATGATGGGTTATTTCTACGCGGAATCCCTAATTTTGGCGGAAAACGCGCATGTAAGTGGGGCTATATCCACCGCGGGTACAACCTCAATAGACCAGTTACCCTTCTTCATCGCTTCATGCGACCATACTCTAATAGGGGACGAGCTTTACGCCGCATCCGCTTACATCTCCAGAAATCCCCTTGAGGTGGCGAGCATAAAGACGGGGGACTGGTTTAAGGCTTTAAGCGCCATAATTATATCCGTTGGCTCAATCTTTGCAACTTTATCCATTTTCAATCCGCAGTTTGGGGAAGTTGTTAGGATTATGGTTAATGCGCTAAAATAGGAGGGGGAGATGCAGAGGCAGGGACCTATAGCTGTGGTAATCCTAAGCGCCCTCTTTTCAACAATAACTTTCTTCCTAAAGGGTGCAGAGGATATACAAACTTACGCCCTAATAGTTGCAATAGTCATCTCGGGATTTGCCCTACTTTTGGGGGTAGATAGCCTAATACTCTATCATATGAGGAACATACAGGAGGGTAAGAATACACTATTCAGCGGAGTTCTTATTATAAGCTTCTTTACGACCGTTATATGGGGTTTCTTCGCCTGGTGGAGGTACGGATCACCCTTCGCCCAAAACTCCACCTTTATGTGGCTCTTCCTGAACGTATATTTGCCCCTTGATGCCACGATGTTCTCCATCCTTGCGTTTTATATAGCTTCCGCGGCTTACAGGGCCTTCAGGGCGAGGAACTTCAACGCTTTAATCCTGCTAATAACCGCATCCGTAATAATGATAGGTAGGGTCCTTTACTCAAACATCGTTTTTCCTATAGCTCTAAGCGTTTTCTTGTTTTTGGCTGGCCTTTGGATTTTTACAAACACCAAGAAACTTTACGGTTCCGAACTTTTGTTCCGGAGGTTCTTGGGAGGTTTCCTTATGGGTGGCGCGTTTGTCATCCTTCTTCCACCCATATTCAACTTTTTGGGTGGGAACATTTCCGCCCTGACGGATTGGCTCCTTTCAGTCCCCCAAAACGCCGCCTAGAGGGGGATATATTTGGGTTTGGGATTCGGGCAGGTTGCTTTTGCCCTTAGGATAATGTTCGGAATAGAGAGGTCGTGGATAAGATAGTTTTTGGTGTATTATTCTTCGGAATTTGGATTTTGTATTATTTTTCAAGGGGGGATGTTTTTATCAGAAGAATCTCGCCTTTGGTGGGACTCTTGGGGATCCTATCCTACTTACTGTCAAATTTAAGTGCAATCTCCTACCTCAAAGGCTTCTTCGGTCCCTTACCCATCATCCCCTTCCTATGGCTCGTAATTGATCCCTTCTTTCCCGTGGATCACAGGTTTGTCCTATCCTCATCCCTGTTTTTGTGGGGTATATACTTGATTCTAAGGGGACAGGCGTTTGGTTTGCTCCCAATTCTCCTTTCTTTGGTCCCTTTAATACCCTTGTTGATTCCTATGGTGAAGGATCTGAGGTGGAGAACAGAGAAAAGGGAGAAAACGGAAGAGAAAGTGAAAGAAAAACCTGAGGATGTAGAAGAGGATAGGGAGGATAAGGAAGATGGTGAAGAACTCTTGGATAAACTCTCGGAATTCGGAATTAAGGGTAAAATTGTAAAGGTATCAAAAGGTCCAGTATTGACGGTTCATGAATTTGAGCCGGCGCCGGGGGTCAGGGTGCAGTCCATAAGTAAGTTGGAGGATGACCTTTATGTTAGGTTGAAAAAACCCGTAAGAATAGTGGCACCGCTTCCGAACGGGAACATAGGATTTGAAATACCGAACGATGAAAGGGTATTTTATAACTTGGAGGACTTTGAGGATGAGATAATAAAGGGGGCAACCCTTGAGGTACCCATAGGTGTTGATGTTTTGGGGAACCCTTTTAGGATAAACATAGGGTCCGCACCACACATTCTAATAGGAGGAGCCACTGGTTCGGGCAAAAGCATACTGCTTACCGCTATAATCTCGGCCCTTATAAAGAAAAACTCACCCGAGGATCTGAACCTGATCCTCATAGATCCGAAGAGAGTAGAGCTTTCAATCTTTGAGGGCTTACCCCACCTTGCTTTACCGGTCGCAAAAACCGTAAAGGAGGCAGTATTCGCCTTAAAAACCGCGGTTAGCATAATGGACGATAGGTACGCTATAATGTCCGCAATAGGGGCTAGGGATATAGAGAGCTTCAATTCGAGGGCTCCGAAATTTGAAATAGAAAGGATGCCTTATATTGTCATAGTGATAGATGAGCTGGCGGACCTTATGATGCTCTCTCCGAAGGAAACCGCCGAGTACATTCAAAGGATCGCCCAGCTCGCCCGCGCAGTTGGGATACACCTTATAACCGCAACTCAAAGGCCCTCCGTGGATGTTATAACTGGAGTAATAAAGGCAAACTTCCCTACAAGGATCGCCCTAAAGACCGCTTCAAGGTTTGACTCAAGGATAATATTGGATGTGGAAGGGGCGGAAAGACTTTTGGGTAAGGGGGATATGCTTGTTCTTCTAAGTGA
>LBFQ01000064.1:36490-37609 GCA_000980735.1 Candidatus Caldipriscus sp. T1.2
TTTCTTCGATGTGGAAAATAGATAAAGAAAAGGTTAAGGTTTTCCTGAAAATGGTTAGGGAGGAGGGGGTCTTCTCCGCAATATTTAGGGATGATGAACCTGCTTATAACGAGAGGGTGGAGAGATTATCCCACATTGCGGAGGAAATATTAAAAATCCCACCTGAAGATTTTAAGAACCTTTTAAGTGAAACCCTTGAAAACTATTATCCTTACAAGTTTGTCTTTGAGGAGGAAGGGGAAGAAAATGTCCCAAGATCTGGGGTGGGGAAGATAGATAAGAAGATATTGGAAGCGGCGATGGTTTGCGCGGAGGTTGGTTATGGTTCCGCGAGTATGGTTCAAAGGAGGTTGGGCGTGGGGTTCCCCAGAGCGGCCAAAATAATAGATCAACTGGAAAAACTTGGTTTTCTATCTCCACCCGAAGGTCCAAAGCCAAGAAGGATCCTTATGAGCGTTGAGGAGTTTGAGAGGAAGCTTAAGGAAATGGGATTTAAAAACTGGTGAAATTATCGCTCTTTGGCATAACTTCAACCTTAAAATTATCAACTATGAAGGAAAAACCTGTTTATGTAATGATAACTGATTGGGATAAGCACTGGGATAAGATAGAATCTACTTCCTATACCAGAAGCCTTATAAAATTTAACTTACAGGGTCATCAACTTGTAGAAAATGCTCCTACGCTCTTTATAAAAGTTGAAGCAGAAACTCATAAAATAATAGGAGCGTGGTTCGGCTATGTTAAGAATTTTAGGAAAGAGAAAAAGAAAATTCGTTTTGATTTTCAAAGAGAAGAAGAAGTAGATTTAAATGAAGCTTTAAATATCATTAAAGAATCAAACCCTGAACCAGGATGGTATTTAACATCTCAAATTAAATCCTCTATAATAGTACCGGAAGAATTTGCTTTATATCCCCCCTTCTTTTATAATTTGATTAAAACAAAAGATCATTCAGAATTTGAAGATTTGGTTTTTCAATTGCTTAAACTAATTGGAATAAATAATATTTGTAAGATTGATAAACAAGCTGGTAGGGAAGATGGATTTTTCGTTCTTAAGAATTTAGCAGTTATTTATGATTGCACTTTGAAAAATGATTTTAATAAAGATAAAAA
>LBFQ01000064.1:37646-40393 GCA_000980735.1 Candidatus Caldipriscus sp. T1.2
TAATCTTCTTTATTTCTTGATATACCTGCTCCTGATTATCAAATCTCCTAAGGGAAGTTGATGTTTGAAATATCAGGATGCTCACCCTCCCGTCTCCTTCCTTCTTCTCACTGAACTTCGGAAGCTGAAAGGAATAACCGCTTTCCGAAAATCTTCTTCCAAGTTCCTCCGCAAAGTTATCAAAATCTCCAACTAGGATAACCCTAAATATAGGCCTTTCCGGATCCGCTTCTTCAGGAAATATGAGAAGCTGGGGTATCCCGGTATTTATATACTCCTCAATAAGCCTGGGGACGATAACCCTCCCTATTATCTCAAGACCGAACTTTATATCTATGTATCTCCTCGTCTTTGGTTTTCTCAAAGTTTCTTCCAGGCTCTCCGCTATCCTTGCAAGCTTTCCCAAAGGAATTTCCTTCGTTTCAATCCTGACAACCGATATACCCTCCGGATAAATAAACTCTTTCTCGTAAATCTTTTCTATCCCCTCCTCCGAAAGGACGCTTAATACGCTGTCAAGGGAGACGTATTTGTCCAATCCCACCACCGTTATACCAGACATCCTCATCCCTTTTGTCGTTATAAAATTGTGGAAGAATACCTTTACCAAGGATGGGTTTTCCTTAACATACCTGTATAGCCTGTTCTGCCATACTATTATCTCCGCCAATGTCCTAGCATCCCTCTCTTCCAAGTAAGCCTCCGTCCTTGATCTTATGAACATTATCACCTCCCCCTGATCCCCCAATAGGAATTGAAGTTCTTCTTTTGGAACCATCCTTACTATCTCATCCACCACTTCCTTGTATTTCCTGATCTTTACCCCGCTTATTGATATTAGGGATTTTAGTCCTATTCCACCCTTTGCTGCAATTCTCAAAATCTCAATTATCCCTTGCTTATCCTTCAGGATCTCTGAGTCGGGTTTTAGGCTTGATATGGAAAGGACGATTAGGGCGTAATCCGAGGGATATAAAACCCCAGCAAATATTCTCTTAATGTTATAACCCCTGTCGTGTATTACGCTTGAAACCGCATCCAAAAGCCCCGCCCAATCCTTCGCAACCACCACAAAAAATACCTCTCCATCCTCAAGGAATACATCCGCCTGAGGTTCCTTACTTTCCTCCAATCTATCCAAAAGGGAAGAGACGAAATTCTCAAAATTCGCCGAAAGTTTTAACCAATTCGCCCTTAAAATTTTTTTCCAATTGTATGCTTCAATCTTTTCCATTTAGAAAATTATAAGGTGGAATCCCAACCAAAACCGACAAAAATCTGCCCCCAAATACCCCTGTTTTCAACCTTTGGAACATCCCTTATTTCCCCAAAATCGGATTTCCATTGTGTTTGATAAATGGGAAAGGTATATCCAGCCCTAAATCCCATCAAAAACCCAAAATCAAAATGGGCGTTTAAGGAAATAGTCCCCGAATACTCCCCCTTATTTGCGTAAAAGGAAATTGCGGGATCTATCAAAATATCCGAAAATTCAGAATTTTTGACATATCCCCCCCTCAATTCAAACCTTGAGTATCCCACACCCAAAGCAGGATAAACCAAAAACCTCCTTTCCTTCAGCCTACTATAGTATAGGACGTATCCGAGATTTGCGGAAAAATCCGATGAGTTAAAGGTTATCCTTCTGTCATCCCTGAAGCCCTCAACACCCAAAAATGTCCAAAAGTTCCCCAAAAAGACGATGTTATCCCTAACTACAAATCCACCAAAACCCACCTTCACCCTGCTAAACTCTCCAACTTGGTAGTATTTAGATATGGCGTTTAAAATTCCCGTAAAGTCAACGTTTGCCCAACCTAATCCGATAAAAAGCCCAAAGTTCATTTATATCTCCCCCAGAACTTCCCCATAAACGCTTCCGTCCGCAAGCCTCCTAAGGTTAGTTATCACCAGATCTTTTTTACCCCTCACATTTCCCTTTACCTTGAGCTCGCATAAATTATACTCCCCAAAGATAAGTATTGTTTTTCCGTCGGTGCTTATTTCCATTTTCCCATCGTTTTTTAGGACAAAAACTGGTTCGGGAAATCCATATCCATATGGTTCTAAAAGCTCCTTATCCCTCCAAAACTCTTCATCAAAGAGATCTTGGGTGCTTATTTCAGCATCTATGTTTATAGTTCTGCCAAAGCCTTGTGGTGCCTTCTCAAGGGCATACTCCTTCAATTTTTCCCTTAGAACTTCAAGCTTTGAGGTTTTTATCGTGAAGCCACCCGCTAAGGCATGCCCACCGTAATTCTCAAAGAGATACCCCACCCTATCAAGGGCCTCAAATACGTTAAATGGTTCTATACCCCTGGCGGAACCCCTTGAAATCTCCCCATTGATGTTTATCACAAATGCGGGTTTTTCAAACATATCAACGAGTTTTGATGCGAGGATCCCCAAAACCCCCTCATGCAAACCCTCCAAATAAACAAAATTTATAGGTTCATCCATATCAACAAAATCCAAGATCCTCTTTAGGTCCCTGTTTTGGATCCTCTGCCTTTCCCTGTTCAACCTCTCAACTTCTTCTGCAAACCTTAAGGCATCCTCACCTTTTATTTTAGTTAGGAGCTCGAAGGATTTCATGGCGGTCTCCATCCTGCCCGCGGAGTTCAACCTTGGGGCTATGACGAAAGATATTACCCAAGGCTTTATTGGTGGGTTTATGGATGCGCTTTTTAGTATGGCCTTAAGCCCGCCTTGGCGGAGGCGCTTGATAGGATCTTTATACCATGCTT
>LBFQ01000064.1:40458-42702 GCA_000980735.1 Candidatus Caldipriscus sp. T1.2
CTTTGAAGTAAGGCGTGGGCGAGTTTGAAGGAAACACCAACCCCCGTAAGGTTCTCATTTAAGTACCCTTGGGGATGAATTATTAGGGTATTTGGGAGTTCCTTTGGCTTTAGGTGATGATCCGTGATTATAACGTCAATTCCATAATTTTTTGCCTCTTCTACCTCTTTCTTTGACGAGATCCCACAATCAACGGTTATTATTAGATTAACCCCCATATCCTTGGCGATCCTTATAGCCTCCCTTGAAAGTCCATACCCCTCCGAAAACCTATCGGGAATATACGGGATAACGTCAAATCCTAGATCGTTTAAAACCCTATAGAGTAAAGCCAGGGCGGTTATCCCATCCGCGTCGTAATCCCCATGTATTAAAACCCTCTCGTTGGTTTTAAGGGCAAATAAGATCCTATCAACCGCCTCGTTTATATTTTCCATAAGAAATGGATCATAAAGTTCTCTGGTTTCCAGATCTTTGAAGCTTATTCCCCTATTTGCCAACACCTTCCTGAAAATCCTACTTAGTGGAGCATCCACCTCCTCATCCTTGGGAAGGACAAAGGAAAGCATGGCAATTTTGTATTATAAAGTCGGTTTTCAACTTTAAAATTTACACTTATGGAGAAGGTGATAGGGATAGATTTGGGGACTACAAACTCGGTGGTGGCTATAGTTGAGGGGGGTGAACCTATAGTTATACCGAACAGGCAAGGGGAGAGATTAACACCTTCCGTTGTTGCTTTTAGGGAGAACGGCGAAATTTTGGTGGGTTCTCCCGCAAAGAGGCAGGCCATAACAAACCCTCTAAACACGGTTTTCTCAATAAAGAGGTTTATGGGGAGGACTTACACGGAGGCGAAGCAAACTGGGGATGTGGATAGGGTACCTTATAGGGTGGTTCCAGGTCCTAACGACAGGGTAGAGGTGGAGATACCCGCGATGAAAAAGAGATTTACCCCTGAGCAGATATCCGCCTTCATACTCTCCGAGCTCAAGAAAGCTGCGGAAAACTTTCTGGGAACCGAAGTGCATAAGGCGGTTATAACGGTACCAGCGTATTTCAACGATCCTCAAAGGCAGGCAACCAAGGATGCGGGATTAATAGCGGGATTTAAGGAGGTGATTAGGATCCTCCCCGAGCCCACAGCGGCGGCTTTAGCTTACGGGTTAAATAAGACGGACAAAAAGCTAAAGGTCGCGGTCTATGACCTAGGTGGAGGAACATTTGACATATCAATCCTTACTCTAGTTGAGGGGGCTTTCATCGTTAAGGCGACCCATGGGGATACACACCTCGGTGGGGATGATATAGACCAAAAGATAATAGAGTGGTTGATAGAGGAATTCTATAGGGAGACAAAGATAGACCTTTCAAAGGATCCTGCGGCTTTACAGAGGTTAAAGGAGGCGGCGGAAAAAGCAAAGAAGGAGCTCTCTTTCCAGAGCGAAACGTTGATCAGCCTACCTTATATAGCATTTGATCCGGAGGCAAAGGTGGGACTCAACCTCGAGAGGGTTTTAACGAGGGCGAGGCTTGAGGCGATGGCGGAGGGTTTGATAAACAGGACCGTTGAACTTATGAGGCAAGCCCTTGACGAGGCGAGGATGACGAGGGAGGAGATAGACGAGGTAATACTCGTTGGTGGGCAGACGCGCATGCCCCTCGTCCAGAGGGTGGTTGAGGAGTTCTTCGGGAAGAAACCCCATGCTGGTATAAACCCAGACGAAGTAGTGGCTATAGGTGCCGCCATACAGGCATCGATAGCGGTGGGCGAGATGAAGGACAAGAAGGATATAGTTCTCGTGGATGTTGTTCCACTATCCTTGGGCGTTGCAACCTTGGGAGATATATTTGATGTTGTGATTCCAAAGAACACGCCTATACCCGTCAAAAGATCCAAAATATATACCACAGCTTACGATAACCAAACTGTCGTTACGGTTGAGGTTTATCAAGGTGAGAGAAAAATAGCATCTCAGAATAGGCTCTTGGGTAGGTTTGATCTAACTGGGATCCCGCCCGCTCCCAGGGGGGTACCCCAGATAGAAGTGACCTTTGAGCTTGATACGAACGGAATATTGCACGTTTCCGCAGTTGAGAAATCCACAGGAAAGAAGGCGGATATAAGGATCCACGCGAGGACAGGACTTACGGAGGAGGAAATTAAAAGGATGATAGAGGAGGCGGAGAGGTACAGGGAGGAGGATGAGAGGAGGGCGAGGATAGCGGAGCTTAGGAACCAAA
>LBFQ01000064.1:43207-48709 GCA_000980735.1 Candidatus Caldipriscus sp. T1.2
TATGCCGAAAGGGAAAAGGGGGATTTTATCCTGAAAAATGGAGATAAAGCCCAGGAAGCCCCCTTCAGGATCTCAAAGCCAAAAAACTTATAGCCGAAGGATAAGGTGTTATAAAATATTTCCCTCCCAAAAGCCCTATAAAAGCTCTCCCCCTCCAAAAACCAAACCCTGTATATGTATCCCCTAAAGCTCCTTTCGTGGATCTCCCTTTCTACCTCTTCATCCCTAAAAATCTGGAAGCTTAAACCCAAACTGTCCCGAAGGTACCAAGTTGATAGGTTTAAACTTTTTATGGAGTTTAGGTCGGTCCTAAGGGAGAGGTTAAGATTCCCCGCGATGGAAAAGTTTAGGTCGTAAGTGGGTGTATCGGTGGGAAAATATAGAATCTCCCTCTTGTAGCTTCCGAAAGGTTTCGGGTAGAAGTTTCCCGAGCTATCCCTCTCGTAATCCCCCCACCCCTTCCCAACATAAACGAACCTCTCCTCCTTTTTAAAGGAAACAGAAGAGTTTAAACTCATCCTGAAAAACATCCAGATCCATTCAAAACTTATAGATCTTCCCAGCTTCGTCTTGCCGTAATTAAACCTTATGTTTTCCCCATCAAATTCCAAAGCGAAAGATAAAAAATCATCCTCGTACCTTTTGAGATTGGATGAGAGATTGCCAAAAATCACGGAAAACCCGTAAGATCTGCCGAATGTATCCCTTGATGTGATTCCGGAAACCGAGAAGCTTGAGATAAACCCCCCAAACTTATAGTTCTCCCAAACCTTTGAGTTAAAGAATTCTCCAAAAACTCCCCCCTCCTTCCCAAGTTTTATTCTCCCAAAGCTCGAACTTTTCCCATCCGTAAAACCCCCTCCCATTTCCCCAAAGAGCCCATCAATGTTAGCTCCAAAACCCAAATTTATGTTTTTGTTTGAACTTACGCCAACCTTGCTTAAAGGAACGTAAGGGTTATAACCCAAATTTCCAAAACTGAAGAAATATACAGATTTCCCCAGCTTGAAATTCCAATTGGAGCCGAAATTTTTATTTGTATTAGCGGAGATCCCAATGGAACTTTCACCCGAAGAATAACCGAGGGAACCTACCCCCTCGTTTTCTACCCCCTCTAAGGGCTTTATGGTATAATTTCCACCGCTCCCTACGAACACGAACCTATCCCCCAAGAAGATATAATCCCCATTCTCAACCCTCACAAAATCGCATATTAAATCCCCGTTTTTAACATCTATGTAAAACGTATCGTTGGAAAATTTATAATCCCCCTTTCCCCTGATGCAACCCTTAAATTTTTCCCCCTTCTCCGCCTCTTTTGAGAATCCCCTAACGAAGAAACCACCCTTCCTCAATACACCCCCAAAAACCGAGATTCTCTCCCCATTCGCCTCTTGGTACTCAACCGTCAATATATCCCCATCCTCAAACTCCCTAAGATAAATAGCCCCATCCTTGATCTCATACCCACCTTCAAGTACCCTACCGTTCAAATAAACCCTCACCGATCCCCGCAAGATCTTTTCGGGTAATATGTAAGGACCGTTATAACCTTTTATTAACCTAAAGCTAATTCTCTTAACATCCGAAATAGTCCTTAAAAACTTTAAGGTATCATCCCCGTAAAAAATTCCCAAACCCTCCCCCCTAAACCTCCCCACCATAAAGTCCTCCGTAAGGATACCCCCAAAAAAACCCATCCTTTCCCCCCATACTAAAGCCCTAAACTCTTGAATTTCTTCCAACCTCTTCACCTCACCACTTAACCCCCCCACATCCCTTATTAAAAGCGAGGACCTCCAACTACCCAAATTGCCGTTAAGTTTTAAATTTAAGCCATCCGTACTAAAGGAGTAATACCCAGACCATAAATTCTGTAAGGTGTCGGAAAAATAAATTATTGAACTTTCGGGTAGGTATGGGGGCAGGAAAAATAGGCTGTAAGTCAATCAGAAGGTTTGGGAGAAGCTCAAGCTTATGGTAATTGAGTTTGGAAGGAGGGGGGAAGGATCAAAGTGGGATAGATAAAGGAGTCTGTCCGTACTTATTACGAACGACGGGATGCTGTCGGGTTTGTATGGGTACCTGTAGGGGTAATCCTTGTGGGGGGAGTATGCATACGAAAATCCGAAGTTTAGCGCCCTATTTCCAAGGATGTAATTTATTTCCATCTTAAACGGGGTATAGTTGGTGTTTAGGCTGTAAATCATTGTGTCAAGGGAGGGAATGCCAGTAAATGGATAACCAACTTTTGCGGTTTTAAGCGGTGTGAAGGAATAAGAGATACGAATGTTTTCAGGTAAAGTTTTGGCGAGGAATCCTCCGAGGACCCCCACGAAAATATCCCCTATGCTCACGGGCGTTGTTTTCAGGATCTTTTCCTCAAAAAGCTCCCAGAAAACGGAGGATACAAATGGGAATATTATAGCCCTATTGTCCCTGAAGTTTAAAGTCTTCACCGCCCAGTAATACAAGAACATATGGGCAGGGTAGGACTGAAAGATAAAATCCCCCATATCTTTTGATGGTGGCAGGATGAAAAGCTCAACCTCCCCTACTCCAACCCTATAAGACTCAATCTTCCTCCCGAAAACATCCACGTAATCCGATTTCTCAAAAAACATTATGATCCACATATTTTCTTCCAGTGATCCTTCATCAAAATCGCATCCCCCTCTATGTTTGGGCTTTCCGAAACTATGAATCCATCCGCCCCAAAATCACACAAAACTTCCAATATCTCCCTCCACCTAAGGTCCGATTCTTCCAAATTTAGATGGTGTTTTTCTCCCTTTGAGGAGTACGCTATTCCCGACATATGTATGTGCATATTTTTTATACCCCTCTCCCCCAAATACTCTTTAACCTTCTCTAAGACATACCTAAATTCCTCAACCGTGTTGAACTTTCCCCCGCTCCTCGCGTGCAAATGGGCGAAGTCTATGCATGGCATAACACCTTCTATTTCTGCGGAAAGTTCCAATATTTCCTCCAAGGAGCCGTACTGTGTGGGTTTTCCTGTGGTTTCCGGGCGCAAAACGACTTCTATCTTTTCCCCCTTAAGCCTATCCACAAGCTCCCTCAATATCCCCTTTACCTTCCTATGTACATCCTTTGGGTTGTCATCTAAATAATAGGCGGGATGGAAGGTTATATCCCTTGCCCCCGCGAGAAAACCCACCCTTGCGGATTCGTATATCCTCTCAATTGAAGCTTCAAGTTTATCCCTCTCCTTGGCATTTAAGTTTATCCAATAGGGCGCGTGGACGGAAAGGGAAAGGTGGTTCTCCTCCGCTATTTTCCTCACCCTCTTAGCTTTATCCTCCCCCATCCTTATCCCCCTTACAAACTCTAACTCCATACCATCCAAACCCAACTCTTTCACCCTAAGAAGCCCTTCCTCCGTTGAGCTTCCGTGGGTGGATAGGGGAATCCCAGCGGTAAAGAGCCTCATATTATAGCCCACCCCTCCTCTCCAAGGTTTTGAATATAACGTACTCCTGTATCTCGTTTGTCCCCTCAAAGATCCTGTTTATCCTTGCATCCCTATACATCTTCTCCACCGGGTAATCCTCAATATACCCAGCTCCCCCGTGTATTTGCAGGGCGAGATCCACCACCCTATCAAGTACCTCGGAGGCGAAAACCTTAACTATTGATGCCTCCCTTATTACATCGTATCCGTTGTCCGCCATCCAGGCGGTCCTATAAACGAGGCTTTCAAGTGTGAAGATATCTATAGCCATCCTTGAGAGATAATGCTGTATTATTTGGAAGTTTTTTATGGGTTGTCCGAATTGCTTCCTTTCGTTCGCAAATTTCCAAGCAACTTCAAAGGCTTCTTTTGCACCACCCAAACAACCTGCACCAAGCGTTATCCTACCTATGTCAAGGGTCTCCATAGCAATCTTGAAGCCTTCCCCAACCTTCCCCAAAACGTTCTCCTCGGGAACCTCAAGGTCCTCCAGAACCACGTACGCGGTACCCGATGCCTTTATACCCATCTTCTTCTCCGTTTTCATTACCTTCCAACCTTTCCACGAAGTTTCAACTATGAAGGCGGTTATACCCCCGTATGCACCCAAAGATCTGTCGTTGGTGCAAAACCACCGCTATATCCGCTATATTTCCGTTGATACATAAAGCTTGAACGTTTAAGATCCACTGTCCCCTTCTTTACCGCGGTGGTTTCTATGTGCTGTGCGTCCGAACCCGCGTTGGGCTCCGTCAGCGCAAAACAACCAATATATTCCCCCGTTGCTATCTTCGTTAAGTATTTTTCCTTTTGTTCCTTGTTCCCAGCTATGTTTATCGCTCCACCGCAAAGGCCCGTGGATGCCCCGAGGAGAACCGCAACCGAAGCATCCCCCCTCGTTATTTCCTCCTGAAGGATTACGTTTCCAAGCTCCCCAAGCCCAGCACCTCCGTATTCCTCGGGTAGAAGGATCCCAAAAAATCCCTGTTCGGCCATCTTTTTTATCAATTCCCTCGGTATCTCCTCCCTTTTTTCCATCTCCCGGGATATGGGCCTTATTTCCCTGTTTACGAACTCCCTAACCATTGCCCTCAGATCCTCAAGGACCTCAATTTTCTCCTTCGGTAAGTTTAGGAATTCCAAAGGGCTTCTCATAACCCGAATATTTTAAAGTGGCAACAACTTTATAATATCCACTTCGGGCCGTTAGCTCAGGTGGTAGAGCACCGGATTTTTAATCCGGGGGTCGCAGGTTCGAATCCTGCACGGCCCATTGGCAAAGATCCTAGTTAGGGGTGGGAATTCGTTGAGGGGTTCGGTGAGGATAAGTGGGGCAAAGAACTCCGCCCTTGCTTTAATCCCCGCAAGCATAGTCATAGATGGGGAGGTAAAACTTTTTGATGTTCCTAATGTGGCGGATGTAAGAACCATGCTTGAGCTCTTAGATTTCATGGGGGCAAATTTTTCCTTTGATAATAACACCCTTACTTTGGATACAAGGAACATAAAGGAATCATTTGCACCTTATGATTTTGTCAGCAAGATGAGGGCTTCTATTTATGTGTTGGGTCCCCTTTTGGCGAGGTTTAAAAGAGCGAAGGTTGCGCTACCCGGGGGATGTGACTTCGGTCCCAGGCCCATAAACTTCCACTTGGAGGGTTTGAGGAAAATGGGGGCGGAAATCAGCTTCGAGCATGGGTACATATTGGCTAAAACGGAGGGTTTAAAGGGCACCTATATATCCTTTGAGAAGAAGTCGGTTGGTGCCACAATACACCTTATGACGACCGCGGTATTGGCGGAGGGGGAGACGGTTTTGGATAATTGCGCAATTGAGCCTGAGGTGGTCGATACCGCAAGATTTTTAAAGGCCTGTGGGGCAAAAATAGAGGGGGAGGGAACGGATACCATAAGGGTGGTGGGAACGGGTCCCCTTAAGGGGAACTTGGGGTATAGGGTTATACCGGACAGGATAGAGGCATCAACTTTCATAATAGCTGGACTTATAACTAACGGGGAAATTAGGG
>LBFQ01000065.1 GCA_000980735.1 Candidatus Caldipriscus sp. T1.2
CATATGTTCATAGTGAATCCCCTTTCGGGTGAATTTTTGGCAGAACTCTTTTCCACCCATCCACCCATTGAAAAGAGGATCGCAAGGTTAAAGAAAATGGCGGAAAGGATGTATTGAAAATTTTGCAGGTTTCCGACGCGTATTATCCCTTCCCAGGTGGGGTTTCCGAGCATTTATATTCCCTTTCCAAGTACCTGAGGAAGAGGGGGCACGAGGTTTGGATCCTAACCACGAGCTACGGAAAGGATGATGGAAAATTCAACGGATATGTACGCAGGATAGGAGGGGGTTTAATATTGCCCCTAAACAAGTCCCAAATAACCTTGACCTTTGACCCCCTTTTACCCTTAAAAGTTCTGAGATTTTTGAAGGAAAGGAAATTTGATATAGTTCATACCCACGGTCCCTTGGCTCCCAACCTCCCCGGATGGACCACAATACTCTCCCCTTACCCCGTCGTCTCAACCTTTCACACATCCTTTGTTGGTTTTAATTGGTACAGGGTCGCAAAAATTTTTTTCACCCCAGTCTGGAAGAAAATTAAGGTTGCCATAGCAGTTTCCGAGACCGCAAAAAAACTTATGGAACCGTACTTTAAAGGGGATTACGAGATAATACCAAACGGAGTGGATACGGAAAGGTTTAAACCGGATGGGGAAAGGCACGAAATATATTCAAAAATTAATGGGAAAACCGTTTTGTTCGTGGGTAGGTTAGAACCCAGAAAGGGGCCCGATCTTTTACTGAAGGCTTTCATTTCCCGTAAAAAGGACTTTGAGAAAGAAAATGTCCATCTTATATTTGCCGGAGATGGGCCCCTTAAGGAAAGTTTAATGAAAATGGTTCCGGAGGGATTGAAAAATAGGGTTTATTTTTTGGGGTTTGTACCGTTTGAGGATCTTCCGAAGATTTACAGGGGAGCGGATGTTTATACATCCCCCGCAATTGGGGGTGAAACGTTCGGTTTGGTTTTGGTTGAGGCTATGGCATCTGGAGTTCCCGTTGTTGCAGCTAACAACGAAGGTTATATAAACGTAATAAAAGATGGGGAAAACGGAATACTCGTGAATGTGAGAGATCCGAATAATTACGCGGAAGCCCTCCTTAAGGTATTGAGGGACGGATCTTTAAGAAGAAAACTTATAGAAAACGGGCTAAAAACCGCAAAAGATTACTCTTGGGAAAAGGTAGCGGAAAGGGTTGAAGGGGTATATTTGAGGGTTTTGGGTCGTATGTTCTTAATCTTTATGTCTCCAAAGTTGGATTTTTCCTTGAAAGCTTACATGGAATATAGGGGTTCAAAGGTTCCAATAGCGCACATAAAAAACGGGAGCGGTATAAAACTTAAAAACGAAGATTTCTCATTTTGCGAAGTTAAGGTTTTTGGAAGGTTTTCACAAAGGGATTATTGGGAGGATCTCTCAGACGAATACTTTATCGTTCAAGGTACGGATCTTCCAACATACACTTTCCATTACAAAAGCGGTAATTTTAAGAAAACCGTGAAAATTTACGGTCCCCCAAACTTTCCGGAGAAGATAAGGGAGGTTTTTGAAAGCTTACAAAAGGCGGAATGTTTAAGGGAGGTTTTTCCAAAGAGGATACTACTTTCTTGGGAAAGGGTTTATGTAAGAAGGATCGCTGTTCAATTGGGTGAGTTTGAATCCTTGGTTGGGGTTGAAAGGGTGGAGGGGAAAAAATTAGAGCTTGGGTATAGATTCTTCAAAAGGTACGGGGAATACCTGCTTAGGGATGGTATATTCTCGGATTCAAAGGGGAATACCTATAAAGTTCGCGTCCTCGACGTAACCTTTTAGAACATCGGCATCTCTTCCTCTTCTATTGTCCTCTTCCTCTGCTGGAATTTCCTGAAGTTGTTGTAATCAAATATCAGCATAACCGAGAGTCTCGGCCATTTGCTTGAATAGGATGTCTCCAGATTGTAGTTTTCCTCGTCTATTGTTGATGTCCCCTTTTGTAGTTTCAAGAAGTCCTCAAACCTCCCAACGAAAAATATGTTGCGATTTATTGGGAACATCACTCCAAGATCAAGGGAGTAAGAAGAAGATGTCGTACCCCTTGCGGTTTTCTTTGGAGCTTGGTAATTTCCCGAAATTTGAAGCATCATAAGGTTTAAATTCCCCTTTAACTCCCAAGAAAGACTGCTTGATGTCCTACCTCCGTAATACCATCTTATGTTGTAAATTTCAAGCGTTATGTCGGATTTAAGGAACTTAAAGGGTTGAAAATTTAATATGAACTCCGCGCCCGTTGAGGTTTGAATTCCCAGATTATCCCAGGTGATCACTATAGCCCTTAATGTGCTGTCATAATAGGAAGAGGCAAACATATCCATCAAAAATACGCCCTCGTTCCTCCTATAAAACCCCTCTATCCCTACGGTTGCAATATTGAAAACCCTCTGATATCCCACCTCAAATGAATGGGTGTAGGAAGGCTTTAAGTTGGGATTTCCCTTTTGATAATTCTTTTCGTCTATCTTTCTTATGAAGGGGTTCAACATCCATGGCATGGGTCTCTGCGTCCTCCTTGAGTAAGAAAGATTGAAGGAGTTTTTAATGTCGGGGTTGAAGGAAAGGGAAAGGCTTGGGAAAATGTCGGTTGATTTAAAGGCATAATCGTTAATATTCCTCCTGTAATCCTCAACCCTTAAACCCAGATTATAAGAAAACTTTCCAAGAGCATCCGAATACGTCAGATAACCCCCATTTACGTAGGAAGAGAAGGTGTAAGATCCAGAGGTGTCCGGCTTTGAAAGCTTCAAGCTGTCCAAACCTTTCCATACCGTCAATTGGTATCCCACCTCCAGCTTTCTCTTTTCCCCAAAGTTCATTGAATAGTTTATTTGCGGTGAAAACCTAAAGAAGTTGGGCTTCCCTTCCCTCTTGAATATTACGTAATCTCCAATTCTACTTTCCGTATTCTCCCTACCCCTCCTAAATCCGTAAAATGCCAATATCTCTAGCCTCCGATTTCCCATATTCCTCGTGTATCCCCCCGAGAGCGAACCCCTCAAACCTCCCATATCCGTTTTTGTTGATGTGCTATCGTTTGCATAACTGTACTTCATATTGCTCGACATCAACATCCGCCAGGATCCTATATCTCCCTCAAAGCTTAAGATATCCCTGCTTGTTAAATTATGCTCCAAACTGAATCTCGCCCCGTAAGGTTTGCCCTGAAAGGATCTTTCGCCTGAAGCGGTGTAAGATATGGGTTTTTCTGCATTCACCGTGCTCTCCATTGGATTGTTAAAGGAAAAATAGTTCGCGCCAAAAACAAATTTTGTCTTCCCGGTGGTTATTCCCAAGGAACCGTTTAAACCGTAGTTTTCAAAGGTCCCCAACCTCAAACTTAAATTTGCGGAAATGCCTCTACCCGTTCTACCCTTCAAAACCACGTTCATAATT
>LBFQ01000066.1 GCA_000980735.1 Candidatus Caldipriscus sp. T1.2
TTAAAGGAGCAGGAGGTTACCGCCCGCCCACCTAAGGTAAGGTACGAGGTGGATAGGAAGATCGTATCACCTTCGGAGGATGTACTATCAAGGGGTGGAAGCGCGGCTGATGTTTTGAGGAACATCCCAGGAGTCTCGGTAAGCCCAGATGGAAAGGTAAAGGTCAAAAACAGCGATAAATATATCCTGTTTGTGGATGGAAGACCAACGAACTTAACTTTAAAGGATATACCCGCTACTCAGGTTGAATATATCGAGGTGATAACTAACCCATCTGCCGAGTTTGATGCGGAAGGAAACGCCATAATAAACGTCGTGTTAAAGAAACAGAGGGAGACGGGATACAGCGTTAACGTACAGCTTAACACGGATACGTATGGTGCCGTCAATGCGAATACATTTTTCGGTTTGAATACGGGGAAATTTATAACTTACCTTAGGTTGAACGGTGGTAGAAACATCAGAAAGGTATATTTTGAAGGGAAAAAGGTCTTCCAGAAGGATACGCTATATGAAACCGGGACGAGCAATATTCCAAGTTTATCCCTTAATCCATCTTTTGGGATAACCTATGGGGCTTTCAACTTTGAGGTTGGAGGGAGAGGGCTATCATCCGCTTCTAATAACACTTACATTCAAAAAATTTCGGGCACCGAATATAAGAGATATAACCTTTATCAATCGGGAAATACAAGTTTCTATGTTACATCCGATTACACGTATAAGGGTATCAGGGTTTTGGGATATTACTCAAGGGGTATAAGGGATGTGGTCCAAATTCTGGATTCTTCCTCAAACGGTGGTATTAAAACCACGAGTGAAAAACCCTGGGAGAGGTTCTACGGGCAAGTAGACGCAAAAATAGGAAAATTCTCACTTGGATATAAGGGAAGCGTGAATAACTATTTTGTTAATTTCACATTTGATACGATCTCAAATCCGAAATTCCCGTACCTTCAAAGTTATAGATTAACCACAAGGCGCATCGTTAACGCGGGTTATTTAGAGTTTTCATCTTCCTATAACAACTTGGAATACAAGCTAGGCTTAAGGGCGGAAAATACTCAAATATGGGCTGATACGATAAAGAAAAATTACACTAACATCTTCCCATCCATAAACTTATTATATTCCTTCTCAACTCATAAGGCATATATTGGTTATAGGAACGGAATATGGAGGCCCAGCGATTACCAACTCTTTCCTCTATATTACTATCAAACCTTTGATGAGATAGAGAAGGGAAACCCCAACCTTTTGCCTGAATACTCAAACAGCGCCACTTTAGGGTTAAACCTAAACTTTAGCAATATCTCCTTAAATCCCGAAATATACTACACGGGAAGTCGGAATATACTTGATGTAAGGGAACAGGCTTTTGACACTTTTAAAGTCAGTCTGAAGGAGTATATAAATGTAGAGAGGGGTAGAAGTTTTGGGCTCTCCTTCAATATAAACTATTCCCCCATTGAGATATTAAACCTTGACATAACCCCAAATGTTTATTATTATTCTTACGAGAAAGTTTCACTTACAACCTACGAGATAAGCGCATCCCTACAGGCATTCCTCCTATTCTTTGCCCTTCAGGGAAGCCTTTACTATGTCCCCAGATATGATTACTATTGGGGTAAAACGGGGGAACAGATATTCCTACAGCTTGCCCTTATGACCCAGATAAAGAACTTCTCGTTCTTCTTGCTCTTTAACGATCCTTTCAATATTTACAAGTTTGACATAGAGGTAAATCAAGGAAATTATCAAGCTTATAAGTTCAACAGGATCCCCTATCCCTACATAACATTTCAATTAAACTATACCTTCACGAAGAAGTTTAAGAAACCCAAGAGGGAGGAAATTTATGATGTGGAGAATACGGGTACGAAGTTCTTAAAGTGATCTAAATAAGATCCCCCTTATCAACATCAACCACAATGTTCCTTATTTTAACTTTTGCCCTGTTCCCCTTTATTTCCAAAAGCGTCCCCTTCACACCCAAACTTTTAACGAAGTACTCCTTTCCCACCTCAAGCTCCCTTTCCTCTTTTAAAATCCCTTCCAATTCTTCCACCCTCTCCCCTTTCCTCACCCGGGAAATTGCGGAAAGTAGTTTCCTCCTCATTTCATCAATTTCCGCCCTCTCCTTTTCAATTTTCTTCAAACCCTCCTCGTACCTTTCCCTTAAGGACACAAGGTAAGACGGTATATTCCTGTAAATTTCCTCAGCATAAGAGACAATATCCTCCGTTAAACCCACCGCTTTTGCGGTCTGTATTCCCCTACTTTCCCCCACCTTACCCATTACGACCCTAAAGTTTTCCAAAGTTGCCACGTTAAAGAAGTCGGAATTTAGGGCAAGGATCTTTAAGCTTGGGAAATGTGTGCTTATTAATGAATAAACCGACTTTTCGGCTAAATACTTACATATGGAATAGGCTAAGGCGGAAGCCTCATCTGGATCCGTTGAGGAGAATATCTCATCAAATATTACAAAATCGTATGGCTTTACCCTTTCAAGGATCCCCTTAATTCCCTTAAGCTCCCCAACAAAGTGGGAGATCCCCTCCTCAGGAGCCCCCTCCTGGGAAAAACCCATAGGGAAAACCTCCGCCCCGTATGGTATAACCGCTTTCTTTGCGGGAACAGGTATCCCCATACCCGCCATAAGGACCGCAAAGGCTATGGTTCTTAATGTGATCGTTTTTCCACCCGCGTTCGGTCCCGTTATCAAGAGGGAGAATTTATCCAATTTTATTGAGATGGGAACGGTTTTTTGCCTTATCTTTGAATATAATAAAGGTTCCCTACCCTCAAGAATTTCAAACCTCCCATCTTTTGAAAACTCCGGTATCGTGCAATCAAAGTCTAAATAAAATTTTGCCCTCGCATAAATGCCGTCTATTAACCCTATCCCCTCATGGAGCTTAATGATACCCTCCTTCAACCTTATAAAGTTTCCTATCAAATTCCCTAATATTCTTCTCTCTTCTTCCCTTATTCTATCGTCAAGCTGTATCAGCCTATTTTGAATGGGGACAACTTCGTAAGGTTCCACGAATACGGTTTCGGTTGTGTAAGAATATCCGTGTATAACCCCATCAAAACTAAAGTTTGATATAACGGGAAGGGTTAGCCTGCCGTTCTTTATTACGGGTTGCCCCTCCCTAAGCTTCTCCCTATTTTTCAGGATAATTTCGGAGTAAGCCTTTAAAAGCTGTTCCCTAACTTCGTTCCTCCTCTCGTAAAGCTCCTTGAGGAGGGGATTTTTAACCGTCCTTATCTGCCCATCCCTTGATATGTTATCCTTTATCTGCTTGGAAAAGGATAAAAGCTCCCTTGTGATGGGTAAATACGATGCCAAATTTGCGGAATGTAAGCTTTCCCTGAACCTTGAAGCTTTTTCTATAAACTCCGCAATCTTATATAGGTTCTCCCCGGTTAATACCCCGAATTTACCAAAATAATCAAATATCTCGTCCATGCTTGGAATGTTGGGCAAACTTAGGGATCTCCCCTCTGAATACTCCCTCAAGACCTCGGATATAAGCTTAAAATCCCTAATTGCCCTTTCGTAATCCGTCCTTAGGGATAATATAGCCTTTTCCCCCGAGGAGGTTGAGGCGTATTTTACCAAAAGCTCCTTTATTTCTTTAACGAACCTTTCCCTATCCCCCATAATTAAACTTTAAGCTTCTTGCGTGCTCCAACAAAATTTCAAATTTCAATTTTTTCTTTGTAGCATAATCGGAGACGAGCTTCTCCATATCCATAAACCAATGGGCGATGGAATTCCCTAAATGTGGTAAAATCTCATCCTCAAGCTCCTCCCTCACCACCCAAACCGCGATCTTAGTTTCTCCTTTTGTAAGATTATATACGAAACTATATTCCCCAAAATCCCCCCTCAAAGCCCTATCCCCGTATATCAATAAGGCATCCGTATCAAATATATCCGTAAAAACCCTAATTTTAAGAGCCTTGCCCTTTAAAAGTTGATTCAAAGTATCCTCAACGCAGTGTAAAACCTGCTCGTACCCCTGAATTATTCCAAGGGTAAGACTTTCAAGCTCCCTTATCTCCTTTTTTGAGACTAAAACAAGGCTCTTTGAACTTTCGGTTAAAATTACGCCCAAGTTTGTGATTTTATAACCCGAAGGTAAAAAGTTTATTGAGGGAAAGATATAAGGGGTTGCGTCAAGTTTCCCCGCCCTAAGGAGGGGATCAATCTGGGAAAAAGAGAGGTAAATCTTTTTCCAAGTTTTTGGGATTTTCAAAATGAAAGGGTAAAAATCAAACTCCCTTATTACCCCCAGATTCATCAAAAGTTGTAGGTGCTTACGAGGAAGAGGGAGACCCTTGCAAGGGGCTTTCTATCAAGGAGGGCACCCGCGGAAAATCCAAGATAAACGACCTCCGTCCAATCAAACCTTATATTTCCATCAACAAATGGTTTTGTTGTATCTCCATCTCTGTAAAGGCCAAAATCAAACGAGGGCTTAAAGGACCAATCCTCATTTATGTTATGTAAAAAGCCGAGCCTGAAGAATCCCCCCATCTTACCCGATATGTCCGTCCATGGGACCTGGTAGGTGGGGGATTGGGTGTAGGTTAGGTAGTTGGAAAACCCCATAAAGGGACTAAACTCCTCGTCAAACACTATACCCTGACCCAAAATTCTCTTGTAATCTTTGGATGTGCCGAAGCCATGAAATCCAAACCTAAATTTACCCAACTTGAGCGCGGATGAAATATAAGTTCCGTAATTATAAGAATTGTCCAAAACACCCTCAAGTTTTAAATAAAAGAGCGTGTGATCCAGATCCAAGGCTGAGCCAAAATATAGGTTTTTTGTGGTGTCCGCTGTACCGTAAGCCTGAAAGCCAAGAAAATTCCAATCAAAACCGAATCTCAAACCACCGAAAAAGTTGTTTAGGGTATTTACCGCCAAAAGGTTAAACCAAACTTCCTTACCGTAAGAAACTTCAAAGAACGCGTTTCCCCCAAGGTAGTCCCCCAATAGCATCCCATTTCCCCAGAAGGGCGCACCCATACCGCCCCTTATATAGAGATACTTTACCGGCGAGATCTCAACGTAAGCCTCCTTTAATGTAGGTAAAAGGCTTGAAAAGGATATTATTGAGAACCTCCCGTAAAATCCCATATCAAATTGCATCTGTATCCCGAGTTCCCCCCTATAGTACTGCCTCTCCGATGCCCATAGCCCCAATATACCGTCTATGTTGTAAAACCTCGTCTTCTTTGCCCTAACCTCCTCCTCAACCTCTATTTGCATCTGAGACAATATCAGACAAAGCATAACCGTATATTATACCCTTGTAATTTTCCAGAAAAGCCAAAACAGGAGGGCGAGCGCGGAGGAAAGCAAAAGGTTTATATTTAAAGCCATTTCCAAGCCAACGTATTTGGAAAGCATATCGTTCCAAGTTCCCATAGCAAGAACAACGAAAACGAAGGTTATGGCGTTTACGATATCCTTCAGGATCACCACCCTACCCAAATATTCCGCGGTGGAGAACTTTTGAAATAGGGTCTCAAGGGCGATAAAACCCATGGATGTAAAGATCCCACCTACAAAGAACATGGGGAGGAGGATAAGTATGTTTGAGGTTAGGGAGATGGAAGATAGGATTAAGCTTAAAATCGCAACCGAATTCCAAAGGAGCCCATACTCCCTACCCTTCAGTACCCTACCAGATATATATGAACCTACGAACATACCGAAACCGTAAATGCCACCCGCTATCCCCATCTGAGCGGTCCCAACATGCCCAATTTTCTGAAGCTTCACTATACCCAAAACATACGTCACCGCCCCTATGAAAGATATCAAAGCACCCGCTACGAGAACCGAAAGGAGGATCCTCCTCCTTCTAACAAAGGAGATCCCCTCCCTTAAGGAGGAAATGTAGTTTATTTTTGCATCGGAAGAGGGCTCAATGTACTCCCCCTTACCCTTTATGAACATTATGAGAAGGCCGGAAATTATGAAGGTCAATCCATCAAAGAAAAGCCCCACCTCCCATCCCTCCAAATTATATTTCTCCCAAAGGAACCTGTCGGAAATTATCCCACCCAAGAGGATACCCAAGCCCGTAGAGATCCTTCCCCAGAAGTTTAGCATACTGTTTAGAACGGGCAAATTTCCCTTTTCCCCCGCTATATATACCACCAAACCGTTCTTTGCGGAGTTAAAGAGTACGGTAAAGGTGAAGATCAAAAAAACCGTGAGATATGCTACCCAGAAAGATCGAGTTAGCTTAAAGGTAAATATTAGGGAGATCACCAAAAAAGCCCTTACGAAATCCCCTATGATCATCAAGGCTTTCCTGTTGAACCTATCCGTTATCGCCCCTGCTATGGGTCCGAAGAATAGTACGGGTATTACCGTCCAAACCGCAAGCAATGAGTACTCCTGAGAGCCAAGGGCGTAGGTTCCAAGGAGGCTCAAAATTGCCATATTGTTTATCCTGTCCCCAAGCTGGGAAGCGGATGATGCAATTGTAAATAAAAGTAAATTCCTGTTTTTTAAGAGTTTAAATTCTTGGATAGGCAAGATTTATGGTTAAAACGGGAAGAAGGGATCTGGAGATCACCCTCTCCGCGACACTACCTAATACCACCTTCCTTATGCCCGTTCTACCGTGGCTACCTATAACTATCAGGTCATAATGGTTCCTCCCCGCGTAATCAACTATTGCACCCGCATAATCAAGGTTTGGGGAGAAAGATACCTTAACCACCTTTTTTGCCCCATTAAAATCCGGCATCTCCTTAAGGACCTGCTCTTTGTAAATCGCCTTTTCCTTTGGATCCAAATGGAAATCCACGACCAATGCGTGATATAGGGTTATCTTGCCCCAGTTGGCTATCTTGGGAAGGAAGTTCAGGATATTCTGGGTTGCGGAAGAGAGATCCAGAGCAACCAAGATCTTT
>LBFQ01000067.1 GCA_000980735.1 Candidatus Caldipriscus sp. T1.2
TGCCTGCAGGTCGACTCTAGAGGATCCCCTTCCGAGGGACTTTTGCTCCTTACACACGATGGGGAGCTTATACACAGGCTAACCCATCCCAAATACGGTATAAGGAGGGGTTATGTGGTTGAGGTGGATGGAAAGGTGGATGAGGGAGTGGTTAAGGGTTTTTTGGAGGGGGTGGAGGATAGGGGGGAAATTCTGAGGGCGGTGGAATGTAAAATCTTGGGGAAAAATAGGCTTTTTGTGGTGTTGAAAACAGGAAAATACAGGGAGATAAGGAGGATGGCGGAGAAATTTAACTTAAAGGTTTTGAGGTTAAAGAGGGTTTTTTATGGGAACGTAAAGCTGGATCTGGAGGTGGGGAAATGGAGGTATTTGAGGGAGGATGAGGTTAAAACCCTGAAATCCCTGGTTGGTATGCCCCCTTAAAATTCCCTCCTATGTACGTCCTTTTGAATTCCAAGCAGATGGACAGGATATACAGGAGGCTCGCCCTTCAGATCTGGGAAGATTACGAGGATTTAGAAAACTTGGCGATAATAGGGATAAAAACTAGGGGGGTTTTTCTCGCAAGGAGGATAGCGAAATACATTAAGGAGTATGCGGGGGTTGATTTGAAGATGGGGGAGCTAGATATAACCTTTTATAGGGATGATCTTTCCTTGGTCGCGGAGGTGCCTCAGGTTAAGGGGAGCGATATCCCTTTTTCCGTTGAAGGGAGGGATATACTTTTGGTTGATGATGTTTTATATACGGGGAGGACGGTAAGGGCTGCGATGGAGCATATATTTGAATTTGGAAGGCCCAGGAGCATAAAGTTGTGTGTCTTGATAGACAGGGGGTGGAGGGAGCTTCCGATATTTGCGAACTTTGTGGGGAAAACCATAACTACAACGGAAAAGCAGGTGGTAAAGGTTAGATTACCCGAGACGGACCCGGTTGAGGAAGAGGATGTGGTCATAGTTGAAAAATGAGATACATAATACTCGGGCTTTATATTTTTGCGGTATTTTGGCTCCTCTTAAGCTCCGCGAACTTATACATAAACTGGAGAAAGCTTAGGGAAATCGAGGGAGAGATCCTGAAGAAAAGGGCGAGAATAGAAATTTGGAAGGCGGAGATTGAAATTATAAAAAATGCGAAGCAAAGCCCTGACTTTCATCTTCCTTTTAGGAATCGTTAGCCTCTTTGCGGATATAACATACGAAGGGGCAAGGGGAATAACCGGACCTTTCCTTTACACCTTGGGCGCGAGCGCCTGGATCGTGGGGCTTGTGGGGGGAATAGGGGAGTTTGTGGGATATGGTTTTAGGCTCATATCCGGCTACATAGCGGATAAAACTAAGCTATATTGGCCCCTGGCATTTTTGGGATACCTTTTAAACCTTTTGTCCGTTCCCCTACTTTCCTTCGCAAAAAGCTGGGAATTTGCCTCCTTTCTGATAATTTCCGAGAGGTTTGGAAAGGCTATAAGAGCTCCCGCGAGGGATACCATAATATCCTTTGCATCTTCAAACATCGGTTTGGGTAAGGGTTTTGCCATACATGAAGCTTTGGATCAGATAGGGGCGGTTCTCGGTCCCCTCTTTGTTGCCTTTGTCCTCGCAAGATCAAAGAATTACCATGAAGCTTTCCTATTTTTGGGAATCCCAGCCATAATAAGCTTAGCTTTTTTAACACTATCCATATTCCTTTACCCAAAACCCGAGGGGATAGAGGCTAAAACGGAGAAAATTGAAATTTTCTCCGCAAGCTCATTTAAGCTTTACCTAATTTTCGTTTTCCTCACTGTCCTCGGTTTCCCCCACTTCCAAATTTTATCCTATCATTTAAAGAGTGCGGGTACCCTTCAGGATGAAACCATTCCCCTTCTCTTTGCCCTAGCCATGGGTTTGGACGCGATCTTTGGACTCCTTGCGGGTTTTTCCTTCGATAGATTCAAGCTGAGGATACTATTCTTACTACCCTTCCTTTCCGCACCCATAACCCTTTTTGGTTTTCTCTTTAAGGGCGTCCCTTCCGTTATAATGGCGGTTTCCCTTTGGGGTTTTGTTATGGGGATACACGAAACCGTGCTTAAGTCGGCGGTTGCTTATATTGTACCTAAGGAAAGGAGGGCAGGGGCGTTCGGGGTATTCCATACGATATACGGCGCATCTTGGTTTTTGGGAAGTGCAGTTTTTGGCTTTCTTCATGAGCTATCAGTTTATTATCTCCTTGCCTTTGCTTTGATTTCCCAGATCTTGGCGTTTTTTGTTTTAATTAGAATGCGAAAATGAGGGTGGCGCTTGGGCAAATTGATACCACGGATAAAAGGGAGGTTTTGGAAAAGGTGGAGTTTTTGGTAAGGAAAAACTCTGCTGATATATTCGTATTTCCGGAACTTCTGACGACGGGATACAAGGAGGTTGCGGAAAACGCCGAGGATATAAACGGTGAAAGCTTGAGATTTTTAAGGGGACTTTCAAGGGAAACGGGAAAGGCCCTTGTCTTCTCCATGGCATTAAGGAGGGATGATGGGATATACAACACCGCGTTTTTTATTTTGGGGGATAGGATATTTTATTACGATAAGGCTCACCTTTTCAAACCCCTTGGCGAGGGGGAAATTTTCAAGCCCGGAAGGTCTCTAAGGCTCTTCGAAACGGAAATTGGAGGCAATCCCTTTAAGTTCTCCTTGCAAATTTGCTACGACCTTAGGTTTCCAGAAGCTTTTAGAAAGCTCGCCTTGAACGGTGTTAAGATAATTTTTATACCCGCCCAATGGCCCTTAACTAGAGTTGGGGTATGGAACTCTATGCTCGTTTCAAGGGCCGCGGAAAACGGGATCTTTATTGTGGGTTGCAATAGGGTGGGGGAGGAGAAGGGTATAGTGTATGGGGGCAACTCTTCGGTTATTTCTCCAGCGGGGGAGGTACTCGTTAGGTTGGGGGAAAGGGAAGGTTTTGCGGTGGTAGATGTTGATTTAAAAGAGGTGGAAAGAGTAAGGGAAAGGATAAACGTCCTGGCGGATGTTGTGGATCTTGATATAGAATAAAAAAAGGGGGGACTATAGTCCCCCCCAAAGCTTTTTCTCGGTTTTTCCTTACTTCTTTATGCCGAGGACCTTCACCACCACCCTCCTGTTGAGGGCATGTTCGGCCTCGGTTTTGGCGTTCCTAACCACGGGCATGCTTGCACCGTAACCTTTGGCCACAAGTCTTCCGCTTTCGGCGCACCCGTTATTTACGAGCCAATCCACCACGGACTGGGCCCTTGCTTGAGAGAGCCTTAGGTTGTAAGTTGCTGATCCCCTTGTATCCGTATGTCCCTGTATCTCAACTATGACGTCCGGGTTTTCCTTGAGGAAGGTGCATATTTCCCTTAGGGCGGGTTCTGCCTCGGGTTTAAGGGTAGCCTTATTCAAGTCAAAGTATATGTTCCTAAAGGTTATCTCGGTTCCCTTCTTTACGAGCTCAAAGACCACTTCCTTTGTTCCCCTCTCAACCACCACCACCCTAACCTGCTCCGCGTATGCGGGATCCTTTGCCTTAACCCTAAGGTTGTAACTTCCTACGGGTATGTCCTTAACGGTTACGGAACCGGAGGTTGGATCGGTTTCGTAGGGTCCGATGTTCTGCCCCTCGAATATTATCGTTGCGGAAACGGGCTTCTTGTTATCCCTATCAACGACGGTTATAATCAGGCTACCCCTTATAACGGAAGGCTGTAGGGAGAAGTTCTTTAAGTTATCCCCCTCGTTGAGCTTTATAACCTCCGTGTAGGTTTGGTAATCAATAGCGCTCACCTTAACGGTGTAGGTTCCCACAGGTACGTTCTCTATCCTGTATATTCCGTCGTTATCTGTGGTTGCGGATGTTATCCCTTCGACGCTCACCACCGCGCCCGCTATGCCCTTACCACTTTCCGCATCAGAAACCTTACCAAAGAGATTTGCCCCCTTCTTCTTGGGAACTGGAGTTAAAGCCACCCTCATCGTGTAAGTTTGTCCCTCCGCGAGACTAACGATTTCCGAATAATCAAGGTATCCCTCCGCATCAAAGGTTAGGGTATATGCTCCGGGTTTTAAGTTGTCAAACCTAAAGGAACCGCTCCTGTCCGTTATTATGCTCTGGCCCGTCTCCTTCAAAAGCACGTTCACACCTCTTATAGGAGTTCCCTTCTCCTTATCCGTGACCACACCCAATATTGAACCCGCCTTTACCTCCGCCTTTTGCACCTCCGCACCCTTTACGAGATAAGCGTCCCTTACCAAGGGCTTATCCTCCACCGCAACGGATACGGAGAAGGATTGATAACCTGGGGCGCTAAAGATCAAGGTATATGCGCCGGAGGTTATGTTCTCTATCTTGTAAGCTCCGTCATCTTGGGTTATAGTCTCCGCTCCTGTTTCCTTAACCAAAACCCTCGCCCCACCTATGGGCCTGTTGGTTTCCCTATCGTAAACTATGCCGGTTATGTACGTCGCTTTTGCTGGTACGAGCTCAACGTTCACTATCGCGGGCTGTCCGGGTTTTACATCCACAATCCTAGTGGTGGTGGTGTAATTTTGTGCGGAGAAGATCAAAGTGTAGGAACCGGGTTTGACGTTTTCAAATTTATAAGCCCCATCATCGCCAGTTATAACCGATACGTTCGTCTCCTTGAGTAAAACCCTAACGTTACCGAGGGTTTTTCCGGATGCTTTGTCAAACACGACACCGGCGATATAAGTGGGTTGGGGCTTTTCCTTCTCGGGTTTCTTCTCAACCGGCGGAACGAAGGTGTAGCTCAGGCCAAGCCAGAGGGCGAAGTTTGGATTCCAGAACCTGTTAAACCAAGAGTCCGGTTTTGTCATTTCTTGCTTTCTTCCGCTGGTATCCACGAGGACATAAGAGTATTTCCTTATGTTATCAAGGTTTCTCGTATCGTTTATATTCTTCCCGTCAAACCAGAAAACTTTTTCCGCCCCTACGCTTATTATGAAGCCTCCGGCATCAAGGTTTGCACCGCCCGTTATATAGAAAGGAGAACCCCAAGTCCTATCCTTGTAAAAGTCCTCAAGGGATACCTCAAAGAAGGGATGGAAGCCGGGGAGGGTAGCCATAATGGAACCACCGTAAAAGATCTGATCGTCTTTGTCATCCGAAAGGTTATTTGTACTATATCCGTAGTTCAGGTTTATTTGCAGGTATTTGTTGTTTGGGAGGAAGGTAAATAGGCCCCTTACCGCATAACCCTGATCCCCGTAAGTGAAGGTCCTGAAGACTCCACCCTTCTGGTACCAACCTCTGGAGTCGGATATAAATTTATCTTGGGATGTGTCCCTCGTGTGGGCTATCTTTATGTTTGAGATCCCGGGAGTAAAGTAGAGTCCCGCAACGCCTAGGGAGAAGGAGATGTTTTCAAAGTGTATTGGGAAGATGAGCTTACCCGCAAGGTACAGATCTCCCCATCCGTGGGAGTGGAGGTTGTCGCCATACAACCTGTCGTAAACGGGATTGTTTTTATCCCACCCGTCAAAGTGGTAAGAGCCCATTATGGCAAGTTCAAAGAACCTCTGCCCGTACCCTATGCCGAAGAGGTCGCTCGCGGAGTAGAAGCCGTCTATATACTCTTTCTGCCCCGTGGGTGTTGTATCTCTGAATGGGAGCTCGTTGGCTATCCAGCCGTATGCCTGCGAGAAGTTGAACACTAAGGCGAATGGACTGTACTGCCCCATCACGTAGTTTGGGGCTATCGCGGAGATGGTCCTCCTAACACCCTTTAGGGTGTAGAGGGAAGGACCGTAGGAAATTAAAAGGATGCTTACCATAGGTCGGGTATTATAAGGTTGGAAACGGGTTTAGAATTTTCCCCTTATGAAAGTAAAAATTGATGTGAGAAATCTGAATTTTTACTATGGCTACAAGCAGGTTCTGTTTAACATAAGTTTGCCTATTTACGAGAATGCAATAACCGCAATAATCGGACCTTCGGGTTGTGGAAAAACGACGTTTATAAGGGTTCTGAATAGGATGTATGAGGGGATAGAAGGGGCGAGGGCGGAGGGGGAGGTTTTGCTTGATGGGGAAAACATCATTTCCAAGGATTACGATCTAATAAAGCTCAGGTCAAAGGTGGGTATGGTTTTTCAAAAACCCAACCCTTTCCCCAAAAGCATATTTGAGAACGTCGCTTACGGTCTTAGGATAAGGGGGATAAGGGATAAGGATTTCATTTACGAGAAGGTAAAGGACTCCCTTATAAAGGCGGCTTTATGGGATGAGGTGAAGGATAGGTTGAAGGATCACGCTTATTCCCTTTCCGGTGGGCAACAGCAGAGGCTGTGCATAGCAAGGGCCCTTGCGGTGGATCCGGAGGTTTTGTTGTTTGATGAACCCACAAGCGCAATAGACCCAATAGGAACAGCAAAGATAGAGAATCTTTTGTCAGAGCTTTCAAAAAGCATAACCATAGTTTTGGTAACACACAGTATGCATCAGGCGGCGAGGGTTTCCCATTACACAGCATTTTTCCATAACGGAAGCCTCGTGGAGTTCGGGGAGACAAAGCAAATATTTGTCAAACCCAAAGAAAAGCTCACGGAGGACTATATAACGGGAAAGTTCGGATGAGCGACGGTATAATATCCATACGATGGAAAAAATAACGGTTGAAGATCTTTTTAAAATAAAGGCAGTTTCTTCGGTTGATATGTTGGGAAATGAGGCGGTTTTTACCCTTAAGGAAATAGACGGGGAAAAGAACCGATACATAACCAACATCTACCTATATTCGGGTGGGGAAATAAGGAAAATAACTTCGGGGAATTCGGATTCAATGCCCAAGTGGCACCCTTTGGGAAAGGGGATATTCTTCGTTTCAAGGAGGGAGGAGAACCAGCAGATATACTTTTTGAGGAGGGATGGGGGTGAGGCGGAGAAAATAACAAACTTTCCGGAAGGTTCAATATTTGAATATACGGTCTCGCCTGACGGAAAACTTTTGGCGGTGGTATTTATGGAAAGTTTGGAGCATCTAAAAAAAGATAACGTAAAACAGAGGAAGGAGAAAAACCTTTCAAACCCTCCCCTTGAGATAAGGACACAGTTTTATAGGCTTGACGGATTTGGATATTTTTTGGATAAAAGGCCCAAAATATTTTTGGTGGATGTTGAGAGCGGGCAAGTTTCGGAAATTCCAAGCGATAAAAGGTTTTGGCATTCATCACCCACATTTTCCCCGGATGGAAAGTCCTTGGCGTTCCTGTGTTATGATACGGAGGAGAGGGAAAATAGAACATACATAAAACTTTACAACCTTGAAAGCGGAGAGGTTTCGGATATAACTCTACTTGAGGGTCCGAAGAATTATTTAAGATTTGTGTCAGGCGGAATTTTGATGTTTTTGGGGCATGACGATCCGAATGACGGTTGGGGAACGAAAAATATAGGGCTTTGGGTTTATGAGATCGGAAAGGGTGCAAGAAACATAACGGAAAAGATCGATAACAGCGTTGGCTATTATATTTTGGGAGATACGGGGGAGGGCGAAGGGATCCCGATTAGATTCTATGACGGAAAGTTTTACTTTATTTTAACGGAATTCGGGAACGCGGTAATATACTGGGCGGATTTGGATGGGAACTTTGGAAGGTTGTTTGAATTTAGGGGAGGGATCTCCTCCTTTGATACAGACGGAAAAACCTTTATATTTTCCGCAAGCACACCCACGCTTCCCCCCGAGCTTTGGATGTACGACGGTGAAGTTAAAAGGATTTCCAAATTCAACGGGTGGATAGAGGAGGTTGAGGTATCGGATCCGGAGGAGTTTTGGGTTGACTCCGCCGATGCAAAGATACACACCTGGATCTTAAAACCCCCAGATTTTAACCCAAATCTCAAATATCCCACCATACTATATATACACGGGGGACCACATATGTGCTACGGGAACGTTTTCTTCCACGAGCTTCAAACTACCGCATCCAACGGATACATAGTTGTATATTCAAACCCAAGGGGAAGTAAGGGTTATGGGGAAAAGTTTGCGAGCGCAATAAAAGGTGATTGGGGAAATCTGGATTATATCGATATCATGTCCGTTGTAAATTTCATAAGGGGCTTACCCTTTGTTGATGTTGATAGGCTTGGGATTACGGGTGGTAGCTATGGGGGATATATGACCAATTGGGTTATAGGGAATACGGATATCTTTAAAGCAGCGATAACCGACAGGAGCGTTGTAAACCTTATATCCATGATGGGGACCGCGGATTTCACGTTTTCACCTGACCAATATTGGGAGGGGGATTTTTGGGATAGGATAGAAAAGCTTTGGGAAAGATCCCCTTTAAGGTTGGCAAAGAATATAAAAACACCCCTATTGATAATACACAGCGAGGGGGATTACAGATGCCCTATATCCGAGGCGGAGCAGTTGTTTAAGGCTTTAAAGATCTTGGGTAGGGAGGTTGTTTTCGTTAGGTATCCGCAGGAGACGAGTCACGGGCTTTCAAGGAGCGGTCCGCCCGATCTGAGGATAGATAGGTTGAAAAGATACTTAGCTTGGTGGGAAAAATACTTGAAGGTATAGCAACGGGCTTATTCGTAGGCAAAGTAAAGTACTTTCCGGGAACCTTGGGTAGCCTTTGGGCAATTCCATTTATCCTCTTGGCGAGGGATCCTTTTTCCTTTACCATTATATTTTTCCTTTTGTTTGTTTTGGGGGTTATATCCGCGGATTTTGTCTCAAAGAAAAAGGGGGAGAAGGATCCTAAGGAAGTGGTGATTGATGAGATCGTTGGGTTTTTCGTTTCAACATTTAACCTTGAACCCAATTTTAAAAACCTCGCTCTCGCATTTATCCTTTTTAGGCTCTTTGATATTTTAAAGCCATTCCCAATAAGGGAGGTGGAGAATTTGGGAGGAGGTTTGGGGATAGTTTTAGACGATGTGGTGGCGGGAGCTTACGTTTGCATTGTATTGTGGATATTAAAAGTGTATGTAAGCCTTTACATCTGATATTACGCAAATTCCCCCGTATTTCTTTAAGAGCGGGATTATACCATCCTCTATCTTCTTTGCGGTCTCTTCATCACATACGGTGAAAATATAACTGTTTTTGAAGGTATCCGTTATTTCATCCCCTCCCATAAAGCCCTTATCTCCGAGCCCTTTAACGTCCTCTATTACCGTATATCCTTTCACCCCCACCTTCTCCAAAAATTCCAAAATCTTCTTCAAGTACGGCCTATTTACCACTATCTCCACTTTTCTCCTCGGTGTCATATTTCACCCCCATATAAAGTTTATTATGGAATAATAAAGCGGAACGCCGAATATCAAGTTAAAAAGGGAAAGTGAAACCTAAAGACATCGTAAGGTATATGCTTGGATTTGCCTCAGGTAATGAAATCCTAAAAGTTGCGGGAACGGCGACGTAGGACGCACTTGCGCAGAGAACCGAAAGCATATAGGCATCCCCCTTATTGAAACCCAACAACTTTGCCAAGAGAGCCCCTATTATCGCGTTCAACATTGGAATAAATATAGCAAAAGCAACCAAAAAGTACCCAAGTTTCCTTTTTGCCAAAGGTTTTATTGTCTCCATTTGCCTTGCGGAAACCAAACCCATATCCAACAAAAAGAAGGCGAGCATAGGCATAAAAAGGTTCCCAAACATAGGTTCCATAGCTTTCCATCCCCTCTCCCCAACAAGATATCCCACCACAAGCGTACCTATCAACAAAAACACGGAACCGTTAAGAAATGCGTCCCCGAAAATTTCCCCCCAACTCAACTTTTCTTTTTTCCCTTCAAATAAAGAAACCAAAAATAAACCCAAAATTATCGCCGGAGATTCCATAAGGACCATCATAGCAACCATATAACCCCCGTAATGCACACCTATATGATCAAGGAGATTTCCCGCGCTTATAAATACGACAGGACTCAACGTTGCACCGTAAGATGTAGCTATAGCAGCAGCGTTATAAGTATCAAGACGCAATTTTAGGATAAAAAAGGTATATAAGGTTATAAAAATTGCCAAGAGAATACCCGCAAAAAACACTAACAGGATATGAAGGCTAAAACCCCCCTTGTATAACCTATAACCACCCTGCAAACCTATTGAGATGAGGAGAAAGAGGGAGAAGAACTTGGGAAGAGGTTGAGGGATCTCAAGATCCGACTTTAAAAAGACCGCAAGGATTCCCAGAAGGAAGAACAATAGGGGAACACTCAAAAAGTTTCCTAACATAGCGGGAAATTCTAAAGGGTGAGGTTTGTTTGCTTGGTTGTTTATTTACTTCCTTCAATCCCTTATAGGAACGTAATAAACTAGGAACGTAATAAACTTGTGGAAGGTATTTTTCCCTCTTTTCCCAAGCCTTCGGATAGTTTCAATCCCTTATAGGAACGTAATAAACTTATCTCAATATCACTCAAAATTTCAATAAG
>LBFQ01000068.1:0-1998 GCA_000980735.1 Candidatus Caldipriscus sp. T1.2
GAGGGAAGATTTGGGAGGGGGGTTCGGGATACTTATGGACTTTTCGGGGAACGATGTGTATAACGCGGGAACTTACGCCCAAGGTTCATCCTATTGGTACTCTTTCGGATTTCTATATGACCGCAATGGGGATGACAGATACCTATGCACGCAATACTGTCAAGGGGCGGGAATACACATCTCCACCGCTTACCTTAGGGATGATGGGGGAAACGATGTGTATTTCTCCTTTGCGGGTCCATCTTTGGGAGCGGGGCACGATTTAGCCGTTGGGATCCTTTACGAGGGCGATGGAAACGATATTTATATAAGCCACAGTGGGGCGGGTATGGGTTGGACGAATTCCGTAGGTATATTTTTGGATGTTAAGGGGAAGGATTCGTATTACTTCCAAAGCTGTGAAAACTCACATGGGGGTGTGAATTTTGAGAGGGAGTTCGGCGGAATTGGGATCTTCATAGATGGGGAAGGTGACGATGAATACAAGTGCAAAATAGATAAGGGATTTTCCGTAAAGGGGAAGTGGGGCTTTATTTTAGAGAGGTGATCCTTCTTTCCGCCTCCTTTAACCTCCGGGGCGACCCTTTCCTTTCCGAGATATTCCAGCATATGGAAGAGGCTTGGACCTACGGAAGTTCCGGAAACTGCCACCCTTACCGCGTGTATAAAAACCGCATGCTTTACCCCCACTTCGTCCGCATAACCCCTTAAAACCCTCTCTATTTCCTCCGCCTTCCACACTTCAATATTCTCAAACCTCCTTCCGAGCTCCCTCAGATGATCAAATATTCCCTCTTGGGAAAGCCTGCTTTTAACCGCTTCTGGGTCGTAAGGGAAATCTTCCCTATAAACGAAAACACCGTAATCAAAGAAATCCCTTAAAGTTTTTACCCTGTCCTTGAATAGCTTTATCAGTAAAGGTAAATATTCCTCCCCAACCTCGTAACCCTCCCCCAAATCCTTGAGATATTCGTTATATTCCTTCAGGACCTCAAAAAGCCTCTCATCCTCCATCATCCTTATGTATTCCGAGTTCATCCAAAGGAGCTTTTGGTAATCAAAGACCGCCGGGTTTTTATTAACCCTCGTAATATCAAATAGTTTTATCATCTCCTCCTTGCTTACGATCTCCCTGTTATCTCCCGGAGACCAACCAAGAAGGACTAAGTAATTAAATAGGGCTTCGGGTAGGATCCCCATCCTCCTAAATTCCTCAAGGGATGTAGCGCCATGCCTTTTTGAGAGCTTCTGCCTATCAGGACCTAATATCATTGATAGGTGGGCAAACTTTGGTATCTCCCAACCAAAGGCTCTATATATTAAGATCTGCTTGGGCGTATTTGCTATATGATCGTCCCCCCTAATCACATGCGTTATTCCCATAAGATGGTCATCTATTACGACCGCGAAGTTATAAGTTGGGAAGCCATCCGACCTGATTATCACAAAGTCCCCGCCAAGATCTCTTGTGTTGTACGTGATGCTCCCGTGTACGAGATCCTCAAAGGTTATATCCGTATCGTCGGGAACCTTGAACCTTATGGAATAAGGTTTTCCTTCCTTTAGATTTTTTTCTATCTCCTCCTTGCTTAAAAAGAGGCACTTCCTTGAATACCTATAAGGTTTTTTCAAAATCTCCGCAAGCTTCCTCTCCTCCTCAAGCTCTTCCTCCGTACAGAAACACCTGTAAGCATAACCCATCTCTATAAGTTTGTTTGCATAATTTCGGTATATTTCAAGCCTTTGACTCTGATAAACCTCCGGCTCATCCCACTCTATCCCAAGCCACCTTAAACCCCTTATTATCCCCTCAACCCACTCCTCCTTATACCTACTCCTATCCGTATCCTCTATCCTCAAAAGGAACTTTCCACCCTTGGCTTTGGCATAAAGGTAATTGTATATACAAGTTCTTGCCCCCCCTACGTGTAAGAAACCTGTGGGACTTGGCGCAAACCTCGTAACAACCATAGTTTAAATTCTACGGTTGGTAAAATC
>LBFQ01000068.1:2249-12933 GCA_000980735.1 Candidatus Caldipriscus sp. T1.2
CGGTAGAACTTACGCTTCTATGTCCGTAAGCGCTTCTAAAACCATCCACAAGAGGTATTTCGGACCTCTTATGCCCGGCGTATTTTTCGTACCTTATCCGAACGCGTACAGGCCCCCCTTCAATGCCCCTGCGGATAAAGCATCCGATCAGCTCATAGACTACATAGAGAATACCCTTTTTGCTAGGATTGTACCACCCGAGGAAGTAGCAGCGTTTATCTTTGAGCCGATACAAGGGGAGGGCGGGTACGTATTTCCCCTTGAGGATTTCTTCCCAAAGCTCAGAAAACTTGCGGACAAATACGGGTTCCTCCTAATAGACGATGAGGTTCAGGCGGGATTGGGTAGGACGGGCAAGTGGTTCGCCATAGAGCACTATAATACACAGCCCGACATTATTACCATAGCCAAGGGTATAGCATCCGGGATGCCCATGGGTGCTTTCATAGCCAGGGAAGGTTTGATGGATAAATGGCCTATGGGAGCCCACGCGAATACTTTCGGAGGAAATCCGGTAGCAGCCGCTGCGGCCCTTGCTACCCTTGAGCTAATAGAAAACGAGCTTATGGAGAACGCTAGGGTAGTGGGGGAGTATTATCTGGAAAAACTTAAGGAGCTTCAAAAGGATTTTGAAGAAATAGGGGATGTCAGGGGTAAGGGATTGATGATAGGCATAGAGTTCGTGAAGGATAGGGAGACAAAGAAGTATTATCCCGAGTTCAGGGATAAGGTGGTGCTGAAGAGTTTTCAGAAGGGCGTACTTTTCTTGGGTTGCGGTCCTTCCGCTTTGAGGATAGCGCCCCCATTGATAATAACTAAGGAGCACGTGGATATTGCGGTGGACGTCTTGGCGGAGGCGATTAAGGAGACGAGGGAGGAGATAAAATAAGGCCGCAGAGGCTTGAGGAATTCGTAGGGCAAAAACATATAATTGAAAACTTAAAGGTTTATATTTCGGCTGCTAAGGGAAGGGGAGAACCCCTTGAACACGTACTTCTGATAGGACCTCCAGGGCTTGGTAAGACAACCTTGGCGCACATAATAGCTAAGGAGATGGATGTACCTTTAAAAGCCGCATCCGGACCCTCCCTTGAGAGACCCGCAGACCTTGCGGGGATCTTAACCTCCCTACCAAAAAACGGTATCCTATTTATTGACGAAATACATAGGATCCCTAAACCGGTTGAAGAGTTCTTGTATACAGCCATGGAGGACTTTTACATTGACGTTGTGGTTGATAAGGGTCCAGGGGCAAAGACTTTAAGGCTTTACCTTCAAAAATTCACCCTTATAGGCGCCACGACGAGGATGGGGCTCTTATCGAAACCCCTCCTTATGAGGTTTGGGATTGTCTTCCGCCTTGATTATTACTCACCGGATGAAATTTTGGAGATCCTAAAAAGAAATGCGAAGGCTATAGGGATTGAAGCGGAGGAGGGGGCGCTTATGGAGATAGCAAGGAGGTCAAGGGGGACACCTAGGGTTGCTAACAACCTTTTAAAGAGGGTGAGGGACTTCTTACAAAGTATGGGAGAAAGCTTATTGACAACGGAAAAGACCCTTATGGCTTTGGAGAAACTCGGGATAGATGAACTCGGTTTAACAGAGGAGGATATTAGGTATTTGAGGGTACTTTATGTAAAGTTCGGAGGGGGACCGGTGGGGTTGAAGACCCTTTCCGCGGCGCTATCGGAGGATGAGGGAACCATAGAAGAGGTAATAGAACCTTACCTATTAAGGGAGGGGTTGATAGAGAGGACACCGAGGGGTAGGGTATTGACCCTTAGAGGGCTTGAACATATAAAGGGTAAAGTAAAGGCTGGATTATGACGATAGGAAGCGGAGCATTTTTGATACCTTTTTATTCCCTTAACTTCTTCATTGGCACAAATCCATCTTTACCAATATTCGAGATGGCTTTTTCAAACCCCAACACCCTATTTTATCTCTCCAGCTCCCTATCAAACAGGTTATCATCTCCGAGCTTAAAGCTCCCGGATGTTTGCGCCACGCTTACCAAACTCTCCGGTTCAAATCTCCGTGTGGGTTTAATATCCGACCCTTACCTTGAGGCAATTAAGGACATTTCCGGCGACAATCCCCTTGGGAAGTTCATATTTGACAACTACCCAAAACTCCCAAAAAGCACCATAGATTCCCTCCAAATGCTAACCTCCTTCATCCCGAGGAGAATAAATCTTTTAACCACCGCGATTTTGAAGGTTTATTTATCCTCAAAGGTGAATCCCCCGGAAGGTTGGAAGGGCTATATTTGGGACAGTTTAGAGATTGATAGGAAGATAGCCTTTGAAGAGGAGGGCCTTAAGAGGTTTAATAGGGAGAGGGTATCTTACGCCTTTCAGATCCTTTGTGTTTTAATGGATTCATTAAAGGAAGAGGTAAAAAGGAGGGAGGCGGAGATTAAAAGCTTTTACCTTCCTACGCCTATAGGTTATATCTCCTTCGGCTCAACCAAAACGGATACATTTCCAAACTCCATTATAGTCGTGGATGCTGGAGGGGATGATTATTACAATGGGGTTAAGATTGGTTTGGACTTCGCGGGAAACGATGTATATAATGGAAATATAGCCTTTGCCCTGTTTGATGTAAGCGCCTTTCTTGATCTTGGTGGAAACGATAGTTATGATGGAGAATTTGTGGGAAGCGCATTTTTCGGATATAGCATCTTGATGGATTTTGATGGGGATGACAACTATAAATGTAAGGTGTTTTGCTTAGGGGCGGGTTATAACGGTGGTAGCATAACCATAGATCTTTCCGGAAACGATAGTTATTACTCCATATCGAAGGCGCAGGGTTTCGGGTGGGTTGGTGGGGTTGGGATTTTGGCAGACGTTCAAGGAAACGATGTGTATAGGCTTGAAGATTCCGTTCTATATTTCCCTTCCCCCCAAAGCCCAAAGCATAATACGAGCTTGGGGCAGGGTATGGGTTTTGGAGAGAGGAGGGACTTCCTTAACGGGGTATCCCTTGGAGGGGGTTTGGGGATCTTACTGGATATAAGCGGGGATGATAGGTACTTCTCGCACGTTTTTTCTCAAGGTTCCGGTTATTGGCTTGGAATTGGGGTTCTTTACGATGGAGGTGGAAATGACGCGTATTCGGGAGTTTGGTACTCGCAGGGGGCAAGCGCGCACTTTGGGATAGGGGCACTATACGATCTAAGCGGTGATGACGTTTATTACTCAAGTTTATCAACATCTCAAGGGGTTGGACACGACTTTTCTTACGGTATCCTCGTTGATGGAGGTGGGAACGATACGTATAAATGCGGAAACCTATGTTTGGGTAGTGGAAGCGCGCAGGGCGTAGGCATCTTTTGGGACCTTGATGGGAATATGAAAACCTCAATATCGGGTAAAGGGTTGGGTTTTGAGAGCCCATCCGCGGATAGTACCTCCTTCAGGTTTTACTTTCCAACAAAGGGTTTAGTTTGTAAAGGTAAATCCTGCCCGTAAAATTGCAGGTTATGATCCTTATTCTTTCGCAAGTACAGGTTTATCCGGAACAAATATTTTCCTTCGCGGAGGAGCTATATTCGGAGGGGAAATATAGGGAAGCGGCCTTGGAATACATAAGGTTCTTCTCCTTATTCCCCCAAAGTGACTCCGCGGATTACGCCCACTTTATGGCGGGATATTCTTATAAAATGGCAAAATTGTTGGATTTTGCGGAGGAGATTTTTAAGAGGCATATAAGGGAGAAGAGGAGGGGGATGGTTTGGGCGCATTACGAGTTAGCAAAGATATACCTTTACAAGGGTGATACCTTCAAGTTTTACGAGCAACTCTCAGAAATGCCGGAAAATTCATTGCAAAGAAAATCCCTGGTAGCTTGGATGAAACTTCAAGATGGGAATTGGGTGGAGGCGAAAAGGGCGGTGGAAGGTACGGTTTTGGAGAGGTACGTTAAGGATCCACAGCTTAAATCTCCGAGAAAAGCGGCTTTGTTATCTATAGTTCCCGGATTGGGAAGGTACTGGCTTGGGGATAGGGGAACCGCCCTTATGGGTTTCTTCACCGTGACGGGCTTTTATGCCTTGGGATTTTATTACAAGTTCAAGGAGAAAAGGGATATTCCCGCTTACGCTTCCTTCGGAGCGGGTTTAGCATTCCATGCCGGGCAGATATACGGTTCTTATGTATTTGCGAAGGTTTTAAATAGGGAGAGGTGGAGGGAGCTTTTGGAGGAGTATTCAAGGGCGGTGGAAAATTTTATGAACCCAAAGTTTGAGGATTTCTTTAAGAGATGAGGTCGGGGATAGACGAGGCGGGTCTGGGTCCCAAGGTGGGATCATTATTCGTGGTTGGGGTTGATGTGGAGGGGGATTTGGGCGGGATAAGGGAAAGTAAGGAGCTCTTTAGGAGGAATTTGAAGGGATATAGTATTGGTGAGGGGATCGTTATAAGTTCCCTTTATGGTTTGGGGATTCCGCATAGGACCGCCGGGGAACTTTTTTATAACCTTTTCGGATGGGCGGAAGGATTCCTCTATGAACTTGAAATACCAACCTTTGGGGGGAAATACATGGATCTTCCCTTTAGGGTGATAAGAATTTCGGCGAGGAGGATCCCAGCCAAAAACTTAAGGAAAAATAGGTTTTTGGAGGACGCGAAGGCGATATGCGAAATTGCGGAAAGTTTGGAGGGGAGGGAAATTATCGCGGGAATAGCGGGGGGATTTAGAGATTATGGGAGATTTTTGAAGGGTTGGGAATTGGATGGGAAATTTTTTAGGAAAGGGGGGAAAATTTTGGGGTTTGAAGTTTCGGCGGATAAGAATTTTGGGGAGGTTGCCCTTGCCTCCATTTTTGCCAAATACCTTAGGGAGTTGGAGATGAAAGCATTGAGCGCCCTTTTGGGATTTTACGAAACAATCCCCTATTTCAGTGGTTATCCATCGGATAAAAAAACCGAAAGTTTGATAAAAACCCTTAAAAGTTTGGGCCTTGAGGAGTTTATAAGGTGATCTTTATATCAAAGGTTTTTAACCTTGATGTCTCGCCCGAAATTAGTTTTATCCTTTCCTTAGGGATTTTGAAAAACTCCGACAAAACTTCCACAACCCTTTTATTTGCCTTTCCCTTTTCCGGCGGTTCTCTAACCGCAACCTCGTAAAATCTCGAACTTATCTCCTTAACATATTCAACTTTTGATTTCGGTTTTACCCGCACTTTTATTATCATATTAGCCCCTTCTCCCTCAACCAATCCTCGTTAAAAACCTTTGAAAGGTACCTGAAACCACTATCAGGTATTATTACAACCACGAGCTTATATCCGTCGTTCTCCCTTAAGTACTTATAAGTTCCCGCAAGGGCAGCACCCGCCGAGCTTCCCGAGAGTATCCCATCAACAACCGCAAGTTTCCTCGCCCATTCGTAAGCCTCCTTATCCTCCACCCTGTATATCCTGTCGATGTAATTAAAATCTATGGTGGATGGTATGAAATCCTCCCCTATGCCCTCTATGAGGTACTGATGCGCCTCCTCCCATTTTCCCTTATAAAAGTAATCGTAATAAACGGATCCCACGGGATCCACCGCCACAGTCTCAACATTCTTCCTCTCCTTTAGGAACTTGCCAACCCCCGTTAGAGTTCCCCCTGTCCCTATTCCCGCCACAACAACATCCACTTTACCTTCCGTATCCTCCCATATTTCCGGTCCGGTGGTTAAATAATGAGCCAAGGGATTTGCTGGGTTTTCATATTGATTTAGGTATATTCCTCCCCTTTCCTCCGCTATCCTTTTAGCAACCGAATAATAGCTTTCGGGTGATTCGGGAGGAACATTTGTGGGACATATTATAACTTCTGCGCCCAAAGCCTTCAAAAGGTCTATCTTCTCCTTTGAAACCTTGTCAGGAACCGTTAAAACACACTTATACCCTTTTAAAAGGCAAACCAAGGCGACCCCAGCTCCCGTATTCCCCGATGTTGATTCAACCACCGTCATACCTGGTTTTAATATACCCCTCTTCTCCGCATCTTCTATCATATGTATCGCTATCCTGTCCTTAACGCTACCCATAGGGTTGAAGGATTCAAGCTTTAATACCACCTCCGCTTTAAATTCTTTAAATAGCCTCGTTCTAACTAATGGGGTTTTCCCAACAAGCTCAAGTATAGAGTCGTAAATTCTCATAATATATCACCTCCGTTTGAGGAAAAAATCCTCTTTATCCTACCAAAAATCCCAAAAGGAACCCCAGCTACAAAGCCACCTATATGAGCCCACCAGGCTATGCCCGTCTCAATGCCGGAAATGGCATATATGTAATTCATCAGGATCCAAAATCCTATGAAAAAGTAAGCGGGGACCTTAACCAGATACCAAAATATATAAGTGTAGATCCCAGCATTTGGAAACATTATCATATAAGCGGAGAGGATGCCGGATATTGCCCCGGATGCCCCAACGAGGGGTATATGAGAGTACGGATAAAAAATGGCGTGGAAAAGCGCCCCCATCACCCCAGCGGTTATGTAAAGTAAGAGAAAACCAAACTTTCCAAGCTCATCCTCCACATTATCCCCAAAGATGTAAAGGTAGTACATATTTCCGATGATATGGATCAGGTTTCCATGAAGGAACATATATGTTAATGTTTGGACCCATTCCCCGGAAAACCAAAACCTAACGGGCACAAATCCGAAATTGCGGGTTATATAATCGTCCTGAATTAGGAAAATTATGGAACTTAGAATTATGAAAAACCACATTAAAATCGGGCTTCTTTTTGATGGAATATCGTCACCTATCGGAAACATCTTCTATCATATCCACCCTTATTGAATGCCTACCACCCTCAAATGGTGTTGATATAAAATTTTTGACCCATCTGAGGGCTGTTTCCTCGTCCGTGTATATACTCCCAAAGCATATTATGTTCGCGTTATTGTGTCTCCTTGAAAGTTCAACGAGCTCATCGCTACATACATGAGCTGCCCTTACACCCCTAATCTTGTTCGCCGCTATACTCATACCTATGCCAGTTGCGCATATTAAAACCCCAAAATCCGCCTCCTTCTTTGATACCGCAAGGGCTACCTTCTTTGCATAAATGGGATAATGCGTGCTTTCTTCCGAAAATGTCCCAAAATCCAAAACCTCAAAATCTTCCCTTAACTTTTCCTTCAAAAACTCTTTAAGTTTAAATCCCCTATGATCGCAACCTATTGCTATTTTCATCCCTCAAAGAAAGAAACCTTTAATTCCTTCGCCGCCCTCACCTCGTCCAGTCTCCCTACTGGCGTATCATATGGTGCGTTCTTAACCTTTTCTGGTTCCTTGTAAGCTTCCTCCTTTATCCTCTTCATAACCTCAGCAAATCTTTCAAGGGTTTCTTTTGTTTCAGTTTCCGTAGGTTCTATCATTAAAGCCTCGGGGACTATTAGGGGGAAATAAACGGTGGGGGCGTGGAAACCGTAATCCAAAAGCCTTTTCGCTATATCAACCGCCTTAACCCCCGTTTCATCCTTTATGGGCTTCGCACTTATCACAAACTCGTGCATACAGGTTGATGGATACTCCACCTTAAATTCATCCTCCAAGAGCTTCTTAAGGTAGTTGGCGTTTAAAACCGCATCCGCGGATGCCCTTTTCAACCCCTCAAAGCCCATGGAAAGGATATAAGCGTAAGCCCTAACCACCGCGAGGAAATGCCCATAAAACGTATGAACTTTTCCTATGCTCTTTGGTAAGTTCCAATTAAAATAATAACCGTTTTCGGATCTTTCAATAACGGGAACAGGTAAGAACTCTTTCAGGTGTTCTTTAACGAGCAAAACCCCACCCCCCGGTCCCCCTCCCCCATGTGGCACCGAAAAGGTCTTATGCAGGTTTAAATGCATAACATCTACCCCCGTATCCCCGGGTTTTATCCACCCCATAAGGGCATTAAAGTTCGCCCCATCCATATAAACCAATCCCCCCGCCTTATGGACGAGATCGCATATCTCCCTTATCCTCCTTTCGTATAATCCTAAGGTGTTGGGGTTAGTTATCATAAGCCCCACCGTCCTTTCCGAAAGCTTGGACTTTAGATCATCTATTGATAGTAAGCCATCCTTATCGGACTTTACCTCAACGGCTTTGAACCCCGCCATAGATGCGGTTGCAGGGTTCGTACCGTGCGCGGAATCAGGTATTAAAACCTCGTCCCTGTTCCCTTCCCCTTTATCCTTCAAATACGCCTTTATTATCAGTATCCCAGTAAGCTCGCCATGGGCACCCGCGCTGGGCTGTAAGGTTCCCCCATCCATACCCGTAAGTTTCTTTAGTATCTCTATGGTTTCGTACATAACCTCCAACGCTCCTTGAACGAGATGGTCTGGGGTTAAAGGGTGTATGTTAGTAAATCCAGGAAACCTTGATACCTCCTCGTTGAGTTTTGGGTTGTACTTCATAGTGCAGGATCCCAACGGGTAAAAACCTATATCAACCGCATAGTTTAGTTGTGATAACCTTACATAATGCCTAACCACTTCGTTTTCTGGAACTTCAACGAGATTTAATGGCGATTTCCTTTTGTATTCTTCGGGTATTTCCACATCTTCCTCAAAGTCGGGGAATGTATAATTTCCCCTCCCTTCCTTATGTTTCTCAAATATAAGCTCCATTTCCAAAAATTCTAAAGTAGCAAGGTTTAATACGAGGGTAAAATTAACGGAGTATGCCGATCCTTAGGAACCTGTTTATATACCTTTCCCATAACAAAACCCTTGAAAGGTTTTTGACGGGGAATTCGTTTGGTAGAAAGATATCAAGGAGGTTTGTAGCCGGAGAAAGTTTAGAGGAGCTGGAGGGGGTGGCAAGGAAACTTATAGAAGACGGTTTTCTCTTGACCGTCGCATATTTGGGGGAGCATTTTAAGGACCTTGAAACCGTAAAGAGACACAAGGAGGAATATTTGAAATTGGCGGAGGTTTTGAAAAACTTCAATTCAAGGGCGGAAATCTCTTTAAAACCATCGCAGTTGGGAATGGAGCTTGGAAGGGAGGTTTTTTACGAAAACTTAAAGGAGATTTGTAAAGAGGCGAATAACATGGGCATTTACATAAACGTGGATGCTGAAGAATACAGAACGGTTTGGGATACGGTTGAGGTTGTTGAGAGGTTGAACGGGGAAGGTTTTAAGGTGGGAACGGTGATACAGGCTTACCTCTTTGATGCTGATAAGATCCTTGAAAGGTTGGCAAAATTCAGGATAAACTTGAGATTAGTTAAGGGGGCATATAAGGAATCCCCAAAGGTTGCATATCAAAGGAAGAAGGATATAGATGAAAGGTTTAAGGTATTGGCGGAGAAAATGTTGAGGATTGAAGGGGTATATCCCGAGTTTGGAACGCACGACGATAAGCTCATAAGGTACATAATGGAATTTGGGGACAAGATCGGGAAGGACAAAACTTCTTACGAGTTTCAAATGTTGTACGGTGTAAGACAAAGGCTTCAGAGGGAGATATTGGATAAGGGATATAGGGTTAGGATATACCTGCCTTATGGAGATTATTGGTATCCTTACTTTATGAGGCGCCTTGCGGAGAAGCCATCAAATGCAATTTTGGTACTGAGGGGAGCATTTGGGTGATCAATATTTGACTTGATTTGGTTGGGCTTAACCCTCAACTTTAAAATTCCCGGTGGTGAAGAAAGTTGTAGCGGAAGTGGAATTGAAAAATAGGTTGGGATTGCACGCCCGACCGAGTACAATGATCGCAAACTTGGCGAGCAACTTTAAGAGCGAGATTTTTATAGAGAGGATTTCGGATGGGATGAGGGCAAACGCGAAGAGCGTATTTGGGGTAATGATGCTTGCAGCTCCAAAAGGTACGGTATTAAAAATAGAGGCGGAAGGAGAGGATGCGGAGGAGGCGGTGAAGGCATTAGTGGAACTCATAAATAGGGGGTTTGATGAAGACTGAAGGGTACCTCTTCGGTAAATCCTTAGTTGGCGGAAAGGGGGAAGGGTACGTTGTAAAGCTTAAGGATGTAAAAATAAATGGGGATATATTCTCCCATCTTGAAAGGATCGCAAGGGAGTTAAAATCGGGGGATGATATCATATCTCAATTTGTGGCTGGGCTCTTGGAGGATAACTTGTTTAAGGAAAGGTTAAGGAAGGTTTTGGATCTTGGGTTTGATGTTGAGACCTCGATTAAGCTTGCCATAAAACCCTTAATAGATAGATTGAAGAGTGAAAATCCGCAATTTGCATATAGGGCTCAGGAAATTGAAGAGATCTTTTCACAACTTGGGTACTTATCCCTCCTCAACTTTGAAGGCGGGAAAAATTATGTTTTTGTCGGGGAAACGGTGTCTGTAGCTCTTGCCCTAAAGCTTAAAAAGGAGGGCTTTAAGGGATGTATAGTAAAACACCTCAAAAGGGATTCCCATTCTGCTCTTATATTATCAAACGCGGGCATACCAACTATAGTTGGGATAGACCCTGAAAACCTTAAAGAAGGGGAATACGTTTATCTGGATGGGGATCTTGGTATCGTATCGAGGGAGCCTATAAGCTCGGAAGGGGAAGAAAAGCAAAGGAGGGGTTATAAATTCAGAACAAAGAGGGGGGAGGAGGTTGAGATTTTGTTGAACTTGGACTTTCCGGATGATATATATTGGGTAAAGAGGTTTTCCACGGGCGTAGGGCTAT
>LBFQ01000069.1:0-6284 GCA_000980735.1 Candidatus Caldipriscus sp. T1.2
GCGTATTTTTAATAGGAATAACGACATCCTCAAGCGCACTTTACTATCTGAAAAGTTTGAGCTTTGATCCATCTTATGCGTCCTTTGTATCATTCGGTTCCCTAATTGGTGGTTTCTTGGGTTCAAGGGTTATGATCCTCCTTCCCGAGAGGGTTTTAAGGTTTATGTTTTCTTTCTTTGTTTCCCTTTTGGTTATTAGCCTGCTTATCAAAACCTTCAAATGAGGGCTTGGGCTATTATATTTCTCCTTTTGTTATCCGCGCTTTCCGAGATCTTTTTGGGTAGGGTTTTTAGTCCGGATATTATCTTTTTTAGGGTATTGAGGTTAATTCTTGGTTTTTCCGCGGGTTTTGGACTTTCCGTTGTCGGAGCGGTTTTACAAAGGGTTTATAGGAATCCCATAGCAGACGGTTATATTTTGGGGATCTCGGGGGGAGCGGTTTTGGGCGTGGCGCTTTCCGAACTTTTCAAACTGAACCTACCTATCTACCTCCCCTCCCTTCTTTTCTCCCTACCCGTCTCCGCTATAATAATCTTTTTATCCTCAAGGGTGGAACCTTGGATCCTTCCAGTAATTGGAGTGGGTTTGGGTACGTTCTTTTCTTCCCTTGCGGTTATGTTTTTCATCCTCGCGGGGATAGAATCAAGTAGGACCCTTTACGCCTTATGGGGTTCCCTTGGAAGGTTCTTTTCCCCCTCCGATCTCCCCATCCTCCTTTTCATCCTAATTTCAACCCTTATCCTTTCTCTGGTTCTATTCTTAAAAAACAGGGATATAGATGTTATGGCGCTTGGGGAGCTTGAGGCATTATGCCTGGGTTATGACCCGAAAAGGATAACGGTTTTCTCCACCGTAGTATCCTCCCTTTTGGTTTCCATAATAACCTCATACGTTGGGATAATAGGTTTTGTTGGGATAATGGCACCGCATATTTTGGGGGTTTTTGGAATTAGGGAAGGTTTTAGGTTTTACCTCTTTTCGGGAATTATGGGGGCATCATTGGTTCTCTTGGCGGATTCCTTTGGTAGATTGATATTTGGGATAGATCCCCCTGTGGGTGTGATCATGGGGATAATGGGGGCACCTTTTTTGGTTTATCTACTTTTAAGGAAGGTCAATTCCACCCTTTGAGAAGGGATTACAGCGGAGGATCCTCCAGATGGATTTTAAGGTTCCCTTAAAAAGCCCATACTTTTGTAGGGAGATCATTGCGTACTCGGAGCAGGTAGGGTAATACCTGCAACTTGGGGGTTTTAGGGGAGATATGTATTTGCGGTAAGCTTGTATGACAAAAATGAGGAATTTTGTTATCAAAACATGAAAATTTTACGCTTGAATGGAGGTGAAATAATCAAAGAGAGGGTTTAATGAGTATGTTTCTTTTGGCAAGGCAAGAGGGGAAGGGGAGCATAGAGGGTTTTTGGAGTTATGCCAAGGAGCATTGCTTTGTATAAATGCTCACTCTAAATAAACTAATAAAACAACTATAAAATTCCATATCAGAAGGACGGGAAGTGGGGACCTGCTCATCAGAATACGATGCGGTTGGAGTATATAGGTTATCTGATCCCCCAAGCATCCGTAAAGCCCGAATTTTTTATATTTTACAAAAGCAAAAAAAGAAATGAAAAACGCCACCCTTGTTCTGTTTGAAAATGTCCAGTTCATATATGAATTGAGGTTAGCACAACTTGAACTGAAAAACTTTAATATTGAATTTGAGATTTCCCCAACATTTAGGGAATTCATTGTAATTAATGAACCCCAATCGTGGGAAACTTTGAGAAAGCGCTTGGCATATTTTAAACTTGTAAATGGTTTCCACAGCGATTACTTCTTTATCATTCAAAAGAATAGGACAAAATCCATAAACCAATACCTGACACACTGGATTTATCCGTATAAGGGGAAATTCCACCCACAGATGATAAGGGCTTTGCTCAATATAATCGGGTTAAAAAGTGGAGATACCGTCCTTGATCCGTTTATCGGTAGCGGAACAACAGCTATTGAAGCGCAACTTTTAGGGATAAATTGCATAGGGATTGATATATCACCGTTGTGCGTCCTTCAAAGCAAAGTTAAAACCGAATCAATTTATGCATACAAAGAAATAGTTAATACGAAGGCAGAAATTCTAAAACACACTAAGATAAACTTGTTTAACAATAAAATAATTGATTCAATAATAGATGAAATTGAGGATGAAAAAGTGAAAAATTTCTTTTTAATGGCAAAATTAGTGGCAATAAGCGACAATGCTAGGAGAAGGAAAGATATAACAAAATCTTTCGTAAGAAACCTTGAACTTATGCTCGCATCGGTCAAAGATTATATTGAAATAGTTGAGCAGTTAAATCTTAAACTTGGAAAAGTGGATATAAGGGAAGGGGATGCAAGAGCGCTGGATTTAGGAAATGAAAGCGTAGATGGAATTATAACTTCGCCACCTTATTCTATTGCGTTAGATTATGTGCAAAATGATGCCCATGCGCTTAAATCCCTTGGTTTTGAACCTCTGGAGTTAAGAGAAAAATTTATCGGTGTAAGAGGCAAGAATAAGGAAAGGATAGAGCTTTACAATGAAGATATGAAAATGTCCTTGCGGGAAATGTATAGAGTTTTGAAACCTGGTAAATACGCTGTTTTGATAATCGGAAATGCCAAATATCAAGGAAAGGAGATAAAAACAGTTGAATTTATCATAGAAAACGCTGAAGAAATTGGGTTTGAACTTGTTGAAAATATAGATAAAATCATCTTTGGACTTTATAATGTGATGCAAAAAGAAAACATCCTGATTTTCAAGAAAAGAAATGGATAAGGACAAATACATAAGGCAACTTGAAGAGGCGCTACGCAAGTTTTTGGAGCCAGTTAGAGATATACCTTACAAAATAGCCATAAAAGCGTTGACGGGTTGCGAAGTTTTGACATTTAACCCAAAGGAGAAGAAGAACCAAGAATTATTGAAAAAAATTAATAGAAGCTTCACAAATAGCTCTCAAAAATGCTAACAAAAAAGGAATTCAAACCAAAAGACCAAACGAAGCAGGAAATGAAATGGAAAAATTTGTAATTCCGGCTTTAAATAAAGTTGGTCTTAAAGCAGAAAAACCCAAAACAAAGAGAGGGAAAACAAAGACAGCCGGCTATCCTGATATTGAAATTACGGATAAATATGGAAGAACAATTTATCTTGAGTGCAAAACCTACAGCTCAATAACTAAAAATCAAACTTTCAGAACCTTTTATTTTTCGCCATCAAAGGACCCAAAAATTACAAAGGATGCTTTCCACCTGCTTTTAAGCTTTGAGTTGAAAAGGGCAAAAAGAAACAAAAAGGAAGTTTTTGTCCCCATCTCTTGGAAACTCTATACATTGGAAAACCTAAAAGTTCAGGTAAAACACGAATTTAACGCAAGCAACAAAGATCTTTATAAGGAGGAATATCTTCTGGCGGAAGGCAAAATAAAGTAAACCCTCAATTCTTGCTTTTATTTCGGCTTTTCTTTATATTTTCGGAGCAAGTCCGAAAAAAGGTTATTTCCCTATGGTTATAACTAATATCAGATATAACGGAAAAATCACATATTTTTGGAGTTTTTGGAATTAGGGAAGGTTTTAGGTTTTACCTTTTTTCGGGAATTATGGGGGCATCATTGGTTCTCTTGGCGGACTCCTTTGGTAGATTGATCTTTGGAATAGATCCCCCTGTGGGTGTGATCATGGGGATAATGGGAGCACCTTTTTTGGTTTATCTACTTTTAAGGAAGGTCAATTCCACCCTTTGAGAAGGGATTACAGCGGAGGATCCTCCAGATGGATTTTAAGGTTCCCTTAAAAAGCCCATACTTTTGTAGGGAGATCATCGCGTACTCGGAGCAGGTAGGGTAATACCTGCAACTTGGGGGTTTTAGGGGAGAGATGTATTTGCGGTAAGCTTGTATGACAAGGATGAGGGAATTTTTTATCATTTTACTGGGCTTTAGCCTTTGCCCTCGGGTGGTTTGGGTCTATTGACAATATCTCCTTCCAAACCCTCTTTGCCCCCTCGATATCCCCCTGCGCCTCAAGGGATAGGGCGTTCTTCTCAAGTTTTATGATCCTAGCATATTTTTTTGCTACCTGATCGTTCGGATTCTTTGCTAAGGCATCGTTCACCATCTTTTCCGCCTTTGCAATATTCCCCTGCTCATAATAAACCTTCCTTACATCCTCCTCCTTAAGGGTCTCCATACCTATGCTTAGCCCTCCTCCGGATAGGGTCGGATTTATATCCGGCATTGATGTAGATGGTGTTGGTGGCCTTTGCAAGCTTACATTTCCCGAAAGGTTTGAGGAACTTAGATCAATTATGGGAGCTCTCACTTCCGGTAAAGACTGGGAACCCTTCGTTTGCCCTTGTGGTAAAGAGAGTTGTGGTTGTTGAGCTTGCTGTGATTGTTGGGGCAAAACCACGGGTTGGTTTTGTGTCTCGGGCTGGGGTTGGGATGTTTGAGTGGCTGGAGCTTGTAAGTTTAGAGTTTGCGTTGCGTTTGTATCGCTTGATTTTTTCCCTTGGACCGTAGGTGCAACTTTAACCTCCTGTATTACCTTTACCACCGTATCCACTTTAACTTGGGGAGCTTCAGGTTGAGTTTGAGCCTTCGTATTTTCAAGGTTTTGCATAATTAGGTAATAAGCAACGCCAACCCCTACGCCTCCACCAATCAAGGCGCTGATGATCACTAAAACGATAATCAAAACTATCCTTCTCAACGAAGGTATTATAAGGTCGGCAACCTTAAAATACCAGGTGATGTCCTTGGATGCTTTGATCGTGATGTCCTTGGCATGGGGGGTGACGGCTATTCTCTTTGCGTGGAGTATGTATATGCTCCTTAAGCAAAAATGAGGGTACTTTTGGTGGTTGAGTCTCCGACGAAAGCTAAGACATTAAAAACTTATTTGGGAAAGGGTTTTCAGGTTATAGCAAGCAGAGGGGCATATAAAGGACCTTCCTGAGAAGGAGCTCGGGGTAGATCTTAAGACGTTCTCGCCGAAGTATCAAGTTTTAAAGGGGAAGATGGGGGTTATAAAGTTCATAAGGGAGATAGCTAGGGGCGCGGATCTGATATTGCTCGGAAGTGACCCTGATAGAGAAGGTGAGGCCATTGCGTACCATATCTTTGAGGAGATAAAAAGCTTAAAAAAGCAGGTTAAGAGGGTCCTATTTTTTGAAATAACGCCAGAAGCGGTAAGGTCCGCGATAAATAATCCCGCGGATATTGATTTAAGGAAGGTTGAATCCCAAAAGGCTAGGAGGGTCCTTGATAGGCTCGTTGGATATTTAATAAGCCCAATTCTATGGAAAAAGCTCAGGTGGGGTCTTTCCGCGGGTAGGGTTCAAAGCGCAGCCCTAAGGTTGATAGTTGAAAGGGAAAGGGAGATAAGGTCTTTTGTCCCTAAAACTTTCTGGTACTTTGAGGTGGAGTTTGAGAAGGGTGGGAAAACCTTTAAAGCAAGATCCGAGAAAAACTTTTTTGATGAAAGGGAAGCAAGGGAAATTTACGAAAGATTGAAAAAGGGAACCTTCAAGGTGATAGAATTCAACAGGAAGACCGTAAAACAGAACCCACCCCCACCCTTGAAAACCTCCACCCTACAGCAGGAAGCAAATAACCTATTCGGACTTTCCGCAGAAAAGACGATGCAGATAGCCCAAAGCCTATACGAGGGGGTTGAGATAGAGGGGAAAAGGGTAGGTTTAATAACATACCACAGGACGGATTCAACCCGCCTCTCCGAAAGGGGAGTAAATCTCATAAGGGAAACGATAAAATCTCTATTTCCCGAAAAATACCTTTCAAAAACCAAAAGGACTTACGGAAAGGATAGGGGAAACGTTCAGGGTGCCCACGAGGCAATAAGGCCAACATACCCAAATATAAAACCTTGGGATCTAAAGGGGAAATTGGACGAACTTTCCTTAAAGGTTTATGAACTAATATGGAGGAGGGCATTGGCATCCCAAATGTCCCCCCTTGAGTATGAGCTTAGGGAAGTAAAGATATCCGCGGGTGGGATAAATTTCGTCGCGGAGGGTAGGGAGGTGAAATTTGAGGGTTGGACAAAGGTTTTACCCCATGAGCTTAGGGGTGAGGATATACCGGATCTGAAAATTGGGGAAGAGTTGAAGGTGAAGGGCATAAAGCTAAAGAAGGATAAGACGAAGCCCAAGCCGAGATTTACGGAAGCGAGCTTGGTTGAGGAGCTTGAAAAATTGGGAATAGGGAGGCCT
>LBFQ01000069.1:6411-9272 GCA_000980735.1 Candidatus Caldipriscus sp. T1.2
AGAGGATCCCCTAAAACTTTGGTGCCTACCGAGATGGGGGAGAAGGTCCTTGACGAACTTTTAAAATTTTTCCCTGAGATCTTTGATTATAGATTTACCGCCAAGATGGAGGAGGAGCTGGACAAGATAGAGGAGGGAGAGAAGGGATATTTGGATGTGGTTAAAGAATTCTACCTTGAACTATGGCCGAAAATAGAAAGGGCAAACGGGTCTCCTTCGTAATGCCATATTTTTTTAGGGAAGTTAGCGGTGGTGCGGAAAAGCAGGCTTATCTATTATCAAAAAACCTCGCCCTTCGGGGTTTTGATGTTTATTACATCACCTCAGGGAAGGGGGAAGAAATTGTTGATGGGATTAAAATTTTAAGGATCCTGAAATTTCCCCATATACTCCAGTACCTTGAATATCCCAAAATTCTCCTGAAGCTCTTTGAAATTGATGCAGATGTTGTTATGACGAGGATAAGGCATTACTACTTTCCCGTTTCCCTTTATGGGATTCTATCCTTCAGAAATTCCGTAATATTCATCCCAGAGAACGCAATACCTTACCCATTTTATGAAACGGAGAAGGTAATAAGGACAAAGAGGGGAATAAGGAGGATCCTAGGGGTAATAAATGCCCTTATTCTGGACATCTTCGCGTTTCTTGGGATACTATTTGCAAAAACCGTGATCGTGCAAAACGAGAAGCAAAGGGAAATAATTAGGAGAATTTACTTCAAAGATCCAAAGAAACTTCCTTCCCTCTTTGAACCTTTAAATGTGGATTTTCCCAAGAAGGAGGGGGTATGTTGGGTGGGAAACCTTAGGGAGATAAAGAGGGTTGAGCTCTTTTTGGATTTGGTGAAGAGGGTTAGGGATGTTAATTTTTACCTTGTGGGGAGGATACCAGAGAGGTATAGGAATTTAATTGTGGGGTTGGAAAACCTTAAGGTTTTCGGGGAGCTTCCATACGAGGAAACCGTTAAAATAATCGCAACTTCCAAGGCTTATATAAACACGTCAAAGGAGGAGGGATTTCCGAATACATTCCTGGAAAGTTGGTATTACAAAACCTTAGTGATAACCTTTGATGCGGATCCGGACGGTTTAATATCTAAGGGTTTGGGGGTAAAGGTTAAGGACCTTGACGAGGCGGAGAGAGTGATAAGGGATCTTGAGGAGGATTTTGGTAAGTTTTCCGATATTACGGAAAGGGCATACCTTTACGTTGTAAATAATAACCTGCCCGAGATGGTGATACCCTTATGGTGCGAAGTTGTAGGTTATTATGATGTTCAGGATAAGGGCGAGGATGTTCATAATTAGCCCAAAACTCAAAAGGTCCCTCAAGCTTACAAGTCCGAAGGAATAAACGAGCATATTTGGGGGTGTCGCTACAGGTAGCATAAAGGCACCGGAGGAGGATATTGCAACTACCGCGGCCAAAGCTGAAGGGTCAAGGTTTGTCCCCTTTGCAAAGGTGTACGCTATTGGTACAAGGACACTTGCAACCGCTGTGTTTGAGGTAAACTCCGTTAAAGCTAAAACAAAAACCGCCCAAGCTCCAATCAAAAACAAATTTGGAAACCCTTCAAAAATCTGAAAGTTTTTCACAACAAAATCGGAAAACCCGGTTTTTACGATAATATCCGAAAGGGCAAAGCCTCCACCGAATAGAAGAAGGGCACCCCAAGGTATATCCCTTAGGTCTTCCCATTCAATGAGTTTGAAAACAAATAGGAAAATCGCGGAGGCGATGGCAACGGTTGAGTCTTCAATGTTTAATTTTAACTTTTCGTTCACAATGGGTAAAAGCATCCAAAGTAATGCGGTTGTAAGGAAAACGAGGGCAACCATTTTCCCCCTTTTATCCAAACGGACCTCCGAAACCGGAAGGTTTAACTTTCTCCTTGATAGTTTAAAACCGAAAATCGCAACCAAAATAAAGGCTATTTCAAGGAGTAGGGTATAGGGAAGTCCGAACTTTAACCAATCCAAGAACGTAATATTCTCACCGAACCTCTTTAAAACCCCAGCATATACCATATTCGGCGGGGTACCCACTAAAGTTGCCATACCACCGATGCTTGAAGAATATGCAGAACTTATAGCCAAAGCTTTCAGGATAGCGGAGCTTCCGAGGGACAATATCATAGGGATAACCACCGCTGTTGCGGATGTGTTGCTTATCCACATTGATAAAAAATAAACCGAAAGGGAAACACCCAAGAAAACCCCAATCTCGGATCTTCCGAATATCCTAACGAGCCTTTGGGTAAGATAAAGGTGTATGTTATACTTCTCTAAAGCCCTTGCTATGATAAAACCCCCGAGGAATAGAAATATAGTGGGTCTTGCGTAATTTACGGAAACTTCTTGGGGAGTTAATATCCCAAAGAGTGGAGCCAAAACGAGGGGGAGTAAGGCGGTGATATAAAGCGGTAAAACCTCACCCACCCACCATACACCCATCCAAAGAATTAACCCTATAGAAAAGGAGAGCTTCCATTCAATGGGAAGAAGAAAGGACAAAATAAAAAGGACGGGACCTAAGAAAAGCAAAAATCTTTTCATTTGAACCTATTATACACCCTAAGCCTTATCTCCGAGGCGCAATTTCTCCAATCAAGCCTACTTAAAGCCTTGAACCTTATCGTGAAGATTAGGGCATAGGGACCAAACCCATCAAACCATACTATCGGTTTAAAGGTTTTGTCAAATCCTTCAAAATTTTCCATCTCCTCCAATATCTCAAGCAGAACCTCCTTAGCCCTCTCAGGATCGTGGGATCCATAAATTAATATACGCATGTTATCAACGAAAGTTGGGTCGGGCTTGTTGGGGATCCTCTAGAGTCGACCTGCAGGCATGCAAGCT
>LBFQ01000069.1:9292-14994 GCA_000980735.1 Candidatus Caldipriscus sp. T1.2
TCTAGAGGATCCCCATCCCTTATGATAGTTGAATAAACCCCAACGTCTATTACCTCCCCGCTGTAGTTTCCAACGCTAATTTGATCTCCCACTTGCACCCTCTTTGATGAGGTTATGTATATTCCCGAGAAGAGGTTACTTAAGAGGGGTTGTAAAGCTAATGCAACCGCCAAACCTCCTATACCCAGAGCGGTCAATATTGGGGTTATATGAAAACCTACGGCGCTTAGACCCAATAATAGCCCGGTTATAAATACCCCCCACCTTGTGGATACGCTTATTATTGAAGACCTTATGTTAAAGTAATCCTCAACGAACATATCAAGGATCGCGCCGAGGGTGTAGGAGATTGATGAAAAAAGGACTATAGTTGAAAGGTTCTGAAGGATCTTGTTCGTTTCGTGTCCAAGATTTTCCCCGAAAAACCTCAAGGAAAAGTAAATTCCGAGAATGAAAAACCACAATACCACCGCGGGTCTAAGACCCCTATAAATCCGATAAAATAGGTTCTCCTTCCCCTTCAGGGTCCTTAACAGGAATGACCTGACGAATAGGGAAAAGAGAACACCTACCAAAAGGAAAAATAGGGTGAGGAAGATGGATAGGATAAGGGGATGTTTCAGAGCTTCCATATTAGCCATCCCATAAATCCCCCCATTATCGCTCCCGTAAGTACCTCAAAGGGAGTATGCCCTAGGAGCTCCCTTAATTTGTTTTGGGATATTGGATGTCCGGAAAGGAGTTCCTCAAGTATGGCGTTTATAACTTTAGCCTGTTCCCCCGCCGCCCTCCTAATTCCCGCCGCGTCATACATAACTATTAAGCTAAAAAATGCGGTTACGCCGAACAGGGGGCTTGAGAATCCCTCGGAGAGCCCAACTAGGACAGTTAGGGCGGAGACGGACGCCGAATGCGCTGAAGGTAATCCCCCCATCTCAACGAACTTTCTGACATCAACCTTCCTTTGCCTTACTAGGTTTATTAAGAACTTTAGGAGCTGGGCGGTGAAGGAGACAAATAAGGGTCCCCAAAGGAACTTGTTTGTCAGGATCTCCTTCATTCCCTTGAGAGGAAATAGGAGATAATGAGAAGTATAACAAAGAAAACAACAACCGCGATTATACCAAGTTTTGAAACAAAAGCAACAACAAAACCCGCAGTTATAACACCCAAGGAGATGGAGAGAAAGGCGGGAAGAAAGGGAATGTTAAACACCTCCGCAACGAGGGAACCCATCCATGCCCCTGTACCCGGAACGGGCAAGGCTACGAAAAGGTACAAACCCAAAAGCTTCAACCTTAATACGGAAACGCCCTTCTTTCTTGCGGTTTTATAGAGTAATTCAAAGATGGATCTGGTAATTCTCCACCTTGAGGTCAGGATGGATAAGGGCCTCAAAAGTATGAGTAGAAAAGGGACGGGTAAAATGTTCCCGAATATTGCCAAAATAAGGGTTTTCCAGAAGGGTAGCTCGTAATATATGATCCCCAAGGGTATGGCACCCCTCAATTCAAATATGGGAAGCGCCGCCAAAAACAAAACCGCAAGCTCAGGGGGAAGACCCTTTATGTGCTCAAGCAATTTCCTCTACCTTTGCAACCGTGTATTTTTGCGTGTGGAAATACATCCTCCTGTAATTCTTCTTTGACCTCATTTTAAAAACTATGAGCTTTTCCTCTTTCTCCCCCAAAACCCTAAGAACCGCGGTACCCTTCTCAAAGGAAACTTTCCCATCCTCAAGTTTTTTCATTATAACTTCCGCAGAGAAAGTCTCCCCGCTCTTCAAATTTAAATTCGGCAGTATCACTTTTTGCCCCCTTTTCACGGGTATTTGAAAGCCCTTAACCCTAATAACCGCTTCCATATCTCACCTCCTTTATTGTTTTAACCTGCTTATAGCATTCAAAGCCCTTTGATTCCCCTTATCGTAATTTAAAACCATCTGCCAAGTTTCAAGGGCTTTCTGCTTATCCCCCGCTTTCTCATAAGAGATAGCTTTATTTTCAAGCTGGGCAAGTTGCTGGTACCTCTTGGCAGTATAGTCCTGAGGGTTCTCGGATAGGATCTCTGTGGCAAGCCTCAAGGTGGTTGTCAAATCTCCCCTTTTATACGCCTCTATCATCTGCGTTCTCTTGTCGAGGGTACCCGTGTTTAGGTTTATGGTGGGTTTTACCTCCCCTAAGGAAACTTCTACCTTCGGCAAGTTCACGGAAACTTCGGATGAGAGTTTCGGGGTTTGCTGGATCTGTATGGATGTGGTAGCGGTCCCCAAACCTTCAGCCTTCTCTTCCTCTTCCTTCTTAACCTTCACCTCCTCCACCTTCCTTTCAAATATCCTCCTTACAACCTCGGCCTTTGCTGGCCTCTGGGAGGACATGAGGTTCTCAACGGTGCCCTTAAGGGCCAAAAGTTGTTCGTTTTCCGAATCACCCTCAAGGGCGGACTCAATTAACAAAAGCGCCCTTTTATAATCCCCTTTCTGTATCAGAGCCTTTGCTAGTTCAACGTTCTGTATTGCGGAGAGCCTGTTGGCAAGGGGGGCGTAAATCTGGTTGAAAATTAACCTATCCCCCAATATTGGCCTGACCCTATCCAGATTTTCCATAGCTTCGTCAAATTTGCCCTCCTTCACCAACTTTAAGGCATCCACCACATTTCTCCAAGCATTTAAAAGGCTATCCGCCTTTGATACGAATTCCTTAGCTTGGGATAAGGATTTATCCAAATTCAGCGCCTTTTGGGCGTACTCCCTTACGAGGCTGTAATTTTTAAGGATCTTTTCTGGATCCTGTTCGTTTTCCGCTGTGGCAAAAGTGGAAATTGCCAAGCTTAGAGAGCTTTGGGCTTCGTTTTTCCTCTGGTTTAGGTAAAGGAAGGTGGTGGTTCCGGCTATTAGAAGGAGTAAAACAGCGGATATCCCCACTATTAGGGCGGTGTTGGGCTTTCTTACCATAAGCTCTGTTTCGGGTTTTTCCGATGGATTGACGAATAACAGGGTCATCCTACCCACCTTAAGGATATCCCCGCTCTTTAACCTTGTCCTCTCTTTTAAAATCTTTCCATTAAGAATGGTGGGATTTGTTTGGCTAAGGTTTTCAACCTCAACCGTATCACCCAAGAAGTATATCATCAGATGCCTTCTGGATGTATGGGGATCCTGAACCGGATACTCTATTCCCTCTTCCCTACCCAATATCCCCGATGAGAAGATCTCTATGACGCTACCCGCACCTGGGCCGCTTATTATTTTAAAGTAAGGGGGTTCCTCCGCCTCCAAGAATTGCGTGGGTTGGCTAGAAGAGGTGGCCTGGGGAGCCTCAAGGATATAAACCTTAAGCTTACCCGCAAAATCTATCTCCATACCCGGCGCAAGTTCAATCTCTTTAACATCTTTAAGATCGCCTACGGAGATCCCATGTCCCGAAGCTTTTAAAACTACCGCCTCCCCCTTCTTGTCTATAACCGCGTACTCTGGGGGAAGGCCTATAACAAATAGGTCGCTTCTTACGGAACCACCGATAACGAAGGGAAACTTATTTATGGTTATTAACTTCTCCCTTCCGCCTATTACGACCTTTATCTTTATCATATATTGTTTGCCAGATTCTCAACCTTTTTGGCAAGAGCCAAAATCTCGTTCCTTATCTGGGATTTAACCGCATCAAGCTGGGACATAAGGTCCCTTTTCTTAAACTCCAGCGCTTCAATTTCCCTCTTCATATCCTCCGCCTGTTTCTTAAGGTTCTCAACTTCAAGCTTTGCGTTTAGTATAATGTTTTCCGCCTCCCTCTTCTTTTCCTCTATAAGCTTATCTCCTGTTTGCTTTGCCAACTTTAGGATTTCAGTCGCAAGCTTATCCTCGGGAAGATCCTCCCAGCTTATTCCCCCTCCACCCTTCTTTTTCAACTCTTCGTTCTCCTTCTTAAGCTTCTCCACCTCCTTCCTTAACCTCTCGTTTTCCTCAGAAATTTGTTCGATTTGCGCCTCAAAAATGGTAGCATCTACGCCCGAAGAACTACCTATGTTTTCAATGGTTTTTTCAAGCTCCTCCACGTACTTTGCCACTTTACTCAAGAAATCCCTAACCTCATCCGGATCATACCCCCTCTTCCCGATACCTCCCACCATAGTGAATTCCTGCGATCTAATTGTAGCCGCGGAAAACTTTTTCCCCCTTTGCATATTTGGGTATTATAAAGTGGTTTAAAGGAGATGGAAGAATTGCGCAAGTGGATAATCTGACATCCTTATAATATTAGCTTATGAAGAGGACTTTGGTAATCTTATTGATTGCGGTATTACTTGCTTCTTGCGGTGGTGGAAAGAGCGAAGGTCAAAGCACTACCACAGCAACTCCGACAACTGAGGCACAGGTTCAAAAGGTAGATCTATCCCAGGTGCCCGAGGAATGGCCCAAGCTTAACGAAGAGTTGGCGACAAAGGGCGAGCAGTTGTTTGCCCAGAAAGGGTGCAACGCATGCCACATGGTTTCCGATCAAAAACTTGTGGGACCTGGTCTTAAGGGGTTAAACGAGAGAACCACATATAGGTGGTCCATGGCAATGATACTAAACCCAGATTCCATGCTCAAGAACGATGAAAGGGCAAAGCAACTCCTGAAAGAATACGGAACACCTATGCCAAATCAAAGAATAACCTTTGAAGAGGCGGAAGCTATACTACACTACATACTGAAAGTTAGCCAGTAGATGGGGTGTTCTCCCTTATAATACACCGCTATGGCGAGCAAGAAGGCGGGTGGTTCCACAAAAAACGGAAGGGATAGTAACCCAAAGTACCTCGGTGTAAAGAGGTTTGGGGGCCAGATAGTCCAAAAGGGTGAGGTGATAGTGAGGCAGAGGGGAACCAAAATTCACCCAGGGTACGGGGTTGATATGGGATCCGATTTTACAATTTACGCCACCGTTGATGGAGTGGTAAAATTCCACGAGAAGAAGGGGAGGAAGTACGTATCCGTAATACCCTTACAGTAGCGGTACTTTTCTTAGGGTGTAGGAACGTCTTCCTTCCCAAAACCGTTGATGTTGGTGGTGTTTATTATGATCCGATAAGGCCCGAATATGTGGTAAAGAACCTTCAGACCGCTTACACCTTAAGGGACATTGAGAGGTACAAGGAGTGCCTGGATAGGGACAGCTTCAAGTTTTACTTTGACCCATCCCAAAGCGATATTAGGGACATCCTAAGGGATAGGTGGGGAATAGATAGTCTATCTTGGGGATACAACGAGGAGGTAATATCCGCCCAGAGGTTGTTTGAGTACGCAAGGAACATAGTCTTAAACCTTACAAACGGTGCAAAAATATACTCCTCCGAGAATTCGGAAACATGGATATGGGATTATTATCTGAAGATAGAGCCCGCTGTTGAGGGGCAAGGGGAGGCGGTGGGTAAGGCGATATTCACCTTTGTGAAAAAGGGTAATAAGTGGTACATAAGGTTATGGCAGGATTACAGATCCGGGATGTAGGGGTAATAGGGGGAGGGGCTTGGGGTCTGAGCTTGGCGAACCTTTTGGGGGAGAAGGGCTTTAGGGTTTTGGTTTGGGATAGAAATTCGGATAGAATAAGGTTTTTGAGGGAAAATAGGGAGGATCCTCAGAGGCTACCGGGTGTAAAAATCAACGAAAGGGTCGAATTTACGGAAAACCTCCTTGATCTTTCAAAGGGGATCCTCTAGAG
>LBFQ01000070.1 GCA_000980735.1 Candidatus Caldipriscus sp. T1.2
TTTCAATCTTTTCTTTAAGCTTAAAACTTTCTCATCTCCAAGCGTCCAGCCGTTGTTGGAAAGTTGCTTGTTCCATCTTTTGCCAGTTAGCGTTTTTAAGGTAGTTTTCCAAGCTTTCTACGTTGCTTTTTACTTCCAAAAACTTAAAGCTATGCCCCTTTGGCGGTTTTTCTTTTTTGAATAAAAGAATACAAGTATCCACCGTTTGCTCAAAAACCCTATAACCACTAAAGTCTATAAGCTTGAGAATGGTGGTGTTCTCTTTTAAAAGCCTCCTTAACTTTTCTCCATACTTTGCCCTCATCCATTTATTGCTTGTTATGTATGCTAAAATGCCCCCTTGTTTCAAAATCTTATAACCCTTTTCGTAGAAATACACATAAAGGTCTGCGGTGGATGTGAAAACCTCGTAGCCTTGTTCTTTAAGTAATGGTTTATCTTTCTTAATTTTCTCTTGCCTAACATAGGGCGGATTTCCAATTACAATATCAAACCCATCCTCCACTCCAAACATCCACACGGGGTTAAACCAATCCGCCTTTGCGGTAGGGTCAAAAATATCAAAGCTTGCTATTTTTTGGACATCCGTGCTTATTATTTTTTGGATATCCTTGTTGTCCCATCCTTGCTCTTTTCCTTGCTTTTTCACTTGATTTATCAAAAGCTCCACTAACTTTTCCCTTAACTTTTTGTCTTCTTCTTTCAATTTTTCCTTTTGTTTTCTGTCTCTGACTCTGAAGTATTCGTTCCTTACCCTCTTTAATTCTTTCAAAATTTTCTCAATATCTTTAGGAGGTTTTAAGCTTGCTAATCTCTCCAAACCTATCAAGGTATCTGCGCATACGAACTTTGTCTCAAGGTGTGGAAGGGGAAGTATTCCGAAGTTTTCGCGGTTTTTGTCGGGCTTTTGGTCAAGGATAAGGGTTAGGAAAAATCTGAGCTTCGTAAGTTGTACCGCTATGTTTTGTATATCAACTCCGTATATGCAGTTTTGGATAAGGTATAGTTTCCTGGCGTAATCTGGGTAAATCCTCTGCTCGTTGAATACCTCTATATAGTATCGCATTTCATCATTGCTTATATCCTTCCCTATTTGCGAAAGTTCTTCCATCATACGTCGCATCTGTTCTAACTTCCAAAGCTCGTTTTCGGGATCTATCTTGTTTAAAATTTCCACAAGTTTATGTAAGGCTCCCACACAGAAGGCACCACTGCCACAGGCGGGATCTATGATTTTTACCTCCGCTATGGCTTGGACAAGCTTTTCTTTTTCTCTTTTCGGAAAGCTGGAATTCCTCTTGGTAAAATAGGTTTTCTATCTTTTCTTCGCTTAAGCTCGTTTTTGTTTTGAAGTACTCCTTTAGGCTCTCCTCCACCATGTAATCCACTATTTCCTTGGGGGTGTAATAGCTTCCCGTTGCCTTACGGGCGGTGGTGGCGGTTTCTGGATTGTAAGACGCAAGCAAGTTTTCAAAAACCTTTCCCAAAAGCTCTGGGTCAAGGGCGACCTCTTGGTCTATGGGGCTAGATTCGTCGGTTGTCCAGTTGTAATCTTTAAAGATGCTTATAAGTCCCCTAAATCTCTTTTTCCCAAGTCCGAATTTTGAAAGGTCGGTTATAATCCCCTCCTCTTGGAAAAAGTATTTATCGGGCACTTTAGCTTGTTTGTTGCGATTTCTTGAAAAGCCGTCTATGTATTGGCCGTCTTTGTCCAAGCAATCGAAAAGCCCTCCGTTTATGAAGGGAATGTCTTTAAAAAGCTTTAAGGCTTCCTTTGGGGTTATCAAAAATTTATTCCTGTACAGGTATAGGCTTTTTTCTTTAGAAGTTTTTGCGTTTTTCCTTGCCCATCTTCTTTTCGTTATGGGTCTGTTTAAGGTGGCAAAAAATAGGTTTTGAAGGATGGCGTTGTAGTAGTTATGTCCTTTTCCAAAGTCCTTTACTATGTTTTTTAGCTCCTTTGGGTCAAAGAGCTTGTTTGGAATAAGCCCCATTTGTTTGATAAACCAAACGAACATTAACCTCGTTATTAGGCGGATGAGATTTTCCTCCTTACTTCCCCGATTTTTCTCCTTACTTTCCTCCGGGAAGAATATTTCTTTTCCATAATTTTTGAGGGCGTGGTAAAACCAGGTTTGAATTTCGTCGTAAAACTCCTTAGTTAGAGGTTGTACGCTAAATGCGGATTTAATTTCGTTTAGGTCTTTGAATTCACACGTTCCCACCTGTTTTATAAAGGTTTTGTTGGGGAATTCCGGGCTTACAAAGTAAGTGTATCTTTTGTAAGGGCTATAAACCGCCTTTGTTCCGTAAGCCTCCCTGAAGACCAAAGAAAAGCGGAAAGGTTTCCCCTCTTCCGTGTAAAAGATGAATAGCCCGGCACTTAAAGAATACGCCCTCAGGATATCCTTAGCAATTTGGAACTGTCTCTTCTTACTGCTCCTCTCGTTAATTTCTTCCTTTAGCTTTATGGCATATACTCTGAAATGTTTTATGTCTTCAAGCCCTTTGTCTGCTACATACTTTATGGAAAGGACGCTGTCGTTTAAATCTCCGCTTAGATCAATAGAAATCTCCTCTTCTTTTTCTGCGAAATTCTTGTGAGATAAAAATTTCTTTAAAACTTCAAGGGAAAAACCCCTCGCAAGCGGTTCAATTAAAGTTTCCCCAATTTTCATTTTGGTTTTCTACCGCTATTATAACCTCTTTACTTTCTTCCCTTACGCGGGCTTTGGTTTTCTGCAAGAAGTCCTCCCCCAGCTCTTCCTTTAACTCACGCACCTTGCTTTTTAGCTTCCCAATTAGTTTCTCGATTTCTTTTGGTTTCTTGCTCTTTGGTTTCTCTGTTTTTAGTTTCATAATTTTTTCTACAAGCCTTTCCCAACTTACTATTTCCGATAGGGCATACTCCGAAAGCGTCTGATACTCCACCATATCCTCCATCAAGGCGTTTAAAAACTCCCTCTCCTCCTTAAGTTCTTCCATTTTTAGAAGGGTTTCCACTATATTCCTAGCCTTACCTTCCAAACTATTATCACTTATGGGCGATAAAATTGTAAATGGACCCCTAAGGATCTGGTTATAGTGCTCCCAAAATTGGGGTGAAAGCTCCCTTCCCTTTTCCTCTGGGCTTGATTTTATTTTTTCATAAACCTCCTCCAAGCTAACCTCTAATGGCATACTTTGGCTGTAATCTTTGTATCCCACAAATAGTTCCTTCCCCCTCCTTATGAATACCATAAGTTCGTTCTTTTCTCCCCTTTTTGCAACCTTTATCCTATGTGGCATTTCTTCAAGTTCCTTTTTTATCCAAGGATGTTTTTTAAGGATCTCTTCGTATTCTTTTTTGACCCTTGAGAAAAAGCTTTCTTCTTCCTCTTCTGGGTAGGTATTTAGCTTTCTATAAAGCTCGGAGGGTTTTGGCTCCTCGTCGGGGGAGAATATTTTCGCGTCCTCTCCCAAGACGTGGTGGATCATAAACATCTTCATTTGGGCTATTTCCCTCGATTTTACTATGTTCGCCCCCTTCTCAGTGGGAAAGAAATTAATGATTGTTATATCATCGCAAACCTTTTTACCTTTACCTATCCTGTTTATCCTACCCACCCTCTGGATCACACGGACGGGGTTCCATGGGATGTCGTAGTTTATTACCACACAAGCCCTGTTTAGGTTTATACCTTCCGAGAGCTTATCGGTGGTGATGAGGATGTAATGATCGTCTTCCTGTTCCACATATTGAGCGTCAAAGTTTTTAAGGATCTTCTCATAGGTGCTTTTGCTTATGTTCCCAATCGCGGATAGGACCTTTTCTCCAAATTCCTTTTCAAGAATTTCCTTTAAATATTCTGCGGTATCCACATATTCCGTAAATATCACCACCTTGTTGTTCTTTTCCAAAAACTCTTTTTTATACCTTCAATGAGCTTTTTTGCCTTTGGGTCATCCTTCAGAAGTCCCAAATCTTCCACCTTTTTCTGTAGCTTTTTGAAAAGCTCTATGTCCTCCTGTATATGTTCGCAGAACTCATCCTTTTTTTTGAATTTGTCAATTTCGTAGATTTGGTGGTATCTTTTGTTGATTTCTTCCTTTTCAAGGTCCTGCTTGTATTTCTCAAGCCTTTCCTCTATTTCCTCATCGCTTGCATCCACCAAGTCTTCCATTAGCTTTCTGTCAAGGATGAACTTTCCTGTCCTTTTAACAAACTTCAAAGCAGTTTCGTGTATGTCTATGAAGTTGTTCAGGCTTTCGTAGAAGGCTTTAAAACTGCTTTCAAAACGCTTTACCAAAAGTCTCCTCATAAAGTCGTAAAGGTTTTTCTGATAAAGGTATATAAAGCTCTCTTCGGGAGATCCTATCTTATCCTCAAGCCCTTTTCATACTTTATGGGAATGTATATCGCCCCGTGAAACCTTCCGCCCTCCTCAGGTTCATAAAAAGCCTTTATCACCTCGTCGTAAAACTCAAGCTGTTTTTTGTCCAGCTCAAAAAACCATTCTTGCGGGTCCTTTACCTCTGGCATTTCGATTTTTTGTCCTTGTAATATTTAAGGTCCAAGCGGTTCCTTCTGATGACCACCTTTTCAATAATTGCCTTTATCCTCCTTGAGAGATCCCTTGCCCTTTTATTAACCTTTGATAGATCTATTTTCTCTTCCCCAAAAAGCTCCTTGTAATACTTTTTAGCCCTCTCTCTTTTTTTACTGTCGCCTGAGTTGTAATAGCTTCTTATGTAAGCCAATTTCCTAAACTCGCGATCGTACTTTTCAAACCTCTGCGCAAGATCTCCATCCAAGGTCAGAGTTGATTTTTTGGGTATAGTGAAAAGCTTCAGAAGGGCAAAGATGTCCGCGGGTCTGTTGTTAAAGGGCGTAGCGGTTAGTAGTATAACGGTTTTCCCCCTACAGATTTCGAGAAGCTGGTGATACCTTTCTGTTCTCTGATTTCTGAATCTGTGAGCTTCATCAACGATAACAACCTCAATATTGCGGTTTTTTATGTACCTTTTGGCATCTTCCAACTTACCCAAAGAAACCACTTCCCAATCATAAAGCCCGAAATCCTCTAAATATTTTTTCCATCCCGAGGTTTTTGCCTCATCTCCCACAAGGTGAGGTGGGCATATTACAATGCCTCTTTTTCCCAAAGCTTTGGCTGTAAGGCTTGCGATTACAGTTTTTCCAAGCCCCACAACATCCGCAAGTATAACCCCTCCGTGATCCTCGCATGTGGCAACCGCCTGCGCCACCGCGGAAAGCTGATAGTCGTAGGGCTCGTATCCCCTTTTTTTCATCAACTCCTCAAGCTCAGACATGGGAATCTTTTCTTGATGGAGTTCTAAGTAGTTTTTCAAAATGTAAGCGTAGGCTATGAAGGGTGTGATCTCCCTAAAAAAGGTACGAGTTTCGAAAACTTTTATGATGTCCTCTTTGGATAGGGGGACCGCCCTTTCCCATCTTTCGTCAAAGTACTTTTCTGCGCTTTCAAACCCGTAATCCTTTATTTCTACGTTGAATTCTTCTTGTCCTTTTAGCCCTGCTAAGGTTAGGTTGGAACTGCCAGTGATAAAGGTTTGCGGTAAAAGATCCCCCTCAAGCTTAAAAAGATAGAGTTTTGCGTGGTTTGGCTCTCTGGTCTTTCTTATGACTAACTTTTCTTCCTTCAAAAGCTTTAGGAAAAACTCTACCTGCTCGTATATTTCCTTTTTGTCAAACTCCTCCGATGTAAAGACCCTTTCAAGGGACTGTAAAAATCTGTTTTTTATTCCTTCATCGCCTTCATTTCCATGCGCTAACTCATAGAGTCCATAGACGCCCTTATCCACGCTCAAGCCAACAAGGATCTTTATATGTTCTTCCCCTATTTTCCCTTCTTCATACAGCTCTTTAAGTTTCTCGTAAAGCGGGCGGATAGAAGAAAAGTAAAAAAATCCCACCAAAAACTTCAGCTCCTTGCTGTATTTTATGAGGGTTTTAAGCCTTTCTTCCAGCGTTTTTTCTTGGGAGTTTGTAATGAAGTTTTGTGCCATTAAATGGGAATTATAAGGTTCGTTTCAAACCCACCTTATAATATTTATATGTACTTCTCGGAGCAATGGTTGAGGAGGATGGAGAGGAGGGAGGATGTTGAGAGGGAAAGGAGGATAGAGGGGGGAAAGGAGACGGGAAGTAGGAGGTTCGCAACCGCAATATCCACGCTTGACAAGGCCTTTATAGCCGCATCCCAAGCTGCGAACAAGGCCCTTGAGAGGCTAAAAGAAGAGCCATCCCTTGCGGTGGTTGTGTTTACGGAAAATTACGATAAAAAGGTGGTCTTGGAGGGGATAAGCAAGGTTCTATCAAAGGTCCCAATAATAGGCGCCATAGTTCCCGACACGATATACAACGAGGAAAGTATAGTACCAAGGGGTATAGGGGTGGCACTTTGGGCCACAAACAGCGCGGACGTTATCCCTTTTCTAATAAAGGGGATAACTAGGTCCGAGGAGGCTATAGTTGAGGATATAAGGAGGTTCTTTGACAGGTCCAAGATAAAGAGGAAGTACGCGTACCTTCTGGGTATAGCGCCCAACATTTCGGATGATATTCCAACGAAGCTGGCGAGGGTTTTCGGGAAGGTTGCGGAGTTCTTTGATGGGGTGTATGTGGGGGTAGTCGGAGAATTTAAGCCTTCCCCTTGGTCCGTGATATACAACGGCGACACGTACTCAGATCATGTTTCCGCATTCATAATAGAGAGCGATGTGAAGTTTGGAACCTTACTTTCCCAAGGTTTTCATCCATTTATTCCATTTAAGGTTACCTCCGTTGAAGATTCCGTAATAAAGGAGCTTAACAATATACCCGTGGTGGAGGTTTTTAGAAGCATATTGCAAAGGATGGGGTACAGCGACGAGGATTTAGCCGACCCGATCAAGGCGGGAAAGATCCTCTCAAGGTTTTATGTGGAGGTTGCGGATCCTTCAAGGCACGGGAGATTCAAAACCTCCATAATCAAATCCTTGGACGATAGGGGGCTAAAGGTTAGTACCGAGATTTCCGTAAACGACACTTTATGGTTCGCAAAAGCCGACCTTGAAGATATGCTGGAGGGAACGAGGAAGGGTGTTAGAGTGGCCCTATCTTACGTTAAAGATTCGAGTCCCGCGGGTTTCATAATTTTTGAAAACTACACAAGGATAAGCGCATTAGGTGAAGAGATAAATAAGGACAAATCCAACATTAGGATCCTATCAAATCTCGGATTTTTGGGGATCCCAACCGTAGCGGAAATAATAATACATCCGGACTTTTATTCGGGGTCCCAAAGCGGGATTATGCTTGGAACCCTCCTTGCAAACAAGGGAGAACAACCTTAAAATACACAAGGAGGGGAATATGAACAACCAAGTAGAACAAATTTTAAAAGCGATGGTTAAAAAGAACCCGCAGATAAAATCTGCGGCGGTGGTAAACTCGGAAGGGATCCTAATAGCATCACACCTCTTCCCCGGAACGAACGAGTCCTCCTTCGGAGCAATGGCAGCAGCCTTACTCGGATTGGGGGAACATACCCTACAGGAGATAAAGGGTGGAAAGCTCAGGGAAGTGTACGTTAGGGGTGATGATATGATGCTCGTAATAGTGGGGATATCCAACGTGGGCGTGATATCAATAACCGTGGATGCGGAGGCACCCTTAGGAGTGATCCTAGTTGAAGTTAGGAAAACCGCGGAGTTATTGGAAGGGATAATCTCCAAACAGCAGGACATAACCGAGATCTTGGGTTCGGATCTATCGCTGTTGGAGGGTTTCTCCTTCAAGGACATACTGGGGGAAGAATAAATGGTTGTGGACGTTGCAAAGAGGGAGATAAACGTAAAGATAGTGTATTATGGTCCAGCGGTAAGCGGTAAGACCACT
>LBFQ01000071.1 GCA_000980735.1 Candidatus Caldipriscus sp. T1.2
ATATGATATATTGCAAGCTTTCCTCTTTAAAAACGTGCGCCACCGTCCTCCTATATATCTTATCCCCCTCCTTATCCTCAAGGCTTTTGATGAGTTCCCTAAGAAATTGAAGGTAGGCGCCCAAAAGAGCACCTGGTATGATCCTTTCAAGGTTCCCCAAATTCGCCCCGTAAAGAAAGGCGAGGAAGGTTACAAAGGAAACCAAAATATTCCCCAAAATGGGAACCGCCTTTATTTCAAGGTTATATAGGAGCCCCAAGAACATACCAAAAGAGCCCAAAAGGAGAGCCCAATTGGAGTGCTTTGATGAGAAATATAGCCCGAGGATCAAAAAGATCAAGGCAATCATATATGCGTCCAAGAGGGAGACTTCGCCTTTAACTAAGGGCCTTTCTGGATGGTTAAATCTATCAACTTCAAGGTCAAATATGTCGTTGGTGACGTTTATAAAGGCGGAGATGGAGAAGGCACCAAGCATAGCATAAATAGGAAAATTTTCCCCGTATGTTATTTTGTTGGAGATGAAAACTACAAGGGAGGCTATTAGGCAGTTAAGGGGCCTTATGAGCCTTAGCATTTACCCTAAAAAGGAGGATCAATCCAAGGATCATAATGGAAAGGGCTATCCATTGGTTGAAGGTTAGGCCGAAGATGTACGCGTTTGGTTTGTAATGCCTCGTAAAATCCACGAGGAACCTAACAAATGGGGTGAATATTAAGGCGATGGAACCCACCAACCCGGGCCTTTCCGCCCCGAACCTTCTAAGCAAGAAAACGTACAACAAAAACAATATCGCATCCCCAAAGGATTCGTAAATTTGTGATGGATGAATGGGAACATCTCCGAACTCAAAGTGAGGCTCGCTACCCTCCGGAAATACGACGCCAAAAGGCAGATCCGTAGGCTTTCCATAACAACATCCGTTGAAGAAGCATCCCCACCTCCCTATGGCTATACCTAAGGTTATTCCGGGTATTGCGGAATCCAAAACCGCCCAAAAGTTCCACTTCTCCCTGTATATATACCACAAAACCGGTATAACTCCAAAGAGGATTCCGTAAAATATCAAACCCCCATGCCATATGGCAAAGATCTCCCCCAAATTCAACTTATAGTAATCCCAGTTTTCGATGATGAAAAAGAGCCTTGCGCCTATGACCCCGAATATCATCGCCCAGATCGCCGCATCCCAAACCTTGTTTTCACTTATTCCGAATTTTTTTAGGTTCTCCTTCGCAAACCAAACCCCCGCCAAAAATCCCAAGAGCACCAAAACCCCGTAAGTCCTTACTTGAAAACCACCGATCTCAAAGAATATCGGATGCATAGCCCTTCATTTTAACGGTGTTATACAATCTACCCTTATCCCCCCTCCTATGGGAAAATAGAAAAGGATCCTCGTACGTGCAGGCGGGAGGAGGAACTATAAGTTTTACCCCGTAAGACTCAAAGATCCTCCTATTATACCCATAAAGGTCAAGCAGGTACTTCCCGTTCCCCTTGGGTATTGCAAATTTTCCGAAAAGTTCCGCAACTTCCTCCCCCACCTCATAACATTTCCCGCATATTCCCGGACCAAAAATTACAGTAATCTCTTCGGGTTTTACCCCAAAGTTCTCGTACATAGCCATCAACCCCTCAAGGGCTATACCCCTTATGCTCCCCCTCCAACCCGCATGAAGTACCCCAACCGCGAACTTTGAGATTAGGAAAATTGGGAAACAATCCGCGGTCTTTACACCCAAAACAACCCCCACCCTATCCGTTAATGCTCCATCCCCAATATCCTCACGCTGACCCTTATAAATTACCACCCTTGCCCCATGCGTTTGAATAAGATTCAAATCAAGCGAAATGGGATTTCTACTTACCCTTATTTCAAAGTTCTCCCCCACGAGATAGAACCCTTCGTCTATGCGCCCCCACATTCAAAATTCTAAGTTCGTTTTCCGCCTTAAAATATTCACACTATGAAAAGGTTGTTTTTGGTTCTTTTGGCTCTTTCGGCAGTGGCGGGATGTAGGAGGAGCACCACCCCTCCGGAGGATGGAGGTGGTGGAGGCGGAGGAGGGGGTGGAGCCGGTCCTACGCCCGAAAGCACCGCGATATATTTCGGCATAAGGACGGACAGCGCGTTCGTATACTGGGATAGCATATACTCTCCCAGTAGGGGTACCGCGGTGGATACCGTACTAACTATCTTCCATTCCTACATATCCTCAGGAGGGGAGCTTAGGGTTCCGCATACGGACACCTTCATAATTGCCAACAGGGTTTTAAAGGATACAATTTACGTTAAAGGGGACACCCTATACCAATACTACACCCTCGTTATTGACACTACTGGACCTTCCCCCGACACGATAAGGCTTAAAAATATAATCGGCATAAAACCTTTAACGGTGGGTAAAACGTGGACACCCATAACCGGCAAACAATCCCTAAATGATACCATAAAGTATCCCTTGATGGCAACTTGCACACTTGTGGTTAGGCTTGACAGCTTCAGGATAGATTCCTCGGGGGCGAAAGTTATTGATTCCCTAACCATAACGGTACCCGGCGGATCCTTCAGCACTTTCAGGATAGCTTATAACAGGCATGCAAAGGCTTTTTATAGACTATCAACAAAACCCTTGGGATGCCTCCCAATATCGGGCGATACGAATGCGACCTTTGACTCTTGGGATACCCTGTATATAAAGCCCTACTTTGGCGCTGTCCTAACTGCGGGTAAGGATAGTATACAATTTAATACAAACTTTGGTTCCCAAATTGAGGTTTTGAGTAGGTACAGGGCGTACGTTAGGAAGGCACCCAGACCTTAATGATAACTGCGCTCAGGGGGTTCAGGGATATATGGGGTGAGGATTGGGAGGTTTTTGAGGAGATTATCTCTACCTTTAAAAACCGTCTGAGGGATTTTAACGTAGCTTGGATAGAGACCCCGATCCTTGAACCCCTTGAGCTCTTTGTAAGATCCGTCGGGGAATTTACCGACATCGTTCAAAAGCAGATGTTCTCATTTAGGGATAGGGGGAATAGGGAGGTTGCATTAAGGCCCGAGGGAACCGCGGGGGTGGTAAGGGCGTTCGTAGAAAACCGGCTAAGCTATCCCATAAGGTTAGCGTATTTTGGTCCGATGTTCAGGGCGGAGAGGCCCCAGAAGGGTAGGTATAGGCAATTTTACCAGCTTGGGGTTGAATTCATAGGGTTTTCAGGTCCATACGCGGATGCGGAAGGGTTAATATCCGCGTACTTACCCTTGAAGGATCTGGGGTTAAAGGTTAAGGTTTTTGTGAATACCTTGGGTGGGGAGGAGGCGAAGGTTAAATATTCGGAAAAACTGAGGGATTACCTTATGGATCTGGATTTCCTATGCGAGGATTGTATAAGGAGGAGGGAAAGGAACCCCCTGAGGGTTTTGGACTGTAAGGTTTGTTCCCCAAAACTTTCTCCCCCAGATATCCTTGAAATGGTTCCGAAAAACGAAAGGGATAATTTTGATAAAACGATAAGAATATTAGAAAAATATGGTGTTCCCGTAGAGAGGGATCCCAAGCTGGTTAGGGGGCTTGATTACTATACGGGTTTGGTTTTTGAAATAAAGGCGGAAGAACTTGATGCAGCCCAAAACACGATTTTAGCGGGAGGCAGGTACGATAATTTAATTTACCAACTTGGTGGGGAAAACATTCCAGCCTTCGGTTGGGCGGCGGGTATAGACAGGATAAGCCTTATATACAAACCATCTCAAAAACCAAAAGACCTTTACTTCGTTGTAAGGACTTCTGACGAATATTTTGAAGAGGCTTTTGAAGTCCTAATGATTTTGAGGAATTCAAATAAAAGGGCGGATATGGTATTTGAGGAGGGGAAGAGCCTTAAGGCACAGATGAGGAGGGCGAACAAACTCGGGGCAAGGTGGGTGGTTTTTGTTGGGGAGGAAGAGGTGAAGAGGGGGGTGGTAAAGGTTAGGGATATGGAAACGGGGGAAGAGTTTATTACAAGTTTAGATTAGATTATTGGGAGATCCCTAAATCCTGTTACCTCATATCAGGGCAAGTTACAGGATGTTGTTTTAAAAGTGAAGGATCGCGCATAAACGAAACTGGCAGAGCGTAAAATAAACAGAGGACAGTTAGTCGGAAAGGAAGGCTAATTAAGGCTCGCACATACAAATTCCCCTACCCTTAAAAGTTCCCCGCATTACCTTATATCCTCTTTGCTTATAAGCATTGCCCTGTGATTGGGAACTTGTACATTTCCGCCCCTCTATAGAAATTATTCGGAAAAGCGGTTTTTTCATAAAAATAAACAACCACACTATTACAACCATATAATTCCCACACTATGAGATATCTCAAAATATCCCTGGCGCTCTTGGCGGTAGGGGGGGTTGTGGGATGTAGAAAACCATCCCCAACCTCCTTTATACGAGCTTACAGTATATTTATAAGGTCTCCCGATTGGCAAGTCTCCTGGCATCAGTTCGGTATAGCTTCCATCAGTCCCAACTTCGTACCCGAGGTTAAGTTCAACGGCAGGCAGATCCCGCGCGAGAATATAAATTACGGTTTTGGGGAGTTTAGCGGAGAGGATACCCTACCCACGATCTCGCCCAACGCGGAGGTTCAGATGGAGGTGAAATATAAGGATCTGAACGAAAAGGATAAAACCGCAAGCTCAAAGGTAAAACTTCCTTCGGAGCCTTCCGCAAGCGTAAGCATTACTGGTGGCAATATAAGGGTCGCGTGGGGGAAACCCGATAAAAAGACCGTCTCGTTCGTTTATGTTGGAATATACGCCTTATGTTCTGATGGATTTGGCTACTCGTCCAACTCTAAAGACACCATAATAACCGACATAGAGAACGTCACGGAAGTTAGCAGGACGCTTGGGACGATGTGCGCTCCCATAACCAATCCGGTTGCTGTACTTGCGGAAGGAATGGTAGTAAATTTCTACGGTCCTTGGTCTGGTTCAAAGGATAACATAAAGGGGATAAAGGGCCAATATTATGGAGGCGCAGGTGTTGGCGATACCACGTTCTGGGCCGCTTCCTCAAGGGTGGCGAAATTTGATGGGAAATTTAACCTCAACAGGGAAGAGTTCTTCAAGAGGATGATAAACACCATAGAAAAGCATTTTGGAGTTTCCGAAGAGGGTAGCTGGATAAACGGATTTTAATATCCCGGGGCAATTTTCATCTTTACAATAAAAAGATGAGGAAGTTTTATATAAAGACGTTTGGTTGTCAGATGAACGAACTTGACAGCGAGATAATCAGGGGCATTTTGGAGGAAAGAGGTTTTGTTTATTCCGAAAACCCGGAAAATGCGGAGATCATCCTGATAAACACTTGTACGGTTAGGGAGAAGGCGGCGAGGAAAGCTAAGCACCTTTTGAGATTCTATAAAAATAGGGGGAAGTTCGTTGGGGTTTTGGGTTGTTTGGCTCAGCAAGAGGGGGAGAAACTCTTGAAATACGGGGCGGATATTGTGGTGGGAACCAGGGGTTATAACGAACTTCCCAAGCTTTTAGGTTCTATGGAGGATAAGGCGGTGGTATGCCAAGACCTCGGGCTACATTACACCACAAGGAGGAAGGCATTAAGCCATTCCGAATACGTGAGCATACAGTACGGTTGCGATAACTTCTGTACCTTTTGCGTGGTTCCTTACACGAGGGGTAGGGAAATATCAAGGCCTGCAGAGGAGATATTGGAGGAGGTTAAAAACCTTGATAGGCAGGGGGTGGTTGAGATAACCTTACTTGGTCAAAACGTAAACAGCTACTTTGATGGAAAGTATGACTTTGCGGACCTTTTGAGGATGATAGAGGAAAACACGAGGAACATACGCAGGATAAGGTTTACGAGCCCGAACCCTAGGGACTTCTCTTACAAAGTTCTAAAGGTGGTGGCGGAAAGTGAAAAAATAACCGACTGGATCCACCTACCCTTACAATCCGGTTCTGATAGGATCCTGAGGAAAATGAACAGGGGTTATAATAAGGCGGAGTACCTTGAGCAGGCGTACTTGATCAGGGAGCTTATGCCCTTTGGGACGATAACCACGGACATAATCGTAGGGTTTCCCGGGGAGACGGAGGAAGATTTTGAAGAGACCCTTGAAGTTGTTAGGAAGGTTAAGTTTGACGGCGCATTTATGTTCATATACTCACCCAGGCCCAATACTCCCGCGGCGTTTTATAAGGATCAGGTGGATGAGGAGGTAAAGGTGGAAAGGCAGAGGAGGTTGATAGAAGAGGTGAATAAACATGCGATGGAGAGGAGGAAAATTTTCTTGGGAAGGGAGGAGGAGGTTCTCATAGATGGGATAAGTAAAAAGAGCTTTAAGGAATCTTCGGGTAAGATAAGGAACGGATTAACGGTTGTGGTGGAGGGCTTGTTTAAGATTGGGGAATTCGTGAGGGTGAGGATAAAGGAGATTTCGGGATTGACCTTAAGGGCGGAACCTATAAAAAGCGAAAGCGCTGTCCCCGCCCTTCACGAACTTAAATAGCTCAATACCCTCAATTTCTGGGGGTTTTATTCTGCTGGAGAGCTCCAGAATAAATATCCCGTTTTCTTTCAATAAATTCTTTGCGCACTCTAAAAGCTCTTCGTACCTTTCCCAGGAATATGGTGGATCCGCGAAGATGATATCAAACCTTTCCCCACCCCAATTCCTACAAAACTTCAACACGTCCTCCCTTATAACCAAACCCAAATCCAAAACCCCAAGTTTTTTAAGGTTTTCATTCACCACCCTAAAGCTCTCGTTTCTAATATCCACAAATACGCAAAATTTTGCGCCCCTTGATATCGCCTCCAAACCAAGGGCTCCGCTTCCGCAAAATAGATCCAAAACCCTCAATCCTTCAACATCCCCGATTATATCAAAGATCCTTTTTCTGTTGAAGGCGCTCGTGGGCCTTATATCTTTCGGTACTTTTATCTTAAATCCCCTAAATTTACCTCCAGTTATCTGCATCTTTCCTCCAAGATTTTAAAAGCCTCCTTTAAGCTCCAATTCGTGGAATTTAGGATTTTCTCCGCCTCCTCCCCGCTTATTCCGAACTCCTCCATAAGCGTTTTAACAGCCCTAGCCTTTAATTTTCCAGAAAGTGGTACCATATCCACCATCCTACCGCGCCTGATCTTCTCAAGGAACACGGCACCTAAGAGGGATATGGTATTTAAAATTACCTTTTGGACGGTAGCGGACTTCATCCTCGTTGAACCAGGCAAAATTTCGGCCCCAACATCCACGCACAGGTTTA
>LBFQ01000072.1 GCA_000980735.1 Candidatus Caldipriscus sp. T1.2
TTGTGTGGCGAGGAAAGGGGGGAAAATTTTTAGGTATGGGGGATACGGGTATATTTTTTCTGATTGGGGAAGCGGGTTTTGGATGGGGAAAATGGCGGTAGAGTTAGCGTTAAAGAAGGAGAGCTTTTTGAGGATCGCCATTTTTGGGACGGAGGATATGGAGGAGATAAGGGGAAAAATTAAGAGGATTATGGGGATGGATAAGGAGAAGATGGTAAGGAAAATTGCGGGGTTTTCAAAGGTCGTTCTTGAGGTGGCAAAAATGGGGGATGAGGATGCAAATTATATATTGGAATCCGCCATAAGGGAGCTTTTGGCTATGTGTTTAAAGGTTCGTAGGGAGTCCGATGTTCAAGAGGTTGCGCTACACGGGGGACTTTTTAGGGATCCGTATTTTAGGGAAAGATTTATCTCCCTTTTGAAAAGGTACAGTATGAATGTGGTTGGTTATAACTTTGATGGCGCGAGGGGGGTTGCCAAATTCACTATGGCATCCGGGGGCCTTAGATAGATGGGGGTAAAGTTTTCGTTGAGTTCCTCACCAAAACCTTTGAAGAAAAGCGCAAAAAGGGAGGATGCCCTAATTAAACCCGTATAAGGTTTATAACCCTCAATGTTTATCTCCTTGTATATTCCCAACTTGAGCTTACCGTCGGGGTATGGGATCCCATTTTTAACCTCGAAGCTCTGGGCGTAAACTTCCCCCTTCCTCGCATCCAAATAGGCTATATATTTTCCATCATCAAGCCCTACAAGCATACTCTGTAGGGTGTTGAAACCGAACATGGGAACCTTTTTTGATAGGTAAAGGGCTTTTGCAAAGGAGGCGGAAACCCTAAGGGAAGTAAAGAAGCCTGGACCGAGGTTCAACAAGAGGGCTGAGGGTGAGCGGGAGAGATCAAAAAGGCTGGATATCAAAAGATTTAAGCTTTCAAGGTGTTTGAACTCCTTTAGGAACGTCCTTGAGATAACCTTACCGTCAAAAAAGTAAGATACGGATACCCAAAGGTACGATGTATCTATTGCCAAGAGGGTATTAAAATCCCCCCTCACTTCTTGCTCTTGTGCCTCATTTTCTTACGACGTTTCTTTAGCTTGTGCCTCTTTATTTTCTTCAGTTTTCTTTTCCTTCCGCAAGGCATTACTTAACCCTCCTTTTTTCTTCCTCTATCATCCTGTTCCTTATAACCTGAGAAAGCTTAAACTTTATCCTTGGAAGCTTTTCGCTACTGTTTTTCTTTTTCCTCTTAACGGGTATAAACACGCCAAAACCCCTAAGTTCTATCCTCTCCTGCCTAACAAAAGCTTCCGCCAATTCCTGAAACAGGATATCAACAATTTCCGCAAGCTCCTGCTTCCTTAAACCCGTCCTTTGCTTTAGCCTATCTATCAGTTCCGCCTTGGTCATCCAAGTTGGAATTATAGGGTTGCATTATGAAGATATGAGCTTCCTCAAAAGAATTAGCCTCTGGATTTCGCTTGTCCCCTCGTATATCTCCGTCACCTTCGCATCCCTGAATAACCTTTGGGAATTGGTTTCCCTTGAGTACCCCATAGAGCCCATTATTTGAATTGCCTTCGTTGTAACCCACATTGCGGTTTCGCTTGCAAAGAGCTTTGCCATAGAAGAAGCCCAATGATACTCCTTCCCGGAATCCTTAAGGTATGCTGCTTGGTACAAAAGGAGCCTACTTGCCTCTATCCTCATCCACATATCCGCCAACGTAAAGCCCACCGCCTCGTGCTCGTAAATCGGTTTTCCAAATGTGTATCTCGTTTTTGAGAAATCCTTAGCCTCCTCGTATGCTCCCTCAGCTATACCAAGCGCCTGAGCCCCTATCCCTATTCTCCCGTCGTTTAGTATCTCCATCGCTATCTTGAATCCTTCCCCCTCTTTCCCCAAAACCTCGCTTTCATCCGCGACGTAGTCCTCAAGAATTATCTCCCCGCTCCAAGCCGCCCTTATACCCAACTTTTTTTCCTTACTTCCCACCTTCGCCCCTTCCCTCTCCATATCCACTATAAGGCTGTTATACCCTTGTGCCCTTTTTCGGGATCCGTCTGGGCAAAGATATTGTACTTCGCTACGGGACCGTTTGTTATCCAACCTTCCTACCGTTTATATGTACCTGAACCGTCCTTTATAGCCCTTGATTTTAAACTCGCCGCGTCTGAACCTGTATGTGGCTCGGTTAAGGCGTATGCCCCTATGTTTATCTTACCGCTCTTTAACATTACCCCCGCGCTTTCCGGGGAAACTAAGGGTTTTAGAAACTTCTCCTTTTGTTCCTCCGTTCCGAACCTCTCGATCCCGTAAGCGTAAAGGGAGTTATTTACGGATGCTATTACACCGTGAGATGGGCAAACCTTTGAAAGCTCTTCAATTAGGATTATGTAAGCTAAGGTGTCCATACCCGCACCGCCGTACTTGGGGGAGACCTTTATCCCCAAAAACCCCATCTCCCCCATCTTCCTCACGTTTTCAAATGGAAATTCCTCCTTTTCGTCTATCTCTTGGGCTATAGGTTTTACGAACCTTTGGACAAAATCCCGAACAGTATCCCTTAGAAGAATATGCTCTTCGTCGAGTTCAAAATTTATGGGCATGTAAGTGGAGGCGGCGGGAATCGAACCCGCGTCCGTACAGGTTACTCGCCGCGGGATGTGTTACAGGCTTAGCCCCTTCTTTTGGATTCGCCCCATCCCATGGGCATCGGGGCGCTTCCCGAGATGGGGACGCCCGTTTTTATCCAGTTCCCCCTCGGGAAAACGGGAAAACCCTGAGGGGAACCCCACCCTAACCGACCCCTCCCGGGAGCCGGGTGGGGAGCTTCCCGGAAGAGGTGGCGGTCAATTAGGCCGCCAGGGCGTAATTCGCGTTCGCACTTATTTTGGTTCTTGGGCTTGTTGACGGGGTTGCCCACCCCGGCCTGCATCCCGCGGTGTTTCACCTGCCGTCGATACCCTTTCGCCCCCCTTTCATGCAAGAAGATATTTTAAAGCCGACGAATTTGGGAATAATTTACGTACTTCTTTAAAAATGCTCCCACCGTCATCTGGGCGGATTCTCCAAGGGGGCAGAAGCATTTACCCCTTATATCCTCAATTACACCCTCCAAAAGGTTTAAATCCTCGTCATCAAGCCTTCCCTTCTTTTCCGCGCTTACCAATATCCTCGTCATCCACGTTGTTCCATCCCTACATGGGGTACATTTACCACAAGATTCGTACGCAAAAAACTCCGCGGTCCTCCTCATAAGGGATATTAAGCTTGCGCTTTTATCAAGGACTATAACCGCCCCACTTCCCAACATGCTACCGGCCTTTGCGATATCCTCCATAGTTAGTAG